>CANJQY010000007.1 GCA_947476525.1 Oligoflexales bacterium
CTTAGGTCAGTTTCCTAATTTAATTGAATTTTTGGTTACTGTCTTCGGCTGATGAAGGTTACGCCACCTTTCTTCTCAAACACAAGATTTAGATATATCTTCAGATTTTCTTAATTAGTGGTATTATTTCCTGCACGGCCCCAAAGGAATTGAATCATCTCCTCTCAAACAAGGTGAATAGACAAGTGAGTCAACCCATTTCTTCAAGTAAAAATCATATTACTCTTACAATCGCAGCTTTAGGAGTTGTATTTGGCGATATTGGCACGAGCCCGCTCTATGCAATGCGTGAATGCTTTTCTGGAGCCCACGGTGTGGCATTGACGCCAAGCAACATTTTAGGAGTACTGTCGCTCATTCTCTGGTCTTTAATATTCATTGTATCAATCAAGTATTTACTTTTTGTCATGCGCGCAGACAATAAAGGCGAAGGTGGAATCCTTTCGTTGATGGCTCTTTTGATTCCAAAGGAGACCAAGGTCAGAAGGTTTATCGATCCGGTAGTTGCGATGGGTCTATTAGGAGCTGTTTTGCTTTACGGCGATGGTATCATTACACCAGCCATCACCATTCTCAGCGCAATCGAGGGTTTGAAAGTTTTGACCCCGCTGTTTGAGCCTTACATAATTCTAGTATCCCTTGCAATTATTTGCATCTTATTTTTATTTCAGCACAAGGGTACCGCACACATCGGTAAAGTGTTTGGTCCGATCATTTTGGTTTGGTTTTTCGTGTTGACTGCCATGGGAGTGCTGGGAGTCGCTAAGAATTTAGGAGTATTTTCTGCCTTGAATCCAATTCACGGATTTCATTTTTTATTGGACAACGGATTTCACGGTTTCGTGGTATTAGGCAGCGTTTTTCTGGTCGTAACCGGTGGAGAAGCTCTGTACGCCGATATGGGCCATTTTGGTTTGGTGCCTATTCGACTTGGATGGTTTTATGTCGCGCTTCCTGCGTTGATGATAAATTATTTTGGACAAGGAGCCCTTCTATTGAGCGATCCTTCTGCGATCAAAAACCCCTTCTTTGCACTCGCCCCGAACTCGCTGCTGTACCCACTCGTGGGCTTGTCCACTGCTGCGGCTGTGATTGCGTCTCAAGCTCTTATCACAGGTGCGTTCTCGCTGACTCAGCAAGCGGTGAACCTCGGTTTTTTGCCGCGCTTGCAGATCAGACATACATCTGCTGACGAAAGGGGACAAATTTATATCCCAATCGTCAACTGGGCTCTAATGATCGGAACCATTTTTGTAGTTTTGATGTTTAAGAGTTCTAGTGCACTGGCATCTGCCTACGGAATCGCTGTCACAGGAACAATGGCCATTACATCGATACTAACTTGCATTGTGGCGCGCAAACTCTGGCACTGGAATCTTGCGGTAGTAGTGTCGATAGGTACAGCATTTATTTTGGTCGATCTTGCGTTTCTAGGCGCCAATGCACTTAAGATCGTCGAAGGTGGCTGGTTTCCATTGTTGCTGGGTGCTGTTTTATTCACAGTAATGACAACATGGAAACGAGGCCGTCAAATCCTCACAAATAGACTTGTGATGGCGACAAAACCCATCGAACGATTTGTGGCTGAAACAGCTCCCTTGGCAAGACTCCGAGTTCCTGGCGTTGCTGTTATATTGACAGGAAAATCTGAAGGCACTCCGCTACCATTGATTCATAATTTCAAAATTAATAGTGTGATCCATGAACATGTCATCCTTCTGACGATAGTCACTGATGAAGTGGCACATACGGATTTAGCAGAGCAGATGTCAGTTGAGTCGTTAGGAGCCAATTTCTACCGAGTCATTGCGAAGTACGGTTTCATGGATTCACCAAATGTCCCCGAAGTCCTGCGCAAATGTAAAGACAAAGATATCCCCGTGGATCCCACATCCGCTATTTACATTATCGGCAGAGAGACGCTCATCGCTACCGAAGTCCCAGGAATGGCTCTGTGGCGCGAACACCTGTTTGCCTTCATGACACGCAACGCTCAGGGCGCCATGGCCTATTTCCATTTACCACCCAAACAGGTCATTGAAATTGGGGTCCAGGTCAGACTTTAATTTACTGACTAATTTTTACGGTGTCAAAAAAGAGGTCACCTTAAACTCGACATCATCTGCAGATTTTAAATACACTTGGGCATTTGCTTGCTCAGTTGACACGACATTTATCATACCGTTTGCGACAACTTGAATTGATTTTTTCTCGTGATAATTTCTCACCACTCCGGGAGCTTCTACGGCTTCATCCCAAGCCTTTTTTGCCTTTGCGGAAATGGCCATAAATATTTCCCCAAACGAATCATCACTGGTAGAAGCGCTTGGAAAGAATGTCATATTGCGCCCAACGCCGTTACCGTCGACGACACGTACCGCATAGACATCGACAGATATTGCTGGACTTTTATCAAACTTAACCAAATGCCCCACCACAGCACGCGTAGTCCCATGGCAATTAATCAGTGGATCTACGATTGTAATTGCCTGTTCGAAGTTTTCATCCGTTTGAAAATGGGGTGGTCTCCCCTCTTTTCCTTGAACCACACGAACATTGACATCGACGATGTCACCTTTAAAAAGACCTTTAGCGACTGCGGAATGTTTGCTTCTCACGGCAATTGGCATCATGAAGTTGTCTTTTTCAAGTACGATTGCATAGCCATAGGTCTCAGATGCTACGAGGGCATGAATTTGACCAAACACGCGAAAATTTTTGACGCCTTTTAATGTCGCCGCATCAAAACTATATTCGTTGTCAGTCGACTTATCATAAGGTGTCAGAATGGTGATTTCAGAAATAATCAGGTGTTTAATCGGGCTTTTGTTATCTAAAAGAGTTCCTCTAAGGCGCACCTTATCATGGCGATTTAGTGTTTCAAATTGCTTCCAAATTTCTGGGGTTGCGCCAACTAGCGAGAATTGTTCCGCCTGAAAAAATGCCATAGGATTACCGGGTTCCACTTTGCGGTAGGTAAACAGATACTGTTTGTAGGATGGCACGGCTCCGTGAATCCACCCAACAAAACCGTCGGCACTGGCGAGTTTGTCACTAATGAACTTATCTTCAAAGGTATAAGGGGGAGTAGGATCTTGCGCGGTTGCAGGGCGCACGTCGCCACAATATTTTGATTTTGAATAGTCGGACGCATCCACAGACAAATTAAGGCCCATCGGCTTTGTGACGATGTCGCGAACTGGCTCTTTCGCCTTACGAAATTTACCACAGCCGACTGAGGCTGCCACTACGGATACTGACACGAGGATTTGAGCTATATTAATACGCATAAAATCTCCAAAAATTGTTCGTTCGGTCCATTTAAATTTTCCATACTCACAGCAATGTTTAGGAGAGTTATCATCATCCCTAGCAACTTACAAGAAACAAGGTGCAATTACTTCTAGAACTATCGCTTGGTGCGTGATTTAATACTAATTTGGTGGCAAGCTACAAGTTTTTATGGATATCACACACCTCGGACACACCATCCACCTTCGTCTCGATGATATCTATTTTTTGCCTTGAGTTAATTTAGAAAGTGTTGTTTCGATGCCTAATAAAAATCTCAATAGAAAAATACTCCTTCGCGATCTTTTGCTTGCAGCCCTCGACGAAAATTGCGCCATGTTAGATTTGACGGTTTGTGCTGCCGTCGATGCGGCGACCAACACAGAAAGTAAACCTGAAAACAAGTACGATACGCGCGCTCTTGAAGCCTCCTACCTCGCTGGGGCTCAGCGCGAACGCCTCAATGAAGCCAAGGGAATGCGCCGAGTCCTCGCTTCCACTGAACTGAGATCTTTTGACGAAGGTACGCCCATTGCCTCCACCGCCGTGGTTGAATTGGAGTGCGACGGCATTCATTCATCGTGTTTCCTACTGCCGTTTGCGGCAGGCTTCAGTCTGCCGCAAGACTCCACCACGACAGTCCACACAGTGTCGCTTCAATCCCCACTCGGCCAGGGCCTTGTTGGCAAATTTATAGGAGACTCGTTCACTATTTCAATTGCTGGCAAAGATAAAATTTACGAAATTATTTTCTGTTATTAGAGACAATGATCCGTCGCCGGAGACCGATCTCCTGACCGGAACCATCTCACCATTACCTGTCAGGTAAATTGACAGTTTGTACGGAAGTCCAACCATAATCCAGCGCATCGTCTGTTTAACAGCCCTATATTACAGGCATTTTAAATGCATTTGCATCCACCCCGCCTTGGCACGGCTCGTGCATATTGGAACTCATCTAATCTTTCAGATTAGTGAAGTAGTTCGGCGGTTTTCACTTTGAATCAATAAAAATGACATCCTTTGAAACAGTCAAATTTAGATTCATCTCTTTTCCCCTTTGTTGCCCTTCTGTTGCCGCTCACCCCGCTCCCGTCACTAATCAGCCGGGCTACTTTCCTCCTCCCTCTCGTCGTCGGTCCATTGTTGGTCCCGACTATTGCCTGCCTAGAGCTTCGGCGAAACACTTCTAATAACATCCGCAAAACTTTGCTTTAAGCCATCATGATCACTTGCCCCGGAAAACGAAGCAAAACTTAGGACTATCGTATCTCCATGAGTTCTCGCAAGCACCATCGTCGGTGCATTTTTTGCGTCTGGCCATGATTTTATTATCGCCACGGCTGATGCTCCAAGCGCCGCGGAAATTGGTGTCCAGGTGGCCTCGTCAGCTGTTTTTTCAGCGAAAATCTGTGCCGACTTTAGATCAATTCCCGCAGGAATCTGAGCCTCGCTCGTCGGTCCATCGCCCGCTTGTTGCCACAGTATTCCCTTTGAAAGTTTTCCACCCTTAATGCTAACTATAGCTCCGGAGCTAATGCCAACTTTTGCCGATACTTCGGCAATCCGCTGCAATGCTTTTTCCGGATCACTCGTCATTTGCATTTGAACTAATGCGCGGTTTAACACTGTAATACCTGCGTGGGCGGATACTACTGCTGCTGGCTGAGCGATTGGAGCGATTGGAGCGATTGAAGCTTTTGCAACTTCAGCAGCACCAGGAACATCATCCATTGGGGTATCTTCTTGCATACCTAATGGTTCGTTATCGAGGCTTGGCAGCATCGAGGCGTCTGAGTCTTCTTGCAAGCCAGAAAAGTCTAAGGTTGGTTCATCGCCATCTGCTTTCATTTCATCCTCAAAAGCAGGTTGCTCGCCTGAAGCACCAAGACCAAGACCATCAATTCTCGGTTCATCTGGCTCGAAAAGGTCATCCTCTGATGGGACTTCTAACCCAACGTCTTCCACCCCACCCATGAGATCGTCACCGTCAAGCGCTAAGTTTTCACTTGCGCCATCCAAAGCGGTGGTTGGCGTTTCATCATCCATTCCTGCCATGGATTCAAGAGAATTATCCGGCTCAGGATCTGCTTGAATTCCGAGGTCGATGTCATCATCAAGTCCATCTGGAAGCGCACTTACAGCGCCAGCTACGCTTATTCCTGGATCAACGTCCACGTCCACGTCTACGTATTCTCCTAGATCGGCACTTGCCGCAACGGCTCCGTCCAGACCACCTTCTAGGCCTCCGCCGATATCACTTTCAAGGCCACTGGCAATGTCATCAACGGGAAGTTCGGCAACAGAGACTTCAACTTCCGATTCGTCATTTGCAACTGCTGGGGCTGCTACCGCTTTTGGAATCTCATTTCCGTCGTCGTCTAAATCAAAATCGATGGAGTTATCAATTCCTGAAAAATCTTCCTCAGGTAAAGCCGCTTTCTGATAGGATACTGCACCTTGCGATTCGTCTTTTACAAACGCTGGTGTTGCTTCCTCTTTGGGGATCTCATTTCTATCGTCGTCTATATCAAAATCTTGGGAGTGATCAGGCTCAGATGCGGCCGCAGAATCGACCCATTCATCCTCGGAAGATCCTGACTCCTCCGCTCCACTATTCAACGATTGTTGAACTTCTATTTCTCCAACTTCGTTGGCACCGTCATCAGTATCTTCGGCCAAATCAGTTCCGTCAAAAGTGAATTCATACTCTGATTCGTCATTCATGTTACGTTGTACTGGTTTTTGTTTCGTTTGGGACATTCGGCCATGGGTTTTAATAAACGACTCGAATCGGCTGTCGGCAATTTTCACGACTGCGCCAATCTCTTTTAATCCAAAATTGATCTGTGATTGGGTTGCAATGACAGGTCTAATTTGATAACCCGTAAAAAAGACCATTTGACTTATGGCGTCCAGATCCGTGGGATCAACCATTGCTAAAACCAATGTTCCATCCTTTATGTGAAGAGGAAGAACCTCTAGCCAGGAGAGCACATGAAGTGGAGCAACATCCATAATTCTCAGGTCCAATTCTTGGAGAATATCTTTTTCTGCCTGACGGTAAGAAGTGTTCGACGTAAAAAGTGCGCTAAGTTCGACCTCATCCAAAAGGCCTAGCGCAAGAATACTTCGCGCAAAACTCCCATGGTGGTTGGCGCTTTCGCGTTTAATTAATTGCCGATCTGACGCCGATAGAATTCCCTCGCGCACCAACAATGAACCAAGACGAGACATGTTGCCCCCCCCCCTTACTAAATTTGACTGCAAATTAGGCAATACCTGCTATTTGTTTAATTTTATCACATTGTTGGTCAAAGCTGCTGTTTCTGTATAAAAGTTGTTGTGAATCAGATCATTGACTGGCACCATGAAACGGTGCAGCGTCAAAGTACGCTGCTGAATCTATTAGTATTTTAATTTATTTTTGAGGTTTCATCATGGCTGGACACAAACAAATTGAACAAGCGCTCAAACGCCCCGACAACTTTCAGGACAACATCCTAAGGGCCATAGCTTATGTCAAAGAAAATAAGCAGCGAGCCTTTATGATCATGTCACCTCTGCTAGCAGTATGTATCGTTGGATATGCGGTATTCTCATGGAGCAGCCGGCAGGCGGCGAATCGACGTGGTGAAGTATCTAAAATAGGCGCCGTGCAAGCAAAAGAAGTCGCAAGTTTGGACAAAGCACGCGCAGACCTTCAAAAACAAATTGACGATCTGCGCGCGACAAAGCCTAGTGCTGACGGCAAAAAAACTGAGATCTCTGCGGAAGATCTAGTGACCGTTACGAAATTGGAATTGCAAATCTCTACCCTCAAACCGGACAAATCAAAATCCACAGCTGAATATAAAAAATTCTACGACGCAAACACATTGAATCAAGAAGGTTGGATGGCTGGACTTTCTTGGGCCGGCGTACAATTGGAGGAAGGTAAGGCTGCAGACGCACGCACTGTAGCTGAAGCCATTTCAAAAGCCAGCACTTCAAATAATTTCTATCAAACCGTGTCACGCATGATGCTTATTGGAATTATGGAAGATGCTTCTGAGTTCGATGCTGCGATTAAAGAAAGCGACGTAATTATTAGCCTAGCCTCTGATGAAACTAAACCAATGGCGCTGTTGGCGAAGGGCCGCCTTCAGTATTTTAAAAAGTCTTTTCCTGAAGCTCGCCTGGCGTTGAAAGAACTGATCGAAAAATTCGCCACCTCGTCCGAAGCCTCGACAGCGCGCAGCCTCATAGCGGCGATGGGTCCCGCTTAAGGTCTTTCAACAGTATACTTGGAGCTAAAATGCTTAGGCCAAAACACATGCACACGATCGCACTTATGATGATAAACCTCTGTTTATCATCATCGCAAAGTGTACTGGGTGCGCCACTGCCGCTTAAGCCGTTTCGGCTTGGAGTGATCGCCATGAATCGCGAACTGAACCAAGTTAAGCCGCTTGCAGAATCGGACCCAGGTGGCTTTGTCCTTCAAGGCAGCGTCGTCATAGGAAGCTACAACGCCTCGACAATTCGCGCTTACAACATCGATTCTCGAAAAAATAAATGGTGGTTTGCCACCGACGGAGAAATGACCGCTCCGCCATTAGTTATCGAAAACACTCTATTTTTTGCGACTCGGTCTGGCCAATTATCGGCCCTAAACATTAGCACTGGCAAAGCTATTTGGAATACCGAACTTGAATCATACATCGATCGTCCTTTGACTTTTTCCAATGGAGTTATTTACGCCGTGACCACCGGACAGGTCGCCTACGCCGTCGATGGGCTCACAGGAAAACGTCTTTGGGTACACGATGCGGGATTTCCTGACAAGATAACCGTGCGACGGGCCCCGGCCGCGATCGTCCAAGACGGTCGGTTAATCATCGGCCTGACCTCTGGCGACATCCTTGCTTTAAAACTTGAGGACGGTAAACAAGTTTGGAAGTATAATCCTTTTTATCAAGAAACTCGCTTCAATGACTTTGTCGGTGAATTGATTGTTCACAATGGAAAGCTGCTTATAAGCCGCTACGACGGCCTCATTGCGCTCGTATCCGTCGGCCAAGAACGTCAGGTTATTTGGCAAGACCGGCAGACATCGGCTTCAACATCTACGTTTCGGGCAGGGCGATATTACGTCGGTCTAACGAACGGGGAAATCATCGCTTACGACGCAACGTCTGGCCGTGTTAGCTGGCGAACTCAATTGGCGACGACACCTGCATTCATGGTAGCTAGTGAAACCGGAGTTTATGTTATCGGTAACAGCGGCCGCATTTCGGCGTTAGACATCGCCACTGGAGTGGCCCTCTGGTATGACGATCTCGGTAGCCGAATTGCAACCGCACCAATTATTTCTGGGAATAAAATGTTTGTAGCCAGTGGGTTACATAATCTTTACGGTTACTTGATTAAATAATTAGTCTCTGCCGCGAAAGCGCCAGAGACGTGTCCTGAGCCGAAGGCGAAGGATCTCGGCCGATCACCACAGATGCGTAACAAGACATTCGGGAAATTGGTCGGCCATCATTGGCCGCACTATTTTCCCAAGCTTTGCTGAACCTTTTGAACAATAACCAGAAAAGTCTGTCCAGTAGCTTGATTTTTGGTTTCGGTTGCTTTCTTTGGTAAACAGCGAGCTGCTACCTCAAGCCCAAGTTTTCGGCTTGAAGTCTAAAAATGCTTCTCACCAACATGTGTGCCCCCTTTTTTCGGAAGAAGGGGGCGACAATAGCACAAAAACGCCCAGGATTCACCGACGACAAATGAGTGAATAATTTAAAATTGAATGCATCTTCATTAAGAAATTGAATTGCTTTGATAGTCGTGGCAATAATTGACGAAGGCGATGAATTCTGTTTGAGCCTTCGTTTGTTACTGTCGGCGAGTGCAATTTTACCGTGGATTTAAACAGTCCGTCCGCTCTTTGTCACATCCAGTAGTATCTGCAGCACATCTTTTTTCCTCCTCTTTCGCTTTCTTTTCGGCGGCATCGCGCTTTTCAAATATTATCTTAAGCTGCTCTGCGTTTTTATCCTCGCACTTTTTAATTCCTGGTTCCTCACATTTAGCACGAATCGCCGGTAATGTTTTTACACAAGTTTTATTCAATTCGCTTAAGCAGTCAACTTTAAGCTTGGCGGGTTTGGCGGGTTTTCTGTCGCAAGCAGGTCGACCATCTTCAATACATTTTTCTCGCGCAGTATATACCGTTGAGTGACAAGCTGCTTTTGCTACTTGAATACATGTTCGCTTTTCTTCTCCTGCCACATTGACTTCTGCAGTCGACATCATTGTCTCGACCCCTGTATTTGAAATTCGGCAGAGACGTGGACGTGCTTCTATGCATCCAGTATAATGTTCTTGGCACATAGCTTGCCTTATCTCGGGGCGCATCGTCGTGGTCGAGGGGGGGGGCGGCGTTGTTGGTTGGCTTGGATTTGTTGACGGATTGAATGGCATTGGGGGTTGAGCATATAAGTAGGGTGTGGCCGCACCTAGGCTAATAAACAACAGTAAAGATCGGTTCATTGGAACTCCTTTTCATAGATTCAACTTAAAATCTGACATTCAGTATCCCACTATTATCCATATCAAAATAGATTCCGCTATCGGAAATTTTAAATCCAAATAATATACAATATCATCGCCTTACGGGCATCTCGTCTGCCCTAATTCACCACAATAATTAGTCTCTGCCGCGAAAGCGCCAGAGACGGTGGTATGGACCTGCTCCCCTCAACGGTTTCTCTATCCATCATTGACAAATAGAGCCAGAATGGATCTTGTTACAAATTTCATTCAAGAGAAGGAGCGGTCCAAAATAAGATATTTACAACCATGCTCACCAGGAAACGCCTTGCGGAATTGCTGGGTAATCCAGGAAGCATCTGGATTTAAAGTGGCGTTTACGTGGCACTGAGATGATTTACTATTTAGGAGGCACAAGATTCAATTATTCTGAAAAAGGCCGAACTCCGCGTTGTTCGTCGCGGCAAAACTAGATCAAATCACTGCGGCCAGACTCCTTTAAGCGATCCACAATCAATTTAACATCCTGCGCGCGACTTTTTGGGCAAACCAAAATAGCACCTTTGGCATGAACAACCACAAGGTCTCTAACGCCAAGCAAAGCCGTCAGGGGGCCGTCCGTATCTACAGTGCATCCATGGGAATCAATTAACAAGGCATCACCTTGAACAAAATTTCCAGCACTATCTGTTTTAAAACATTGGGATAACGCGTCCCAAGTACCGACATCCTGCCAGCCAATATCAGCCTCCACGACGCTGACGCGCTTAGATACCTCTAGTACCGCATGATCAATAGATATCCGCGGAAGCACAGCATATGCACCGGCGAATTTTTCGCTGTCAATCGAAGAAAACGAGGAGGAATCCCCCAACACCTTGCGCAGACATTGTACGGTTACCGGCAATTTCGCCTCAAGCTCTTGAATCAACGTGGGGACGTGGAACACGAAAATTCCTGCGTTCCAATAGAATTTTCGACTCGCCACAAATTCCTCAGCGAGTTTTAGCTCAGGCTTTTCGCGGAATGACGCGACTTTGAAAGCACCCTTTTCAGCTCGCGCGTTGCCCCGCTCAATATAACCGTAGCCGGTTTCTGCATACTTGGGAACGATCCCCACTAAACAAATTTCTTTCCCTGCAGCAACCTCTACTGCCGTGCGAATGCTCTCTCGAAACATGCTCAATTTTTCAATCACATGATCGGCGTGGAGGCTGATCATGATGGCATCGTCCCCCGTCCCTTTTTGGGATATTTCAAGTGCGGCCAATGCCAACGCATTAGCTGTATTTCGCGCTTCAGGCTCTGCGATCACGATGGAACATCGGTTACCAACAATTTTTTTTGTGGCCTCTGCTTGATCTTTATGGGTCACAATAATGCGCCTAGCAACAGGGACAAATCCATCCAAGCGTCCCAAGGTTGTTTCTAACATTGTCTCGCTGCTTCCACCTAATTCACACAGCTGCTTAGGCCATTTTTGACGAGATTTCGGCCAAAAACGCGTTCCACTGCCGCCAGCTAAAATAACCGCATAGACATTTAATGGTAGCTCTTGAATGGACATTTTTCTGCACCTCACAACCAAATAAATAAACAAACAAATAAATAAAACAAACGTATAAAATTATTGTACCTTGACGGTTTTATCCAACAAGCATTTTAGTCACCACTCAATTTTTGGGATCCCCTTGCCAGAAACCAATGGCCTGCAGGTATCCGGGAGCACCCACACTTGCGCTAAGGGACTTGCCCATCTCGGCGCCAAGTTCAATAAACGCTTTTTTCTCTTTTGAGTCCACTTCTGCGACTGCAGCTGCGTCCTCGTAAAACATTGACAGCCCTAGTATCGCATATGGTGCAAGCACCGATTTAAGGTTTGCCGCCGTAAAATCTTGCCACTCAAGCACCCGTTTTTCCCAATCACCGCCCAAAGGCATTGCTAACCATGCCTTTTGCAACGCACTTCCCGCCCCATCCTGGATAACGGTCATCGAACCTAAAAACTCGGTGTCATGAAATATCGTGTTTTTTGCGACCTCGGCAGGTGGTTGAATATGTTTGATGGATTTATCAAGAATAAAAACGTGGAGATTTTTAGGCTGAAAAAACGTTTTGGGGTTCAGCTTTTGTTGCCTAGCCGGAACCATGAAAACGCCGACCTGTGGTGGATTTGTCGCGCTAACAAAAGAAAGAGCAAGGTACAGTGAATTATGCGCCGAGTTCGGGCCCATGATTGCTTGCTGCTGTTCAAGGGTAAAGAGTTCTTCAGTTTCATCCGTAAGCAAATCCCACACGTAGAGGCCGTCGGTGTAGCGAGAACTGTGGCTGGCCGTAAACACAATTTTTTGTTGGTTTGGAAGCCAAAAAAACTCCTCTACACGGTCATGAATTGCAACCATATATAGATTTTTCTGCCTCTCGCTGCGGACCACCAGGCGTTTTGTCCCTGTTTGCGGTTCAAGAAAAATCTTAGCCGTCCATTTTTCCTCATCATCACTCGCTCCAGCCAACAATACCGCCGACGGGCGGCGATGCTCTGCCGCAGCCTGGGAATTATATTTGAGCCCCCGCTCTCCGTCTGGCCCCCAATGTAGAACGCTGATGTCAGGGGTCTCATTT
This sequence comes from Oligoflexales bacterium, assembly GCA_947476525.1. GTDB lineage: Bacteria > Bdellovibrionota_B > Oligoflexia > Oligoflexales > RGVZ01 > CAMDKS01. Next base: position 12,442 of record CANJQY010000007.1, read on the forward strand.
GGACGATTTTGGACGCCGTCTGCGGCAAAACTTCTAAGGGAGTAATTCTCGCGATCAAGAGGTAAGTATTCTATCCGCTCTCCCCAAGCGTCATACGCATTCATTCGCTGTCCAAGCTTACGCGCGTGCAAACGCAATTCATTTTGATTTCGTGGCAACTCGCGCCACTCCTGCAGAAAATTTTGCACCACAGCATCATCGGCCAAAAGCATTTCCCTGGTGCGTTCGTCTTGGGAGCGTGTCGTGAGGTTGAATTCGAACGCAACAATACTAAGCGCTACCGTAGCGGTCGCTGCAACAGGCCCATACAAGAATGCTTTTATGGAGACAGGTGGCAATCTACCACCCCAAAAAATACGCCGACTAACTTTCATCAAATTTATCAAAGCGGCGAACCTTTAGTTAAGTCAGGTAGAAACTGGTCGAATAGACCAATTTAAACCTTTTGGTTATTTCCAAATTCTACCATATTTTACAGATACAATCATATAGATAGGTCTTGGCCAACAAAAAATCGCGAGTAAATTTTTTGGCAAACAAGCACAAATTAATTAGACCATGGTAAAATAATACACAAACTACTAGTTCTAAACATTGAGTTACAGAATCACAAGAATTCGGAGGATATTAATGATGCGTTGTCCTAGACTCACACTTTTGCAGGCATTTCTCGTCGCTCTTTTTCCGTCGATTGTAATGGGTGGCGCATCTAGCAGCCTCAGCGCAGTAGCGGCTCAAGGGTATTCAAGGGCACCCCAAGAAGTTTCTGAAACTAAAACGACTCAAAGAGTCAGAATTCCGGTTACGCTTAAGACCTGGCAGCAGGTTTCGGCAGTTGACAGCACTGGTCGAGAAACCACCAGCCGAATTGTCGGACAGCCCGTTAGCCAAATTCTGCGAGCTCGGATTGAGCGTAGTAATGAATTCTACTTGGGAAACTTGCGTGTTAAAACTGTGCCCATGCGTTGGCTGAAAAACAGTCATCAATACCAAGTCCGCCTCGAAGTGTTTCAAAGTGCCGGCCAATCAAAGCAAGCTGAAGAAAGCCTCGGCTCCGTCATTTTGACGGGCAACATCAAAAAACAACCCGATGGCCTCTACATCCTAACCGGCACCGCACGCCGATTGTTCCGCAGTAAGTCTGGAGAACCAATTCTAGATTTTACGGCAGGACAGCCGCCGGTCGAGGCCAAGTCAACAGATATTTCTCGATTATAATGTTCGGGCACTTCCACTGGGCCCAACGGCTCGCCCGAGAAATTTAATTCATCCTATCGAAGTTGGCGAGCATTTCCCGAAGGCGATCAAATGAGATTGTATAGTGTCTTCCACAAAAGTCGCAGCGAATTTTCGAGCTTTCAGACTTTGCAATCATTTCTTTAATCTCTTCACGTCCAAGCATATTGATTGAACGCTCTGCACGATCCTGATTGCAACGACATGAATATTTTAAATCAAACGGATGTTCCGACGGATTCATCGGAATGGATCCAGTAAGATTTTTGAGTAATTGAATGGCGTTACTGCCGGCAACTAGCATTTCAGCAAGTGGTTTTGCGGCAGTTACTGCGGCTTCAAGATCGCCAATGGTCGACTCCGTGGCCCCCGGCATTAACTCAATGAGCACGCCGCCGGCGACTTCAACCTGGCCTTGAGAATCTAGGACTACGCCTAGAGCAATGACTGATGATGTTTGATGGCTCTGCTGCATGTAATAGGCGATATCGTCGCCAATTTCACTCGTGACAAGCTCCACGGTTCCGACATGGGGAGCTTTTTCGAATGGTTGACTCCGAATAACATTCAAGAGCCCGATACCGAGCCCTGCCGCCACGTCAATTCGTCCATCTTTAAAAGGGACACTCGCATTTGGCTGGTCGCACCATCCGCGGCACTCCCCTTCATAAGAGGCTTCTGCGTACACGGAGCCGAGGGGACCGTTCCCCCGAAAGTGCAAAGCCACCACTTGTTTGTCACGAAGTTGAGCTGCCATCAATACCGCCCCGGTAACGGCTCGTCCGAGAGCCATCGCCGCGAGGGGGCCTGCCTTTTGAATCGTACACATTTCTCGTACAACATCCGTTGATATCACGGCGGTTGCACGCAAAAAAAGATTATCACTATAAAATCGGTGAACACGCTTCAAACCTAAAAACCTCCGCTTGCTAAAAAGACTCCAAGTTCGGATCCCCCGTCAATAGAACCGCACCTCGTAATCTCGACTGTAGGCCCACTTACAGTCTCGCACACGTACGCTGGGTCATCAACGCAAATAAGGGAAGGATTGTCTCGATCTGTAGACTACTGTCAATACTTTTGACAGTCGTGGGTGCTTAATACAACTCGTAAACCACCGTATTTATGACCAATATCAGCCATCCCCCCTTGGCACACAATTTGCTTGAAGGGGGTATGGAGATATGTACGACCCTTGTATTTTAAACGCTAAAAGTCAACCTTCCAAACCCTGCATGGAGAAAATGTGATGTCGAACATGATAAAAACAATGATTAAAATAACCCAACTTTTGGTGACCTTCGGAGCACTATCAATTGGACTTCATTCGCCCACGGCGTTTGGTCAACCAGGGGCATCCCACAACCTGGTTAACTCATACCGGTCGAGTGCGATCACCCATATTTTCATCTCACAATCAGTTGAGGGTGAGTTTGGCAATTATGAATTGAGCTCGAATCGAGGTTCAATGGGCCTAACATCAGGTACAGGTAACTCGAAACAGACTAGCAAATGGAAGGGCTATAACATTTCGCAGACGTTTGGACTTGAATTACTTAAATTTGTTCAATTTGATGCATCGCACAGTATGATGAATATGCGCTCCGTCAATTCAAGTCTAGAACATCTTGGCGGCAGTCGATTTACAGTTGGATCGCGCCTTGTTTTTCTTGCGCCCGTTGCGAATCTTGAAGTCGGAGGCGGGGTTATTGGCAGTCGCTATGACTACCAGTACAATCTTAGTACCACTGATTTTTACGGTAGTGGTGTCTATTACACCTTGGGCATCAATTACTTCTTGAGCGAACGTGTCTCATTATTTGGGCAATTAAAATCAATCGACGAGCACTCAGTCCGGTCTGGCGGCAATAGCGAAACGTCCAGCATAACAGCAAAGACTTCGAATATAGGAACAGGCTTCTCGCTTTGGCTTTAAGCACGAATAGAGGAATAGAGGAATATAGAACTAAACGAATATGACACCCTGTAGTGCCGCAATAATCAATGAATTCATAAACATTGAATATTGCGGTACTACACTTCATTAATTTTCGCTCAACAACTGGCTCACACTCTCACGCAACGCGCCACGCGTCGCGAGCCATGAGACAAAAAGAGATAGAGGCACAATTAGAAAAGTCCAACTTGAAATCATAGTGTCAGTGACGTTCCACGGCGCATCAAATACAAATCGAGCGACCGCTATGCTTTCGAGAATCCCAAGAAACACGCCAAAAATGACTGCTGCGCTGGAAATCATCAGGTACTCAACTAAGACGCTAAGGGCCGCGTCGGTCACTGAACCACCTAGGGCCATCACCAGCGCCATATCCCAACGTCGTTGCGTCGATCTTGCATAGGCAATTGCATAAAGCACACCGGCGCCACCCATTAACGCTAACCATGCCACAACACTGATGGCAACTCCTACTTTATCGATAAACAAGAGCAGTCGCGACACGGCCGCTTTGATATCGATCACACTGACATTGGAAAACTGGCGGACCAACTCCATTTGAATCTGGTCCACTTTATCAGAGCCAACACCGCCTGCGCTTGCAACCCAAATTTTCGGTGCATCATTTAATGCACCTGGCTGCACAAGGATCATGAAATTCGGGGCAAACGACGTCCATCTCACTTTACGGATACTGGTAACGTTTCCCTCAAACTCAACCCCACTGATATCAAAACGCATCTGGTCGCCAATTTTCAAATTCAGTCTTTTAGCAAAGCCCTCCTCGATCGATAGCCCTGGTACTCCCTGTCCAGAAAATTCCTTACTAAAAAATGCGCCATCAATGATGCTTTCAGCACTACTAAGTTCACGGCGGTAAGAAAGATTTTGCGTGCGCGCCTGCAAAGCCTCTCGTTGTTTCTGCTCCCGCTCACCCTCAAAATCAACATCTCGCTGATCGATCGGCAGTCCATTGACGCGCTCCAGCCTAGCCCGCACCATTGGGGCTAAACCGCTCAGGTTTGCGCCAATGGATTGCATATAGGTCTTGAGCGGCACAACCTGTTCATCTTGGATATCGAACATGAATAATTGCGGAATGATACTTTCTGGTCGTGCCACTTCCTGGGAGACGACTCTTTGCAGCTGCGGAATCAGGCTGATCAAGGACGCACCAATCGCCAATGCGAGAAAAGTACTAACCGTCGGTACTGGATTGCGACTTAACTGACGGACCGCTAGCCTTCTTGTCCAATGCATCGGTAACCAAACCGCAGACCATCTTGCGGCACGCAAAAGCGGCAAGGTCAGAGCCGTGAGTGCAAGCGCTATCACCAAAAAAACCAAAGCAAATGCCGTGCCAGTCGTCCACGACTTAGACTCGTGCACAGAAGTCAACCACCACAAAAGTAATGCTGGCAAATAATACACCATACCGCGCCACGAGACCCATGACGAAACATCCGGACCTCCGCGCAGAAGGATTACAGGCTTCACCAGCATCAATTGTCGCAATCTTGGTAGCGACAAGGCCAGCCCACTTAAAACGGCGACTAGTGATGCCCGCCCAATGGTTTGCCATGGAATCCAAAGTGCTTTAACTGCGCCGGCTACGGGAATCATTGCACGGGCGAGAAATGGCATTCCAAGGTTTCCAAGCATCGCTGCGATCAAACTCGCACCAAACCCCAAGATCATACATTGCAACACAAACACAAGCGGCCCAATCCAAGGCGGAGCACCGAGTGAGGACAAAATAGCAAATTCTTTTGTTGTGCGTGAAAGCTGACCATCCATGAGGTAACTTGTACCAACAGCCGCGAGAAATAGTGCGACCAACGCGATCAAAGAAAGGTAATCATTTAGGTATCCCTGGATTCTCGAAAGATCCTCAGAAACTTCTTTGTGAGAGCGCACGCGAATATCAGCGGACTGATCGCCTGCAGTCAAAGAGCGCCTCAGCACCTTCAACTCATCGGAGGCAATCTCCGAAGGGTTACTCGAACGAAATCGCTCGATATATAAAACACGGCTACCTAATCCGATTAGATTTGTTCTCTGCAAGTTGTCCAGCCGCGCGAATATACGCGGCGCAAATGAAAAACCACCGACTCCCGTCGTGGGGTCATCGATCACGACATCTGCAACCGTGAACACGCTATCGCCAATTTTCAAACGAGATCCAATTTCGATCCCCAGCTGTAGGCGCAGCTCACGAAAAATCCAGACGTCACCGCTCTTAAGCTTGGCCGCATAACCGGTGGCTATCGGCCCACCATTTCCGAGAGTGATACCGGGATACAACGGAAACAAATCGTCAATAAACCTAGCTTCTACAAGTCTGGTACCCGAATCGCTAGAGGCCATCGTGACAACACTGACCTCAGATGATCTTGAAGATATCTGCAAGCGATCGGATGCGAATTGACTCACGATTTTTTTTTGAGCTTCTGACCAGGCCTGCCTAGAACTTACGATCATGTCGGCAGAGGCAATTTGCTTGGTCTTAGCTGCTATCTCACGTAAAAAAACACCATTAAATCCATCGACCACCATATAGCCAATGAGTCCCAGAGCCATATTCACCATCATCGCGACGGTAAATACTCGGTTGAGCCAAAGTTGACGCCATGAGAGTCGAAAGGAAAGTCTTAAATAGTCTGTATTGTTCATGAAATCGTCTCTAAAAGTCCATGATTCATTCGCAGAATGCGCTGGCAACGACGCGCAATCTCGGGATTATGTGTGACTAGAATCATGGACATTTTCAATGTTTGCACCATCTCAAAAAGCAAATTTGTGACCTGGTCGCCAGTCTGGGGATCAAGACTTCCACTCGGCTCATCCGCCAGAAGGAGCGAAGGCTTTGTCACGAGAGCGCGGGCAATGGCAACCCTCTGACACTCCCCACCACTCAGCGCACCAGGGAGATGATTCAATCGGTGATCCATTCCAACGTCACAAAGGGCCTTTTTCGCCAATGAACTTGCATCGCTTGTGCCGGCAATTTCCAGTGGTAAACTCACATTCTCCAACGCTGTCAATGACGGCATCAAATGAAACTGCTGAAAAATAATTCCAAGTGACTTACCACGCCACCGAGCCAATTCTTTGTCCGTGAGACTGGTTGTTTGCATTCCATCAATAACTAACGAGCCTGATGTAGGACGATCCAAAGTTGCAAGCAACGTCAGCAACGTGGATTTTCCAGAACCACTAGGGCCAACAATCGCAACACTTTCTCCAAGCTTTAGGTCAATGTCCACACCGCGTAGCACTTCGATGTCGCCGCTTGGCACCGGCCATAATTTTCGAAGACCTCGGGCGCTTAATATTAATGATGTCGACTGGGAATTTGTCATAACTGAGCCTCGATGAATTGAGCAATTTTTTCGGCCATGATTTTGTGGCCCTCAACATTCGGATGAACCGCATCAGGCAGATTATATTTAGGGTCGGCCGCCACGCCATCCAACAAAAATGGATAAAAAATCAGGTGCATTTTTTTTGCAAGGCGGGGAAACATTGAATCAAAATCGGCTGTGTATGCTTTTCCAAGACTCGGCGGAGCCTTAATTCCAGCTAAAATAATTTTTTTGATTCCTCCGGATTTAGCCATTTCAATCGTCCTCTCAAGGCTTTTTTGTGCCGCTTTGACATCTTGACCGCGCAGTCCATCGTTTGCTCCGAGCGCAAGGAATAACAAGTCAATCCTGGTGCTTGACTTTAAATGCCATGCCATACGCGAAGGTGCACTGGCTGTCGTTGATCCGCTAATACCTGCATTGATAAACGTAACATCATGCTTTTTACCCCGCAGGATTTTTTCAGCAACGGTCGGCCATGCTGCTTCTTTGGAAACGCCAAACCCTTCCGTCAGTGAATCACCTAAGCACAAGATCGTGATTGCATGAGCCTGGCTGGCTAGGGCCAGCGAGAGGGCCATGATTAAATTCTTCGACATAGGCACCCTTCAGAATAGTTTTAAGCATTTATAAACATTGATTATTGCGGCAATACAGTTATTTCTACTACACCTAGACAGCCCCAAAGAGCCGAGTGTAATTATCGTAGACTCGTTTTTTAGTGTCCTCATCCGCCCATCCGCGAATCTTGGCCAGTCGCTGGACCGTACCCACAACATTTGCCGGTTCATTGCGTTGCCCCTTTACGGGCGGCAAATAGGGGGCGTCGGTCTCGGTGAGAATCTGATCGGGCGGAAGCACACTCAACATCTTCTGAAAGGCTTCATTGACGGAGCAATTAGCGGGAATCGAAAACCACCATCCATACTTTTCGGCCAATTCTTTGGCAAGACTAACACGGCCGCCAAAACAGTGAAAATTCACTTTTTTGATGCCGTGCGCCGCAAGTATTTCGCCAGCTCGCCGCTCACATTTTCTGGTGTGAATAATAATAGGTAGATTACATTCAATGGCAACGCCAATAAGCGCCTCGAACACCTTCTCTTGCCCTGGAAGGTACTCCGGCCCGAGATAGTGGCCGTCCAGTCCGCACTCCCCAATGGCCGCCAATCGCCCTGCTAGAGCCTCGCTGCGAATAAAAGCAATCTCTTCGAAAACGTCAAATTTGTGCACCTCAAAAGGAAAATCCTTAGGAATGCTTTGACACACAGCGTCGAGAGGATAAATGCCTAGGGCCGGCTTTATGAGTGTATCTGCCTTGGCCATTTCCAAAATCATTCGGTTACTTTTAGGCTCAAGACCGTTGACCACAATGGCTCCGAGTCCAGCGGCTCTAGCCCGGCTAATGACCTGGTTGCGATCGACGGCAAAATCGTCGTGGGTTAAGTGAGTGTGAACATCAACAAAAAAAGTCATGGAGGATACCCGTCTTTAACATTAAGAGGATTGACCGGTTAGACCGCATTAATGCGATTCAATGCCCAATTCTTGTTGTTCGTTTGCGGGAACGAACTCAGCCTCGTCCAAGTTCGGAGATGAGGAGGACTGATTAACAAGTGATTTTATGGCCACGAATGAACCTATTTTTTTTATGTCCCACGACGAATTGAGAACCCGCCATTCTACCACGGAAATGCCAGCTTGCGCAGCCATTTTATTCGTCATGGTCAGGGCCTCTTTCACAAAATTTTTGGTGTGAAGCAAATCTTCGACGTTAAAAATAATTGGGATTCTAACCACGCGAGCTTGGTTTTTTGCGGTTTCTAGGGCCTTTTTTATCAGTGATAGTGCTCCGTCCATGTCGCCAATTTCCGCTTGGATTCCATACCGTACGCCGTCAAGAACGAGCCCCTGGCTTGCGACCTCTTGGAGATTCTGCCATGGATGCTCGAGCAAATTATGCTCATTTTCTATAAACAAGGGAAGCTTCCCCATCATGTCCTTAAACTGTGTAAGCTCTGCCCCAGACCAATCTTGAGTCAACCCGACCTCTACAGCGGACGCACGAATTTTGCTGTCGACGATACCCTCATCAAAATAGGCCGCTTTGGGGTCGCCAAAACCAGAATCGAATAAAGCCTTTTTCGCACTAGTGATAACGGCCTTGGTCTCAACGGGCGTAAACGCTCTAAAACTCAAATCAAGGCCACAGTCAATGGCACACTCCAGATCCGAGAGCGGGGAACCTAGGGCGGTTGGCTCAAACTTAAAGGGCACTCCAGCCACTCCTGTGAGGCTTTTCCACGGGGCCAAGTGCATGAGAATGTCGTCGGCCGGGTCTGCACCTTGAGAAAACTCCGTTTGAAATTTTTGGCGCGACTCTTCACCTCGAACGATGAGCGCTGCGTCAACGGCATGAGCCATGCGGATGCCCGGAAATAACGAACGGATTTCGTGAAGGCTCTCAACCTCATTGGCACGTTCAAATTGACCGAGCCACACAGCGATCGGGACTATTTCAATCCCTGCATTTGCAAATAAAGGCGCCGTTGCAAAACAAAAAGAGAGTAATGCCCACGAGACAACGACCCACTGACGGGACGTGACTGCTTTCAAAGTATTATATAGCTTCGCGCACACGAATCGTATTCCTTTCTGGAGTCTGCACACACCCGGTGTTTCGGAAGACTTTTCGGATTTATAGATAGAAACTAAAGCATCCCCACCTGAATGAGGGCTAACAGGGTCACCAAACCGACTGCAACCTGTCAATTGGGCTTAGCTTTATCGAGATTTTTATTTTTTTGGAACCTTTACCACTACTAGGCGCCGGCTCCGAAGAATCTGGACTGCCACCGGCAGCAGCAACGCAATTACAATCCAAACTGACGACGCTATCGAGCTCGATTGGGAACCGATGGAACACATCCCAAGAAAAGACTTCTTTTTAGTCGACGATGTGACTGGCGCAGAAGGCGCGCTGGTCTCCGTTGATTTTATTCCATTAATAGAGGCAACGTCAATCCCAAGAGTGGTCACGCTCATACCTCGTACGTCTGCGGCAGCAAGAATCACAGGCTGATAGGCTTTCGCATAGAGTGCGAAATCGGCATCCAAAACTCCCACAATCAAATCCTTTATACCCGCGGTAGATGGTAAAAAAGTAATCGCACTGATTAGCAATTTATTTAATTCGGCATCAGGAATTTTTCCACCTTTGTGGAGGTCCCAAAAAAATCCAGATACGACCTGACCCTGCAAATGGGGAGAAGACTTAAGATCGCTAAAACTCTTTTCACCATATTTTATTGTGTTTTCGGCGGTGCGTAAACATTTACCGCTGACCTGGCACAAACCACTCGCCGCAGGGCAAATAGATTCGCCGAGGCACGCATCATTTGTCCTCAAAAAAGTGAGCGTGTCGGCTAATCCTTCGTGCAAAACGAGGGACTCACCCGCCGTGGTTGTGATGGAGCCAAACACCACGTGATGACCGAATTCATGGCTAACAACATCGCTATCTACGGGCAAATTTTTAAGGGTAACGCCATCACCATCCCCAATTTGAATGAACGGGCCTGACGTTCCGTCAAACGGCGTATACTGTGCATTATTGACTTTCCCGCCGCTGAAAACCACGTGAGTCTTAACGGTCAATGGCTTTGGCCAGTCTGCTGTAGATGGCCAAACGTAGCCATAGGTCTCAACAAAGTCTCGCTGCTGGTTCACGTGAGTGAAGGAAGATTGTTCCGGAAAGAATGTAGTTCCTGGCGCACCGGTAAAGGTGTTTGTCGCCGAGTTGGAGCGACCGATAGGTGTGGCGCTCATGTCGGCTGTTGTAAAATAGGAATTTGTTAAATAGCCATCACCGTTTAACTTAATCGTATAATCTTTGAGAGTCCCAGAGGTAGGATTTGAGTCATAAGCACGAATTGTGCCGTCAACCGAATCAAAGGACATAATATCTCCCTCGATAACGCCGGTTGGACCAACGTAAAGCACATAGGGCGATGTTCCGGCCCGAAGTACAATTTTCCATGTGGGCTGCAGTTCGCCTTGAACAGGAAAAATGCATTTCATTAGTTTCGTTGCGACAATTCCCTGCACATTCACGCCAGCTTGTAGCATTGACTCCGTGGCCAAATCAATCGCCGAAATTGGCGACGACCATGCGTCATCAGTCATCGCAAAAACGTCGTCTACGTTTGGAGCCACTCCCAAAACAAAGGCGTCACCTGCCGGAGTTTCGACCAGTCTAATAGACGATTTACAAACCTCATATTTGCCGGCACGGAGGGTATAATTCGTCACTTTTAAAATAGAGTTATTGACTAGACCTACCCCAGTTGGGGACGATTGTCCCACAAGGGAAATTAATGGATGTAGGCCTTGGCTGCGGAGGTAACCGCGCAGGGCATCGGCAGGAGAATTTTGCCCCAATTGAAAAGGCGCACCGCTACGAATGGATTCCATCATTAGACGAGTGGACCTCAAAACTGAGTGGGATTCCCACTCTTGTTCAATATATTCTGGTAAACTAGAAAACATGGGACCGGCTAAAACTCGTTGGGCCGGCATTATTGAAGCAAAAATTGAAGCAAAAACCGAAACAAGAATTGAAATAGGAATGGACGTAAGAGCCGAGGAATGAATTGCCGCAAGAACTCTACTATGACTGCTCGCCACGATCGTGGATGAACTAGTTACATTCTTTAAAAGAACCATGGGCATAGAAAAATTGCTCCGCGGCCCATTCAACTTTTTTTGCAGACGCCTAAACGCCATAACTTTGACCTCTTAACCCAAGGGCTTTCAAGGCCATCCTTGACCCCCCTGCGCCTATAAGGTACATCGGCAAAATGTGCCTAATACTTGAGATAAAATTTCAAAGTAACAACACAACGTGCTGTTTAAATAGACATATTATATTTTCAAGGGCTCCCCCATAGGGGGGGACATCAAAGACCTTAGTTGATTTAACTGCCTCCACCCTAAAAAAATCTACGGGCCGAGGCGCACAGAATGAACATCGAGAAAATTTCATCCACAGAGTTTGTGAACAATGTGGGTCGTGATCTGATTCAATGCCGCGACTAGCAAGCTTTTCACCGATATGCATAGTCATTAGACAACTATCAAACAATGAGCACTGATTGCGATCGTTGCGAATTCGAAGTGACTGACTTTTTACCAGTAATCTTTCTTTTTTTTTTTGAACAAAAAAAAATATATTTTGTTGAACAAATAATAATTTTTTGCCAATATCTCGTGTTTTGTTGTTAGTTTCCCATGACAATTTGTTTTAAATTTACTTTTACAGCTTTGTTAAATATTCGAAACTTTCCGGCATCGGCCAAAGAATGGAACGAACTTGAATGTCTGAAGTCACCGTGACAGCTATCGAAGGCAATCGTCAAAAACTTGACGGCGGTGCGATGTTTGGCAACGCGCCTCGCTCCGTTTGGAGCCAATGGATCCAACCAGACGAAAAAAATAGAATTCCTCTTCACTGCCGAACCATGCTGTTAGAAATTGATGGCAAGAAAATCTTGTGTGAAACCGGTATCGGAGCATTTTTTGAACCAAAACTTGCAGATCGGTACGGGGTTTTCGAGACAACTCATAAATTGCTCGAAAACCTGGCAGCAATCCACCTATCAGATTCCGATATCGACTACGTCATTTTGTCACATTTACATTTTGACCATGCTGGAGGACTGCTCGCCGCTTGGACTGGTCAGCCTGAGCAAAGTCTAAGCCTGTTGTTCCCCAAGGCGAAATATGTTGTTGGCCGTGTCGCTTTTGAACGCGCAAAAAAACCACATCCACGTGATCGAGCGTCGTTTATTTCCGGCATGCCTGAACTACTTGAGTCCAGCGGCCGCTTGATTCTCGTGGACAAAGAGCGCCACAAGGACGTCCTCCCCCACGCACTATCTTTTGTCTACACCGACGGTCACACGCCAGGTCAGATGCACACCGTCGCCACCAGCATCCCCGCAGGTGGCGAGTCTAACGTGACTCCGCACTCTAAAATAGTGTTCGCTGGCGACTTGGTTCCAGGACGGCACTGGGTGCACCTCCCGATCACGATGGGCTACGACCGTTTTCCGGAATGTGTGATTGATGAAAAAAAGTCTTTTTACGATCAATTTGCGAACAAACACTCTTGGGTTTTCTATACCCACGACCACGAAGTGGCTATGAGCCGCATTACATGCGATGACAAGGGCCGGTATCAAATTTACGATGCGGTCCCGACGCCTTCCGCCTTTCAATTAAGCTCAAACTAGGATTCGCGTCACCACGGATTAATGCCCTGCCGCTTCCGTGTCATCAGACTCGGGATCGAGCTCAACCTCTTTTTGTCCGGGGGACACTAGAACACCACACGCACTCTGTCGCTCGACGTCCGAAAACTTTATCGTTTCTGAGGCCGCTTTGGCATAATTTTCTGAGGATATTCTACCGAGACTCAGCATGCGGTCGAGAATCTGTTTGACTATTCTTTCATAATTTTTGGTCAATTTTCCATCACAAAAATAGCGATATCTCGGCACGGGTGCCGGCAACAGGGACGCCAGATATACCGACTCCTTGAGTGTCAATTGCTGAGGTGTTTTACCAAAAAATCTTTGGCTGGCTTGCCCTATTCCGTACAAGCCTGGTCCCAATTCAACCATATTTAAATAGATTTCCAAAATGCGCTCTTTGGCAACAATTCGCTCAATGTGCCAAGCGAGAAACACTTCTTGAACCTTTCTAGAAATGGTTTTGTCACGAGACAAATACAAATTCTTGACCGTTTGCATTGTGATGGTCGACCCCCCGACAACAGCTCGCCCTGCCTCGGAATTTCTCTGAGCTGCGCCGACGATCGACGACATTTCGACACCTTTATGCTGATAAAAGCCACTGTCTTCACTCGCCACGAAGGCTGCCCGAGTTTGAGCTGGGATATCGGAATAGGCTGCAAAGTATGGCCGTTGAGGATCCACAGGAATGTGAATTGGACCGGTATCTGATTCACGCTCAATAATAAATGGCGCATCTAGGTACACTGCTGAATACAACTCAGGAGCCGACAATACCAAACAATCAAATCCAGCCGAATGAATCGAAATCGTCGAAACACCACTGGCAAACCGCATGTCTCCCTCTAATGAAGCCGTACCTTTGAGCTCAAATTTTCCAAGATCAGGAATGAAGGATGCGGGAATAGCGCGATAGGCTTCAGCACAATCAACCTCGTGAATTTTCATTTTCATCGCCCCTGTGGGAACTTGCGAACCACCCTCTCTAGTTTCAAGGGCACCATCCACTTCAATTTGAATCGGAATTCCGCGATCTTCCTCTCGAAGCATACTCATTTCCGACAGCACTACGATCCAAGATTTTGCCATTTTTAAAGATTTTTTTTCAAAGTTTACTTGAGCCTCACTGGCTATTTGAACCTTTAGCGGCCCAAATCTTGAGACCGCAAGGGTCGGGTTATTAATAACCACATTACTAAATTCTCCTTTCACTCCAACCATCACTCCCGTCTTCAACGATGGAGCTGTAAGTGGTGACAGAGTGATCTCACCGCGAAATCCTGGGGCAAAATCGGCGCCAAGACGCGGCGTAACCATTCGACTTACTGAGGGGGGAATTTTTTTAGCATCTATTTGGCACACCGCAGATTTTTTAGGAATTTCAAAGGTACAAAAAGCACTCCATATTGGAATTCCCACGAAATTCGGGCCACTTTGAAGTGACAAGATCGGATTCGCCTTTTTGGGAATTTCGAGCGTCCCCTGGACAAAGGTTTCATCTATCCGGTCTAGGACCATTAGGTGCGCAAACTGCAGATTTATCGTGCGTTGAGAAATATTTCCTGACAAACTAATTTTTTCACCGAGAATTTTGGTTTTTTTGTTGTCAACGAATTCAATTCTAGCTGCGAAAATCTCAAACGCCTCCGGCAACAAACGGCTCCGAGAATTCGCCTCCCCGTCACCATCCCCCACGTTCCCGTTTAGCCTCTTCGTGATCAAATCCATTAGGATTGTCATTTCGGCAGGTCTTTTTTCCCGCTGCCACGGAGCTTTTACCACCAGCTCTCCGATACTTATATTTGTAAGTCGCAAGAAATCGCGCCAGGGAACCAGGGATACCTCGATCTGAACTCGGTCAATCACCGCCCAGCCAGAATGTCCAATCGAAACTTGATTCAAGGATATGGAACCTAGGCCCGTACTAAGGGAACCCACAGAAATTGCTATTCCGTATTTGGTCTCTAGAGCTACTAGAGCTAATTTGACCCTGCGGTTCATTTCTTGCTCAATGACTTGCGATAAATAGATACCGAACGCGAACATGACCCCACATAAAATGACGATAATGGGAGCCATCAGCAATTTTTTTTCGTTTCGATGTCGACGCAAATAGTCGATATCAAGCTTTAATTTTGGCCACATACCAGAAAACTCCTTGAACGTTTCAATACGCCAATGCCGTCACGGCGCAAAAAACACCACGCGCCAACACATCGCAGTCCTTCCACTACGATTCCTACTCTTTATTTTAAACCTGACGATGTTTGCTGATAACAGGCAAAGTCTGCCTACGATCCAGCCCCCTATGTTTTAATTTGGGAGCACTATTTTGGTGCGAAGACTATAAAAATGAGTCTTGAGCCATAATGTGAGTCAAATAGCTAATAAAAAAATCAACTATTAGAATGGTAACAAGAGAAAGTACAACCGCCTCCGTCGTCGCCCGTCCAACGCCTTTTGCACCGCCACGTGCAAAAAAACCCTTGTAACAACCAAGCGAGGAGAAAATTAGACCAAAAATCATCGCCTTCTTCCATCCTTCCCATATATGTCGCGGCTTAACTATCCACTGAATTTTATCGAAAAAAACGGCCAAGTCGACGTTGTAAATGACGACTCCGATAATGAACGAACAAAAGACTCCAGAGGCAATAAAAATGATCGTTAATAGGGGCATCATGACCACGCTCGCCCAGATTCGTGGAGCTACCAGATAATTGTAAGGATTCACAGCCATCACTCGCATCGCATCAATTTGCTCGTTAACCCTCATAGTTGCAATCTCCGCAGCCATGGAACTCCCAGATCTAGCCGTCACCAGGAACGATCCGATAACGGGAGCCAACTCTTTGCTTAACGCATATCCGGCCGCCGCACCGATCATGCCTTCGGCGCCAAAAATTCGAAAAATTTCGCCAAATTGCAGTCCAAAAACGGCACCGATCATCATCCCTGCTAAAATCATGACAAGGATACTTTGGTTGCCAACGAACTCACATTGTTTGATGAATAGGGAAAAGGACATCCTAGGACGCACGGTACGAAGTAGTGTATTTCCAATAAACATCATAATAGAGCCGCCAAAGGTCACGGGCTCTATTATGGCTCCGCTAAGGCCGCCAAAACTGTTTGCTTTATTAGTTACGCCACGCTTATTTGTCACGCCATGCCTCTCACTAATTTGCAATTTCTAGTTTTCTGGCGCAGCTTCTGGTGAGCCTTCTTCTGGCATTGCTTCAGGCGCAGCTTCTGGCGCAGCTTCTGGCGCAGCTTCTGGCGTAGCATAGACCGATTTTGGTGGCGCATGACTCGTAGCAGCTGGATCCTGTTTTTTTGCGACGGCTGCCTTTTTTTCTTTGTGGCGCGTAACAGATACTCCGCGAGGACCCGACCATGCTGCCGCCGGTTTTGCTCGTCCTACTCCTTTAGAGCTCAGATTTTTCATGGAAATAAATTTTCCATCGTCGGTTCTTGCCCAATCACCTTCGACATTTACCAGCATGTGGTCACCTTTTTTAAGCTTTCCGACCACAGACCCGCCACCGGCTTTATCGAAAATTTTTGCACCACCAACTTTGACGTAAAGCACTCGTCGCGATGAGTTCATTGGTTGTTGCATAGACGGTGATTCCGATGGTGCCCCTACTCCTGATCCTCCGCCTGGAGGTGCTTCTGGAGCCGGTGCAGCGGCAGAATCAGGCGCTGGAGGGGCGGATGAGTCCGCATGTGTCGCAGCGGCCGCATCAGACGCAGTCTCCTCGCTGCCCTCCTGCTCAGCCGGCGTCGAAGCGCATGCGGAAATCAATACTGCACTTAAACCTGCAAATAAAATGCTGAGGCATAATTTTTGATAAAAATTGACAAGCTGCATGAACCCACTCCCTTTACTGTTATATTCCGAATTAACCTTAATATTTATTTTAACAAACTTTGCTCTAGGACGTGAGGATTGGGCGCAATAATATTGAAATCCATTAGGCGGGCGGGCTCAAATGTTTCAGGTGTCGATAATTAAGTTATAAAAACTTAGTGTTATCATATAGATGCAAATGACGGCTCATTTTTTCGGTAGGGCGACCGAATACTCTGATCTGGAAATGGCCTCTTGGCCGTTTAACCACATAACTTACTGGAGGACCGCATCTATGGACACACGACACCTATTATTTTTACGAATTTTCATGGCTGTCAATTTACTATTGCCGTTTACGAGCTGTGGCAGCAAGGCCAATTTCAATTCTGGCGGCAGCACACGGCCAACAGCAAACGGCACCGCAAAAACTGGCTATTATGGACAAAAAGTAGATAAACTAACTTGGTTTTGGCAATGTGACAGCGCGCCGGCCCCCCCGCCAGAAACCGCCGGCGGTAGTGTGGTTGTCTCTGGTGCTGGTGATCACAACTTCAAATCAGCATCGTTCAACAAAACGCCGCTTATTTTTAGTGGAAAAGTTTGCCCTCCTGTCACCTACCCTCGCGATATTATATTTGTGATCGACGTATCCGGGTCCATGACAGGTGCAGACCCTATTGCAAACGGCTCTTGCGGCCGATTAAAAGCAGTAGAAACCATCATTAATGACATCGTGAGTCGAGGTGGAGACACGCGGTTTGGAATCGTCACTTTCTCGTCAGGTTTAGTAGCACGGTCTTCAATGCTCTTTGGTGACCGCACAAATCTTTTCGCCGACGTAGCAAGGGGGAGCACGATCTCTGATACCATTTGTCGCGCCAGTGGCGGCACGAACTACGGCTCTGCTCTTAGTGGAGCGGAATCTATATTTACAGGAAGTCGCGCCCAAGCGATCAAAGAACTTTACTTCGTCTCCGACGGGGCACCAGAAGACACCGCAGGTCCTGCATTAGCCTCTCGCATGAAAAATCCAGGCATCAGCATTGGTGGCAAAGCCATTCCTGTGACGATTGCGACGGCGATGTTAGGGGCTGGTGATGACTCCGTGCTAAAAAAAGACATTGCAAGTAAAGACAATAGTGGCGTTGCGCTGCACGTTGGATCGGTGGCAGCATCTCAATTGGCAACCACGCTTAGCAAGCTTGCCGCAAATGAAATTTTAGATAGCGTCATGAAATACAGAGCCGTCGGCACAGAGGCCTGGACAGAAATAAATTTGACCGCATCAATAATAGACTATAGTTTCTCAGTTCCTTCAATTACAATTGACAAATCGGTCGCACCAGAAGGATTAGAGGTACATTTCGAATACCTCGACCAGCACAACAATAAGTACATTAGCGAGGGAAAAATACTGTGGCAAGCAAGCACACCTCAACAAAACACCCCAGCCACAAAATAGCCTTTGCGGCTAAATTTGGCCTTATCGCGACCGCATTCCTGCTGAGCGCACCAGGTATATCGCAGGACACTTGCGTCGAGTTAATTAAGGGAAATATCGTTATTGACGTATCATCTTGTGTCTCGTTTACTCCTGCCGCCTTTGACCGCAGTCAACCGGCATTTAAATTCATTAACAATTTAGACGCCGCAGCCCGACAAAGTCTCTATAAATCTTACAGCGGACTTATCGTAAAGGGTACAATCGTCCATAGCGATGCCGTTCGAACGGGCCTAAGCACAACCAAAGGAGCTCTCCGAGGTCAAAAGGAGTCTTTTTTTATTAGCGCAGGCTTGACCACATGCGAAGTCATCAAAACAAAAAGAATATTCGCATTACTTTCCGAGCAATGCTGCAACGGTAACGCCGATGTCCCCTGTTTACTTGAGTCAGGATATGTTTTGACCAACCTAAAAATGGCGGGTGCGGCCATAATGGGAAGTTCAAGTCCATCCATTGCTCCTTCGAAAACCCACTCTCAATTATATATCGATGCTGATAAAAAATATTCGGAGCAAAAATACCAGGACGCAATCAACCTCTACGAAAAAGCAGAGGCGGAGGGTGACGTCGACATTAACAGTCTTTTCCATATAGGTTTTGCCTATCGTTCCATTGAAAATTGTGCAAAGGCGATCCCCCCACTAGAAAAAATTTGGGCTAGAAAACAGGCCAATAAAATTTGGACGAATGACGATTTAATTGCACGCCGAGGAGTTTTTTTGTTAGCACGCTGTCATGCAAAATCCGGGCACCCGGCAGAAGCCATTTACTATTTAAATTCTTTTCTGCTTGACCCTAAAAAATACCGAAACGAACTTCAACAGTCCATATCCCACAAGGATTTTGGCTGGATCCACTCTTCTAAGGAATATATCGAGTACAAGGCCCTTGCAGAACGCCGCCTAAAATAATGAGTGGTGAATCGTTACAAATTTAGTGTACAATCCTTTATCTAAAGGGAGGTCACTTGTTATGTTTTTAAACCAATTTCCGCCAATGGGGGTTTACGAAACCCTATTCAACTTTCAAGAAGCCACGGGTTTATACATGGGCGATGAGGGCACTCGCCCTTGGGCCCAAGGATTCCCTTTGACCACGCAGATTCCGGGGGGGCCGCCAATGCCTTCTTCGATCGAATTTGGCCCCAGTGACCTCAAATATCCTGCTGCAACTGGCAATCAACCTCTCAGAAAAGCGATTGCTGATTACTACAATAAATTTTACGGTTCCTCTATTTCAGAGGAGAATGTCGCAGTCTTTGCCGGCGGTCGTCCAGCTATTTTTGCAGCACTGCTGCACCTTCAATCCGACGTTCACATTTTAATTGAAGAGACCGAATACACTCCCTATTACGACATGCTTAAAAATTTGAAGCGAGCTCACAGCCTAATTCCAAGCAATCCCACCAACAATTTCCGACCGCAATTAGCGGACTATGACCTCACTCGAATGAAAACCTCGGACCGCACCTTGATCATTAAAAGCAATCCATGCAACCCTACCGGCGTAACTTGGTCCGGACAGAAACTCTCCGATTTAGTGACGTTCGCAAGCCAACAAAAACACGCGGCTATGTTTGACGAGGCCTATGAATTTTTCCATAAAGATGGCCCGATTAGCGCCATGAAATACATTAAGGACATCGACTCCACAAACATGTTTGTGGTCGGCGCAGCCACAAAAGGCCTGCAAGCTCCAGGCCTCCGCACTGGCTGGATAGTTGCCGCCCAAAAACACATCGAAATATTCCGAAATTTCTCCTCCATTGCGATGGGCGGCGTGTCGAGACCAGCACAAATTTGCGTGACCAATCTCTTAGATCACGCTCGCGTGGCCCTCGCCAGAACGGCTGTTGCAGAATTTTACAACAAGCAGCGAGATGCCTACGAACGCGGGCTTTCAAAATGTGGTATCGAACTTTGCACCGGAGACGGCGGGTTTTATCACTGGGGGCGACTTCCACGAGGCTTGTCGGCCCTTGAATTCAACCAACGTCTTTTCAAGCACAAAGCGGCCATCTTGCCCGGCACTCTATGCGACATGAATCGCCTGGGAGAAAAGGGCCCGCACGCTAAATTCATTCGATTTTCGTTTGGACCGCTCAGTCCCGAAACAAACGCCGAGAATCTCCAAATTATCGAGGCTTGTGTCAAATGAAATTAGCGGCCGATATTCCACGCCATTCAGACGTTCTCATCATTAAAGCCACGATCATCACCGGAGCTTTTTTGCCAGTGCTGGCCGACGGCGCAATTCTTGTTCGTGCAGGTAAGATCATGGCTACTGGGTCATCAGACGAACTTCTCACCCAGTTTCCTGACGTGAAAACACTTGATGCCAGTGGTTATATCATTATGCCGGGACTTTTTAACACCCATACCCATGTCGCGTTAGGTTTTTTCCGAGGACTTGGCCACGGAAAATCTAATATGATTGAGTCTTTTTTATTTCCTGCTGAAAAGAGCCTCACCCCAGAACTTTTGGAGCCATTATCACACTCGTATATTTTCGATGGCCTGCGTGCAGGAGTTACCTCGTTTGTCGATCATTATTATTTCAGTGAGGGAATTGGCCATGCCTTCGAAAAATTCGGGGTTCGCGGTTGGATTGGTGAAACAATTGCCGATCTCGGCGGCGCCTTTTCTGGGCGCGATAGTTGGGACAGAGCCAAAAATTTGATCGAAAAATCGTCTTTCGGACCGCTCATTCGCCACGTGGTCTCACCACATGCCGCAGATACGGTATCACCAGCCCTCCTCAAGGAGTGTGCAGATTACGCGAAGGCTAATAATCTAACGTTGCACATGCATCTTTCCCAAACCCAGGGCGAATTCGACCGAGTCCAAGCAAGGGACCACGTCACCCCTGTGGAAGCTGCCCAAAGGGCTGGAGCCCTTGGCCCGAGATCACTGGTCGTGCACCTCACTAGTGCGACGAAAAAGGATTTAAAAATCATCAAAGAATCTGGCGCCACCATTGGGTATTGCCCAACCTCAACATTGCTCTATGACCGGCTTGCCGATATTCAAACAATTCACGACCTAGATATTCCGCTTGCCATCGGCACCGACTGTGCCGCTAGCCACGACTCTGCAGATTCATTGGGAGAGATAAAAATCGCAGGTCTATTGGCCCGCCATCAAGGTGTGGCCATAAGCCAATTAAGTCCCGATCATTTACTAGCGATGGCTACGACCATTCCTGCAGCCGTCCTCGGAGTTTCCGCAGAGCTCGGTACCCTGGAAGTCGGAAAACAAGCCGATCTCATCTTCTTAAAAGAGAGCCTTAGTAGCGAGCCGAAGAAAAACCCACTGGCCAACGTCATATATTCCATGGGGGCACGCGATGTGACTCACGTCATGATCAACGGCAACTGGACTTTATGGAACCGAAACCTGCCAAACCTCGACCACGATGAACTAACGTCTCAATACCTCGCAGCTGTGAATGAAATTCAAAAACGCATAAGGCACTCCAAACAACCCAACGATGGCAAACCCAACGGAGACAAACTAAACCGATGACCTACTGGGATATATCACCCATTATTTCTCCGCGCCTCGCGGTATGGCCGGGCGACACGCCGGTTAGTCGTGAACTCTTGCTCGATATAAGTCACGGCGCCAATATTGATCTATCCACGTTACGCACCACCGTGCACGTTGGCGCCCATGCTGATGCGCCTCATCACTATCACCAGCATGGTTTGTCTGTCGAGACTCTGGACTTAAATGTTTACATGGGTGAATGTTTTGTCCATACGGTTGCAAATAAGCCATTGATTATGGCCGAAGATTGCAAAGTGCCAATATCTACCGGTACAAAGAGAGTTCTATTTCGAACAAACAGCTATCCCGACCCAAATTATTTCAACAAAGACTTCTCGGCGTTTCATCCCGAAGCGGTTGCCGCCTTAGGTCAAGCTGGAGTTATCCTTCTCGGAATTGACACGCCATCGGTCGACCCATTCTCGTCAAAAGACCTGCCGTCCCATCAAAATTTATTTCAGTACAAAATAGCCAATCTCGAAGGCCTGGTTTTATCCGAGGTTTCTGATGGCCGCTATGAATTAATTGCATTGCCTTTGCGCCTCGAAGGCTTTGATGCGAGCCCTGTAAGGGCGATTTTGCGCCGTTGAATCACCGCGCGCCAAATTTAAGGTATGGAAGCCACCGCACGACGCTTGACCAAAAGCTCACGGCCAGCTAAGTCATACTGCCGGCCAGAGAATTTCGCAAAACCGCCGCTCAAATTTCTTTGCATAATAATAACTCGGCGATCCGTGCATGCAAATCTCAACGTGTTTCCACGCTGCGATTTATTTTTGATGAAACACGCATATTTTTTACTCAAAACTTGCACCATGGGCCAATAGAGCCGATCAAAAGTACCAATATCCGCCTCCCTAGCCACAAACACCGTAGCGTTTCCAATTTTCCCATAAACCCCGACGTCCAAAATTTCTGGACGCTCGATATCAAAACCCAAAGCTATGTTTGCCCGTCCCGCGTCCCTGCGTAGCTCAGAGTTTAGGTTGCTTGTGGACCGATCGGTAATATGCTCAGGGACATAATGCAGCCACGAGAGGTCGGAGCGCGCAGTAGGCGATTGCAACGAGTCAGCGCTCTTATTGCCTCGTAGAAAAATTGAACCACATCCGCAGATTATCGATAAAAACGACAATATGAACACGGCTCGTCTTATTGCAGTTAGATGGATCATAGACCACTCACCTTTTGCATTGGATGATTTAAAAACGCATATTCCGTCAATATTTTCACAAAATATAGTTGCTGCGATTCCGACATTTTGGTGAATTTTAATCCGTGTGCGAACGCCGATCCGGATGCATAGTTCCAGCAAACATTGGCTTCAATATTCTCAATATTTTTCTCCTTCAACCTTTCTGCCAGCCCCGGCACAAGGCTTTCGAAATTCACCACCAGGACCTTTGAGATTGCAAGTTTCCGATCGAATAAAACATTGATGCCAGTGGAACTGAAATTAATAATCGAGACGCCTCCTTCCGACGTCGTGACAATAAGATTCGTGTAATCGGACACCACGATGCGCCCATTACTCCTCCGATATAGTTCCCGTGAGGCCAGAGCCATGGCGACTTCATCCGTCTCCGTTTTTCTTTTGATAAAGGGATTCAGCTCCCACACCTTGACTGGCTCTGAATAGTGCTTAATTTGAATACTTTTATCCCTCATTGCCGCATCTCCAAATGAAATGCCATGTAAGAGGCCGGCAGTGGTCGCGCCGATCATCACGCAATTCGTTTCACAAGACGCTTCAAGTCGTTTCGCAAAATTAACACCGTTGCCAACCACTGTAAATTCGACTCGGTTTCCAAAACCGAGGTTTCCCAAATAGCAAGACGCGGTATTAATTCCAATTCGCAGCGGGTATATTGGTGCAGATGTGCGTGCGGCAATCACATTTTCCAAAATCATTGTTTGTTGAATTTCGATCCCACAGCGAACCGCCATTTCAGAGTGTTCCGACAAGGTAACATCCGAATCGAAGCGGTAGCCAAAATAGCACAGCAAACCATCTCCAAGCGTTTTATCGACGATTCCCCCGTGTGCGTGCACGATGGCCGACATCTTCCCAAGAAGGTCCTTCAAACAATCGAAAGCGGCACGCGGAACCATAGACTCAGTCGACATCGAGAATCCTACAATATCGATGAACATGACCGTGACGATTCGCTCTCTCGTATCGAAATTTGCCCGTTCTGGACTTCGCAAAACATCATTCATCTGCCCTGGCGAGATAGCGCCGTCGAGCGCAGCGTGCAAAGCGACGGATTTAATCTCTTCCTTTTGACGACTCATGAGAAATATGCTTGCCCCGGCAATGCCACCTGCGGCCAGTGGTAGCAGGTACGGAACAACAAGCCCGCCGTATGCAAACATGGCTTGAACCGCAAGGAAATAGGTTGCGCAGGCCGCCGCGAAAAAAAGTAGGTATTGACGCGAATTGTAGGAGAATGCGACGAGTGCAAAAATTGTGGTGAATATCACTATCAGAGCCTCTTCGACCATGACCGGCTGCAACCAATTTCCCGAAATGACGCTATTGACCATGCTTACTATATAAAGCCCTCCGGGAATAAATCCATAGGCGCTCGGGCGCACATCAACATTTCCAGTGAAGTAAAGTGGAAGGAACACCACCGTATCACCGGCTTCGATTTTTTCGAGGGCATTTGGGCGCGAAGATTTTTCGATTAATTTTATCATCGGCCATTTGGTGATATTGTCAGGCCGCACAAAATTTACCGGTGTTTCACCGTTGGCACCTAGCGCCACGCGCCGGCCATTGACCACGAGGCTCTTTTCAAAAAACTTGATTGAATCCGCGGCATACATCGACACATGGGGAACGACCACCTTGTCACTAAGACGAAGAAATGGCTCAATTTTGTTTTCCGAGAACAGCTGAAAGTGCCCAACATGGTCAAAAATATTTTGGTACAATTGGCTCGGCCCGTATAGATTTCCCCCGCTGCGGTCGCTCCAACTCGGCATCTGCCGTGCCTGCATCTGCCGGTCCTGGCCTACCAACCTGGAATCGACATAGCTTTCCGCCGCGTATTGGGCACCTGTAGTCTCCCATTTAAATCTATTGGCAAGCTCACCATCCTTGACAAAGGATCCGGTCACTACGGGAACGTTAAACTGTTGGAAGTGCGCAAAATATTTTCGCGCTGCCGGTGAAATGGGGGCGGAATTGTCGCTAAACATGCCATCAATGAGGATTACTTTAGGTTTTTTGGAAGCCACAGCATCAATGACCTCGGTCCATGTGTCAAACGAGATCTGACCAGCTCCGTACTGAGAAAATGACTTATCGTCGAATGCGAAGACTTTGATCCTAGAGTCCAACTTTTGAGTTTTCCCGACCATGTCCCGCAATTTGAAATTGATCGGCTCGGCGATCTTTGCATTTAAGTAGTTACCAATCTCGCCCCTAGAGGCAAAGAGAAAGCACGCCGCGCAAATCACGCCAGCACTGAAAGCGCTCCAACCGCTTAACCTATAGGAGGTCAGCCAGTGTTTATTTTCACTCGATTTATTTGGAGCTGCATCGTGCATCAGATGTTTTCCGCGTTGGTTTTTGAAGCGCCCGGGTTTTGGGTTTCTAGCACGGGGTTCGTATCGTCATTTTTCTGAAGATCTAGACTGCCAAAATTTGACATTTTGTAAAAAAAATGAACAGTTCGTCGATTAATCAGCAGCCTGAGTGATTCTATAACTACCTGTATTATATAGATATACTCGTGATTTTGACCTTTCTTCCCGCAGTGGCACGATCCTTGCTTAGTTATTTACATACTTAATGCCTGCCGGCCCAAAAGGAGAATTTAATATGAAAACCAGAATTGTTGCGACTTTGCTTTCAGGACTCATTACCAGCAGCTGTGTAGTGAAAGTTCAAGTAAAAAAAGAAAATAAGGCCAGTCAATTAAAGAGCACGCCAGCAGATTCTTCGGTGAGTATCGCTGGTCAGGAAGATTTTTTAAAGCACTTAGACGGCTTGCGCACTACAGCTGCCGACCTCCTAATCAAAGAATTGGCGCAGCGTGACTATGTAGGTACATTTCGCTCTTCGATTAGAAAATACCGAGATTTCATCATCGCTAAATCTGGTAAACGAATTATCCTTGCCGACAGCTTCTACAGTGACAGCGCAAACTACTGCCGCAAAACAGGTGTAGACCTCAACGGTGACAACAGCAGTGAAACCTTAGGGATTTTATTAAAGACTGTTGTCCTTGCAAAACTTAGTGAGACGGACCTTGGAAAAATCAACTCATCCTTAGCTAAAGAAGCCCAGTCCGTTGCCCAATTGATCACTAAAGAACTCGGCCTTGAAATCGTTGGCACTAGCACTATGACTGACGAAAACGGACTACGCGTCACCAAAGGCAGCGTAACCATCCACCTGACCCCAATCGCTGGCGAAGCGATTGACGAGGCCATGAAGCACCGTGACTCCGTTGAAATTCTATCTCTCGACTTCGAGCGTACCCTTGGCGCCAATTCAGTTGGTTCCTTTGCATCGACGGTCGCACTTCCCTACGAAAAAGGCACTGACACCTTAGACGCGACTGGATCGATTACGGTAAGCCGAGTTAAAGACGGTCTCGACCATGTTCATGAATTACAGATACTATTTGGAACGACTGGTGCAGATCCATCTTACAGCCGTGCATTAATTGTTCGTGAAGATCACAGTCAATCTTCTAAGTTCGAAGTCACCGAAATTTTCAACGTCGGATCGAGCAAAGAATCCAGCCACAAGTCTTTCATCGATCTAAAGGCGGGAACCCAGTGCAAGGGCTCTGGCACGCCACCAGCTGGAGATCCAGTTGTTTACAC
>CANJQY010000008.1 GCA_947476525.1 Oligoflexales bacterium
AAATGAGCACAAGCTTGGAATTCACTTAGAATTTCGGTAATGCCGCTATTTTTTGTCCCAGATGCGATTTTGTTAGACCTCTAGTCAATCAATTTTTTTGCTCGGACGTAGGTGCATGCGTCAGGTGCCGCCATTACATCTGCGAACTGATTCAATCCGTTGTAGGATTATTGACTATTTTAAACTATAATAGTCAACAAGTGTGACCAGATGATCAAATGTGGTTAGGGTAAGTAGCTGTGAAGGTTAAATAAATTTTAGCTTTAATCGAAGCCGATGGCTGGTTTCTTGTTCAGACCAAGGGCAGTCATCGGCAATTTAAGCATGCCTCTAAGACCGGACGAGTCACTATCGCGGGAAAGCTAAGCGACGACCTGCCTCCAGGAACATTGAATAGTATTTTGAAACAGGCTGCTCTAAAGCAAATGACGAGGTGAAAATATGCTTCGATTTTTAATTGTTTTTGAAAAAGGGAAAAGTAGTTATGGAGCCTATAGCCCCGATTTGCCTGGCTGCGTGGCCACGGGCAAGACTCGCGACGAGGTCGAGAAAAATATGTATGAAGCAATTCAGCTTCATATCGCAGGTATGCGGGAAGATGGACTGCCAATCCCAAAATCGGAATCATTTGCCGAGTTTTTCGCGATTCCAGAAGCTGTAAATGGCTAGTTTTTTGTTTTGAAAGAAGATTACCAGGTTATGTCACTGACTGCATTTAAAGTTGAAAAGCTATCTGGTTCAGACCTATCTACGCGGGTTCAGCCTGACTAGATGACCGTTATTATTTCTCCTGGTAATGGTCTAGGTCCTTTGGGAAAAAGCCTTGCCAAGAAAACAGTTTCTGCGTTGGCACGAAAGAATCACTATCTCAATATTCACGGCGGCTTCTTTACCGCGGACCAAAAAATATGGTTTAGTCCTGATTTCACAAAAACTGGTGCCAATGCACTTGGGGAAAGATGGGTTTTCCATGATTGGGCCAAGACCCTTCATGGAATGAGGATTGATCCAGAGATTTCTAAAATATTACAAGACACAATGAACAGAGACCCTGAAGCCATCAATCGCATTTGCCAAGAAATGATCTCAAGATTTTCTATACCGCGAGCCCCCATCAAGTCACTTACTGTTTCAGAAGTAGCTGATGCCACGCGGTCGCTTCTAGAAAAACGTCGAAGTGCTTTAGAAGAGTATTTAAATCGATTTACGCCTGCTGAAGAACGAGTTTTGATTGCGTTTTCAAAACAAGAAGGACGCGAAATGCAGCCCATGGGTAAAGCATTTTTGGAGAAAAGTAATCTTACGGCAGGCGGGATGAAAAAAATTATCGACCGCTTGTTAGACAACGCAGTTCTCTATCACGAGAAAAATGAATATTCTGTCGCCGACCCTTTTGTGTGGCGGCATTTAAAGGAATTTCGGGCTTAGCTGTTAGCAGCCGCCTCCAAACCTCATGGCAATTCCAAAAACGAACCCAATAGAAAAATCAAGGTATGCACAAAGTTTGAGAACCAATTTACCGCAGCACTCCGAGTTGCCATTTCTGATGGAACCCCGAGGTGTGAGCGCGCCTTGACAAGCTAATTTCGATATGAAAGAATCTCAGCTCGGTATTTGAGCTTGAAGTCGTTTTGCACATGTTTTTGACTTTCTCAAATTTCATTTCCACCCGTTTCCTAAGGAGCGTACTGCGATGCGGCGTACTATTGGTTTCATTTTTATCACACTTATAACGACATCTTGCGCCACCACTTTTGTGGAAAGGGAAAAGACTTGGAAGCCCAAGGGGGAAGTACCAGCGCTTATGGTCCACTACTCGGTTGTCGATCAGTATTAATTGTCACAAGGCCAAACTGTAATGCATGTTCGTCGAACCGACGGCTCAATAGCTGCCGAAGTGGGCGCTTTTATCGAAATCTGGAAAACCTTACCTGGATATGGACCTCTGGCAAAAATTGCCAGTTTTAAGTTTGTGCTTTTTTTATGAATATCGGTTGTCAATTCTTTGTAAGAATTAGACCATATCTTCCTCGACGAAGTGCCGATGTTTATGCCTGTGCTGATAGTCCTTTTTGTGAAATCTCGCCGCCCAAGAAAACGAAAGATGATAACAATAAAACGACTTAGATTTTTAATTTGGACAGTATTGGGATCTGCTACCGCGATAACCGCGGCAGAGACTAATACGGCTCCCGAGTACATCATTTTACCTGGTTTATTTCGCGCTCCTGAAACCGGATTTGGCGGAGGTCTAGGACTCTTTATTCTAAGTCCACCTGCCGATGGGCAACAGGGTTCTAAGGGGAACGCAATAAAAATAGGATCCATTTACACGGAAAAAAAACAATTCGTAATCCGTGGGCTATCTGAGAGCTTCGTTAATGCTCATCGCGATCATTTGAGTGTATCCGGTAACGCGCAGAAGTACCCCAATTCGTTTTTTGGTATTGGTAACAACACCCGGGTCGCAGACGAGGAAAAATACACGTCTTACGAATGGGATATTCAACTAAGATATCTGCATGAGTTTTCCTCTGCATTTTATTTTGGTGGGCAAGGAGCTATTTCAAATGAACGAATCACTCATTTGAAGGCCCAAGGACAACTGGAGCAAAAAATAGATCAAAATGGTCGGGCCATTAATGGCACAGAACCGGTTAACCTCGCAGGACTTGGATTTATAGGTCGTTGGGATACCAGAGATGATCTCCAGGATCCTGACCGCGGGATGTTTGTGGAGAGCGGATTTTTATCCAGAACAAAGGAGTTTGGCAGCAATTACGATTTCAGTTCAATGAATTTGGATGCCAGAGGTTTTGTGCCGCTATCTATTAGTAAAAGACCGATTCGTATTGCCTGGCAGGCAGTTGCCACCTCCCATGACGGGCAACCCCCTTTTCAAGCCCTTGCAAGCCTTGGTGGTAGAGACCTCCTGAGAGGTTATTTTCTAGGCCGTTTCCGGGACCGCAAGCTTTTTGTGCTGCAGACAGAGCTTCGCATGCCGATTAGCGAGAAATGGGGTGTGGTCGCCTATGGCGGAGCGGGTAATGTTGCGCGTGATTGGCAAAATCTTACCGCTAGAACAATTAAGCCCGCATGGGGTTTCGGGGGGAGGTACCGCATCTCAAACGCTCAGAAAGTGAATCTTCGCCTCGATTTAGCCTGGGGGCGTGAAACACCAAATCCCAGCGTATACTTAAGTCTCGCTGAGGCGTTCTAATTTTGTGGCATCCGTACCGCTCAACAATTCGTAACGTCTAACAATTGTATGTGCCAGTCGTCGGTTTTCATTTACAAATGTCGGGGTCGAATTTAAATCACCTATAGATTCGGCCCCCAGCACGGTGTTTGAGCCTCAAATAGCCCCGTCAAAAGTTGGCGTTGATTGCCGCCATCACGATTCATCATAAAAAGTTGATGAACACTTTTAACGTTTGTTCCGTTCGTGCGATTAGACATGAAAACAATATTTTGGCCATTTGGTGAGAACCATGGCCGCTCATTGTCGCCGGTTCGCAGAGTCAACCGCTCGAGCTTGCTGCCGTCAGCATTCATCATAAATAAGTCAAAACGATCAATCTCCTTATCGTAACCGGCAAACGCAATTCGGTCACCCTCGGGTGCCCAGCCAGGAGTTGCGTTATACCAGCCTGCGTACGTGAGCCGCTTATCACCGGTAACGCGAGGCTCGGTTGGACTAGACCAGTCTAAGGAGGCCACAAAAATATGAGGATTACCAAAACGCCCACTGACAAACGCAATCTTCTTGCCATCCGGCGAAAACGACGGGTCAACATCTAACCCGGAACCACTAATAAACATTTTTCTGGCGCCGCCCCCTGGCAGGGCGGTGTAGATATCGGCATCACCATTAACCGAGCCTGTAAAGGCTATGACTTTTCCTGATGGGGAAAAATTTCCACCACTATTGATTCCTTTATAACCCGAAATTTTGCGCGACGTGTGCGCGGCGATGTCATACATAAAAAGATCGGGATTTCCATCTTCATAGGATGTATAGACTACGAATTTTCCGTCCGCACTA
Source organism: Oligoflexales bacterium (assembly GCA_947476525.1). Classification (GTDB taxonomy): domain Bacteria; phylum Bdellovibrionota_B; class Oligoflexia; order Oligoflexales; family RGVZ01; genus CAMDKS01. The sequence goes on from CANJQY010000008.1 coordinate 4,046, forward strand.
AAGCTTGGGGAAAGATGTGGATAATTTCCCTTGGTGATTTGAATTGGTTTTGAGCCGTCAAAATCTGATATATACACTTGTTTTGCAGATCGTTCGGAGGTTTTTCCGATGAACACCAGTTTAGAATTAAAAATTCCAGATTTACCGGTATAGGCCTTAAGCACATCGTCGCCGTAGCGTCGGATCACGGTAATGAGCTGGTTTCGTGCAATTTGCGTGTATTTTTTCCCGACAAGCACTTCTCGTCGTCCAATATCAATCGTGCGAATCGCCAGACTCCATGTGTTGGTTCCCTCTCGTGAAACTTCCGCAAGTGTCAGTGATTCAACACCAATCGTTTTCCATTCCAATGTACTGGTTGCACCAATGCCAGACTCACTAAATATTTGCGGCGGAACTTTTTGTATGATGTCCTTAAACGCCGATTCTGACATTAATTTAAAGACTCCTGTGAATTCCAGCAGTCGATGGAGCTCGGCATTGGCCTCCAAGGCAACGGCCTTCGTATCGCTATCAGCGGTCGCGATATTCACCGCAAAGGCAGGAATTGCTGCGACTACTTCACGAAATTGCGGACTATCAATGTTGACCACAATCTCACTTGCTACGGCAGGAATTCCGCCAATAAGAGTTAATAGCGATAGGGCTACGCGAAAAAGTTCTGCTTTCATGATCACTTCCTTGCTAAATATTTTTATTTTGAAAAATTAAAGGTAATTTTTTTTCCGGCATATTCCTCAGGTGGCTTTGGCAACGGAACAGAATTTTGAACGGCTAAGATCACGGCTTGATCATAAGCCCCGTTGCCACTACTTCGCGCCAAAGAAACGTCCATAAGCTCGCCCTTCGCATTGATGACCACACTGAGTTGAGACATCAAGACTGCTTGGTCAAATTCAAAGGTCTTTGGCAAAAATAAATTACGCTTCACTGCTGCCTTCAGCAACCCCTCGTACCGTCTGACCTGAAGGCCGGCGCCAGGCGTACCTGCGCCTGAGTTTGTTTTCGTATCGGCCGTAACCATGTCTTCTTTTAACTTGGCAATTGCGTCCTTTTGAGCTTTCATTTTTAAATCTACTTTGTTATCCCGCTTGAGCTTTTCTACGGCTAGACGTTTTAATAAATCGTCTCGAGTGACCTTGTTTGGATCTTCTTTCATTTTTGGAACTTCTTGGTCCGGCGGCGCCACAGGTGTTTTAGCGACGGCATCTTCTGCCTTCGGATCCTTTTCCTCGGCAACGGCCTCTTCTTCAGATTTTTTTTCCTCTTGAACCTCAAATTTCTTTGGGAGTTGTGGCAATAGATTTGCCGGCACGGCTAACTCGTCAGATTTAACCGCATTAGGCAGTGAGTTTTCTTGTGGCACTTCCATTTTTAGATCTGCCATAAAATCCATGTCGACCGAAATACTTTCCTCCATATCAATTCTTGGTGGCGAAAAAAACCATTTTGGATTCAAACATAAAACCAGCAAGTGAGCAAAGAAACAGGCCACGGCCACTTTTGTGAAATGGCGACGATTAATTGGCGAGCCCATCGGCTCCGCTCTCTTAAGAAGAGCTGGACCAAAGTCATATCGAAAAGCAGGCTTTAGCGTTCCAGAAGCCATTCACTATCCTGCTTTTGGGGGTTGAGTAAGCATTGAAATTTTGGTGACGCCCGCCACTTTTGCCGCACTCATGGCCTCAATCACTGCACCATAAATTACGGCCTGATCCGCGCGAATGAATATTTCTTTTCTTTCTCGGTGTTGGTATATCCCCTTAAGCTTTTCCGGCAATGCACTATTGGGAATTTTAGCTTTTTCCATCCAAAATTCGCCCCCCTTCGTCACCGTGATTACAACCCTGCTCTCGTCTGACAGGGTTCCACGAGCTTTGCTGATGGGCAAATCAATGTTTATTCCACCGATACTCATCGGTGCTGCCACCATAAAAATGATAAGAAGGACTAGCAGCACGTCGACCAACGGAATCATGTTTATTTCCGCAATATCTCCGCCGTAGTCGTCACCTTGATTAAAATGTGAATTTCCTAGTCCCATGTAAATTTCCTCCTCGAAAAAAAACTATGCTTACACCTTTTCGGCAGTCTTAGATTTCTCGGTGACAAGGTAGCGCTCAACAATATTCAAAAAATCTGAACAAAATCCGTCTAACGTCATCATTTGAAGTCGGAGCTTTCCGTTAAAATAATTATAACCTACAACCGCGGGAATCGCTGCCGCAAGGCCAAACGCTGTCGAAATGAGAGCCTCCGCAATACCAGGCGCAACCGCTGCGAGACTGGCACTCCCAGAGCGAGCAATGCCTTCGAAGGAATTCATGATGCCCCACACAGTGCCAAAAAGGCCTACGAATGGCGCCACTGACGCAATATTCGCAAGCCAATGAATATTAATCTCCAAACGTTTTCTTTCATTCAACTTTGCCTTGTGTAGTGTTCTATTCAAATTATCCATAGCCGCGCCAATGGCAATTTCACTCGACGTCGTCTGATCGCGCATCTGATTGCTTCGAGCCAGTTCTGCGTAACCACTACGAAACACCTCTCGCGCCGGACTATATTGGTAGTCAGGAAGTCGACCATTTAAATCATTTAGCGAGCGCGACTCCCAAAAAGACTTTACGAAGGCTTCATTCGAACTATTAATCTTTCCGATATCCTTCCACTTCGTCACAATGATCACCCATGAAGCTATGGACGAAAATATCAAAAGCAACAGCGTCATAAACACAACAAAGCCCGCATCCCAGGCTCGTGAAAAAACCCCAGGGGTTCCGGTATCCTCGGTTTTGACAGAGATCGACGACTCCTGAGGAGAGGTTTCTGCTGAAACACCTTTTTCGCTCGTAGTCGACGCTTGGGCATAATTTTTCGAACCGGTCGCAAAATTCAATGGACCAAAGCCAACAGTGCTCAGGATAAAGAAAGCCAATAGAATGCGCTTGAGTGCTGCGGACCGAGGAAGCCTGATTCCGCCATTCGTTCTGCGATTGTTTCCAATAGTCATCTGGCTCACCCCAACCTTGATGTTAAAAAATGGACAAAGGTACCGAAGTCCTGCAATAATATATCAGCCAATAGCCCTTGAGGTCAAAAATTTTACTGGAAACTCAGGGCTAGGATGCCTCGGAGTTTTTTAGGGGAACCAATTCTCGAAGCCTAGGAGGTGTATAAAGAAAGATCGGTGTCCAAAAAAACGACACTGCCCCGGCCCTTGACTTTAATTATATCCCTATAATAACATATAGTTAAATATACGTGCTGAGTTGGTCTAAGTCTTGCTAATACCGCTAATGAGTAAAAATTTATGATTAAAGCCATGTGTACTAATTTTCTATGAGGAGAGTCTGATGAAAACCATTTTAGTATCTGTATCAGTAGCAACCGCAGCTTTAACTGTAGTGTCTTGCAGAACTACGTTTGACGGAGAATCAGGCATCAACCGCTCAAAAGTGACAAGCGTTACCATGAAAGTACCTGAAAAAGATTCTAAGGGCACGGCGTTCTCGGTCGAAGGTTTTTCGATTCAAGTCAAAAAAGATGCCGGTGACTGCTCGTTTACAGATATTGACAGCACCAACAAAATTGCAGCACAAGGCGGAAATATTAGCGAGTCTTTAAAACAAGACTGTGATTACTCAATTAAACTTAGCTTTGGTAAATTATCGGACGACGGAAAATCTATGAAAGATGTTTATTTGACAAACGCTGAGCATGACGGGAAGCCGGCTCAACTTGTACTAATCAAGAAAGCAGATCTAAAAGGCCAATCTAAGATCACTGTAAAAGCCTGTGTAAGCGTTACCGCTTTAGCCGTCACTGAATTGAAGATTGCTGCCGGCGAGTGTCTCGCTATAACGGATCAAACGGCAGATGTCAGCATTGACGTTTCCATCGGAGGTGGACCAGTCGCTACGAATAAAATCGAAGCCCCAAAGTTTGAAGTCCTCCCAACGACTCTTCCTGATGCAGTAAAAAAACCATTAGAAGATACCCAAACCGCACTGCTCGCTGGTGTTGAAGGTTGGAATAAAGAAAGTGATGCTACGAAACGTCATGATGCAGCCTGTCTAAAATTGACTGACGCCAGTTCGAAATTTAAATCTGCAATTGCCAGCGAAACCCTTGACAGTGCTAAGACTCCAGCCCCAGAATATACCAAGACGTTTGCTCCTATCAAAGAGTCTTACCGAAATGCGCTGAATAGCTTGAATGAACAATTCGCTTGTGGTGAAACCCCAATCGGCCCTTAATTTTAGCTTAGTATTCATCGTATTTTTTGGCAGAACCACGAGATTTATCCACGGGATACTTCTCGTGGTTTTTTTTAATTTTTTGCGCCGCCGCGGCCAATGGATCGATGCCCACGCTGGCTGCGAAATTTACCAAGCAAATGAGCACATCTCCAACCTCATCTTCGATTTTTTCGCGAAGCTCAGGAGAAGCTTGAGTGCTTTGTTCGGCCGTGAGCCACATGAATAGTTCTTGCAACTCTGCAGCCTCCACCGCAACGGCCGTCGATAGATTTTTTGGGGTATGAAACGGCTCCCATTCACGATCTTTCGCAAATTTCAGGACCGCACCTTTTAGCTCTTCAAGGCTTTTCACTTACGGTGATCCTTCTTTATCGGACGAGTTGAAAACGACTCTTTCTTATTTGGCGCGCCGTCTCGGCGAAAGTCTTGATTTGCCGATTTCAACGCTTCTTTAAAGGCCTTCTTACCGTCTTTGCGAACCATTTTTTTATCCAGTGTTTCACGGTCTTCTTCAATCGCCTGAGCTAATACATCAGGAGTAACGACCTCGCCCGGCTTAGATTTTGCTACCTGCTGGAAATAAAATGACAGGGCCCCCGAATTTTCATGTTTGAGTTTTGCCGCGTCATTTTTAGCGTTCTTACGGAGAATAAATAGGTAGTTAAATCCGCGAAGATAATAATTGCCTTCGATCGCCGATGTGTGCCAATGGTTACGCTTCAGCTTTTTATTGTGCCTCGTCACGCAAACTATATCCACGGGCTCAAACAATGTCGACAGCCGCAAAAATAATTCAAATCCAAGAGGTGCCAGTGGCTTACCCTTGGCAAACGAATCTTGGATGTATAAAGCGATATAGCCACCGTCTTTGGTCACTCGGTAGAGTTCGGCAATCACCTTTTCCATGGCCTCATAGTAGCCGCCGCCGCGCGCTTCGAGTTCGCCGATGCAAGCCTCTGAACCGCTATATTTGATGTGCGTGCTGTAGGGGGGGTCTACAAACACAAAATCGACCGCCCCGTTTTGAAGCGGCAACTTTCTAGCGTCTGCCTTTTTAACGCCAGCGTGTGCGGGGGCAAGGTCAAAGCCTAGCCCAATTCGACCAAGGTCCTTGCAAACGTCGAGAGTCGTACCGCTGCCGCACATCGGGTCGAGAACGGTTGCGCCTGGTTTTGTATAACGCTGCAAAAGATTCCAAATGACGTAACTTGGCGTAACACCCGCATACTCGCCGTCACCTTGCTCCGATTCGCGACCATAGTGTTGACTAGGAAAATCCCACAGAGTCGTGGTTTGCACAAGGGGCTTAGGCTGCTTGAATTTTTTAGATTCGTCGTCCCTAAATGACGACCCGCTTTTTGATGGTCCGCTATGAGATTGAGGAGGTCTATTTTTTGTGTTCATTTTTCGATTCCAATGGTGATTTTTATGGTCAGATTTACGAGCAAAGATCTTTGTCTTGGATATTCTACGGGAGCGTCGTCACGGAAAAATTATATCCTGAGTTTGAGGAAATGCCGATGCCCAAATCTCCCGCCAGTATCCCGGAATGGGCGCCAGCAACTTCATTGGTTCAAGACCTACTGGGTGCAAAAACTCCAGCCTTGCGGCGTGGAGCGCCACACGGCCGTCCCAGCGGGCTTTGGCGCCATACTTAGTATCACCAACTAGGGGACAGCCTATGGCCGCCATTTGAGCCCTAATTTGGTGGCTTCGCCCGGTCACAGGCTTCACCTCGACAATGGCGTTGACGCCAGACTGAGCGAGGACTCGGTAGGATAGTACGCACCGTTTCCCGTCCTTGGAATTGGCCTTTACGATGAAAGCTCTGTTTTCGCCTTTATCTTTAGCCAGCCAGTGCTCAAGGGTTCCCTCGGGCTGCTGAGGAATCGATGTCGTGAGCGCAACGTAGGTTTTATTCATCTCGCGGTCCCTAAACAGCTCGTTTAGCCTCGCTGCAGCTTTGCTACTCACTGCAAATAGGATCACCCCAGATACTGGCCGGTCCAAAAAGTGAATGGGCACACAGTAGCCTTTTTTGCCGTCGACTTGTTTTTCGGCATTCCAGCGGCGCACCTGGTCAAGCAACGTCTCGTCTCCGCTACTTTCACTGGCCACAGGCAGCCGTGCAGGCTTCACTAGTGCCACCAGATGGCGATCTTCATAAATAATATTAAGTATTTGCATAGGAATTCTGACTCTTCTAAGGCCCCTTAAGTGGCGCAACCTATCTCTGACAGTCCTGCTCTGTCAAGGCGCTATTGATGCTTACAATATTAGGTGATAAGTAGATCTCGCTTCAAACGCTGATTGGCGACGCGGCTCGTTGCTCTAAACGGCTCGCTACCCCGACTACAGTCCTTTCATTTAACAGGAATCACCATTTTGAAATTAAGTCTATTTGGAACTTTATTATTAGCAACCTCCGCTGTTTCATCTCCATGCCTAAGTGCTGAAACCGTCGCCTTTACCCATCCATCAAGCAACAATGGCCGCGATCAGTTTCAGCTAGCACTCACCTGTTATTTAGTGGATCAGGTCCGAGGCAATTTCTCTGAAAGATGCTTAACGAGTCCCGGTGGTTTTTTTGAGACGAATAATCTCCCGGAGCAAGCCATCGAAAACCTACGGGCGTCGATGATAGCCAACACCAATGTTTTTGATTTCGAAAAAATTCTAAATTGGTCTAATACCTGGTCTTACGCACTACGAAACCGCCGACCTCAGGTTGCGCTCATAAGTGATACGCTCGCGCAATTTAGCAAAAGCACGCGTTACAAATCCTGGCCAAAAGAAATTATCATGCGCAGTACTGCCAAACAAAAAACAAGAGTCATTTACCGCTCCCCGGGGCCCAATCCGATTGGACTTTCCGTGGCTGAGACCTACGAGAGTGTGATCGGCGATTTGACTGCCCCCCTCATAGAAACTGAGGTCGCCATGGACCGCAGCGACGGATCTGGAAATGCTGATTTTTATTCATATAACTCCAAAGGTCAACTTTCTACCACATCATTGTTTCCCAGTGGGCCGAGGCAAGTTCCTGGATTTTGCATGGGATGCCACTATTCAATAGAAACGAAGACGTTTGACCGAGCTATTCCCTAACCGAAAACATCCATTCAATCCTCGATTTCTTCCCCCAAATCATCATCTGCCAGCACACATGGGGCAGGTGTCCACTTGCCATTTTCGCCACTTACGTCGCACTGCATACCAGTAGCAAGGGCGTCCGAGGGACACATCTCCTGAGTGCGATAGGTGACTTCGACAATTCCGGCGGTGCGATCAACAAACGGCGTAACATCCAAAGCACGCAACGCCCCTCCACACTTCTCTGGCTTAAACTCTAAGTCACCAGCATCATCAATTTTCTGCACCAGCTCTTTTAGCGAAGGAAATTTAATTCTTTTCTCGCCATGAATAAGCACACACGACTCGACCGCCCACTCTTTTGACATACATTTCAATACGGCTTTATTCGAGCCTCCGTAATAGTCAATTTCTGCTACACCGCTGTCAAAAGCCGTGACTTTCCCTAAGTACCGTAGCTTAGAACTTGGATCAAATGACTTCCACTCTTCCAGGTGCCCGTCCTTAAATTTACATTGTGCAGCCGGTAAACTTGAAGAATAGCTTGTTTCGGTAACTCCGTGAGCCTGCCCATCCAGCCAGTCAGACTTCACACGTATAGCACCACCTGCGTCTCGCAATATAACAGTGCCGTTCAATAGCCCTCCTCTATAAGGAATCTCCGCGACCAAAATGCCACGTGCGTTGCGAAGTCTTACTGCGCCCTCAACCGCCCCCGCCTCAAAGCGAGCCTCGGCAATCTGCCGCTCCCCGTAGCGGATATCTAATGCGCCATTCGCCTTGCCGCCTGTAAACCCCAGACTAAACAACGGATTTCCTGAGGGATCTCTCCACATCAATCGACCATGAGGTGCATCCTCGGAATAATCTGCACGAAATCCTTCGCCTCCGTTTTCATAGTACAGACGGCCACTGCCAAAGCGCTTTCCTGAAACGAAATCCAGCACGCCGGCCATTTTTCCCGAAGGGTGCCACCATGTGAATTTACCGTCGGCACGACCCGCACGAATCGGGAGCCAATACTTGGCTAGCCCGTTTTTATGGAAGCCGACCATCACCGCCGAAGCTCCGCGCACAGGTTCATATACGAAAGATTTCACAGCACCATCGTCGTACCATGACCTATTTTTCAGAGCTGTTTCCTCCGCGTTCAATCGCGACCATTTCCCTTGTCCTTTTTCACCGTAAACGATTGCCGCCGACATCGTTCCAGAATGATCCTCTGTCGCCAAAACATTGCCAGTACTGGAAAACCAGACATCAGTGCCCACTGCCTTGTCGTCAACTAGCATCGTTGTTGCCATGCCAGTGCGGCCTCCACCAACCGACGCTGTAATTTTTACTCGACCACTGACGGCCAAAAATTCCATTTGCCCATATTTAAAATTCCCATCTTCTATGCGAAATGACGGACCAACGTTTTTTCCGGCAATATTGCGACATGAGAAAAATTCCAGCCAATGGTCTTTCGTCCAAAAAATCTCTCGCCATTGACCTCCGCTTGAGTCACAAATCTTCTTAAAACCTGGAGCCCCAATCGCCGTTGCAAGAACAAGTCTACGAACGCGTTGTTCGACACCCAGATCACGGCGTATTTTTGTCGCAAGTTGGGCTATAGACAACGTACCTGCATTAATTTGTGATTCTAACTGATTTAAGACTTCATCCCATCCACCTGCATCACTTTGATCAAGCATCCGCAAATTTACAGATTGATCGTCGCCAGAATCTTCTTCGCCGTCAGCGTTACTCACTTCCTCATCGTCATCATCCAAATCTTCGTCGTCATTTGTCAAAATTTTCAAGCCGTCAGGTTGCAACACAAGCTCAAGCAACGACACCTCAAGGCGCGATGACGCGGCCAGTTTTGATGCGAAATCCCACGGTGAAAAACGGATAGAGAAATTATAGGGGATTCTTTTTCCGGGACTACGTTCACAAAAATCTGCGACTGGCACAGAGGCCATAAGATCGCGGCCTGAAGCTGGAACAATCTCTTCAGAGGATTGCATTTTTGAAAAACCTGCTCCGCTCAAAAAAACTGTCGTCACATCCGGATTTATTTTCGAATCATTTGTCTCAAATATTTGCCCTAGATTGTCTTCTGCCTCATAAGAAACCCAATCGCTAGATTGAAAATCGGAGTCGGCTAAATTACTTTGCCGGGCCATGCCGACAATTGAAGTCAGTAAAGCCGACTTCCAAAAAGTTTCGGCGGTAATTGCAGCCTTTTTGTAGGAATCAGGCGGCAATGTTGCGTGCAATTTGGACGACTGATCCTCTGTCAATCCACTGCGACGATCTAAGGAAACTTGAATATTTTTAGGCGGCAATCCAACTTTTAGTTTCCATTGTTGCATTTTTTTTTCAATCGATAATGAGCCATCAGCTGGCAAAGACCTTGGCAAAGACAAAGCGTTATCTCGCGTTTCAACTTCCGCCTTAGAAAAATCGGCACCGAGCATTGTCGAGATGAAACCCACCAGAATTAGCGGTGAAAGCCTTAAATACGCCATCTAAAAGACCCCGCGCTCTGTTACCACGATGGGAATTCTTACCATTGGATGCCCGGGTCCAGGTTGATACATTTGATAACTCACGCCCGCCGGGGCCCGACCAATTCCGTCTGCAGATCCCAAGTTTTGCTTGATCCAAGCTGCAAGCATGGAATCCATGGCTAGATCTGCACCTCGCAAAGACTCAACCGATTTTGGCGCTTGGGCATCAGATCCAATCCAAGCCGCGATGACGACGTCATTTCTAGGAATAATCCACCACGCATTCCATCCCTTAAGCGCTTTCAGAAGTGGCTGATTTGCGAGCAATGGCGCGTCTCCTTTTGCACCCAAGGCCATCCACTTTCGCACAACCCAAGACACCGCAGGGTCTCCATGAAGAGATGTACCCAGGACTTCACTATCACCTTTTATTTTATTTGCCGATCGGTCCGAGGATGCATATATCGTCTCGCCATTAGCCATCACACTTGAAATCAGCCCGTGCACCGATGTCGAACCCGCACCTGCAATACCCAGATAGGCCCGAGCAATGGTCAACGGATTTCCCGACAGCTCATCTATAGCGACGGCATCTTTAACCACAAAACCAAGTCCCATCAATTTATCTCGGATGAGCCCATATCCTATCGCGGTGGCCAGTTGCTCAGCCTCATTGAATCGGCTGCCGACGGCCGCCTCGGCAATTGAATTATACCTATCAACGCTGACGTGCCCACGTTCGACAGCCCAGCCGAATATCATCGGGTAAATAACGGAACCAACCGGACGATAGAGATCAATGGCTCGATTAAATTGGCTGAGAGAAAAATCACTTCCACCAACAATACTGCGAATTTCTCCAGTATGCGTATCCAATACCACCGCCGACATTTCAAGGCCTTGCGTCCGCAATTTTCCAAACGATTTCGAAACAAGTTTTTGAAGGGACTGCTGCCACGCCCGGTCTATTGTCGTATTTATAACCAAACCGGATTTTGGCAGTTCTTTTTGCTCGAGGCGACGCCACAATTCAAGGCGAACGGCCTCTGTAACCCACCGCCCTTGATCAACTAATTCCGACTTTGGGGGTATGATTCGAATAACATCCCTCTTGGCCACCGCCCATTTTTCTTTGGTGATCCATTTCAAACTTTTCAATTGATTCAAAACATACAATTGGCGAATTCTTGCCGAAGCTGGCCTTAAATGTGGGGCGAAACGAGATGGTGCTTGCGGTAAGCCTGCTAAAAGTGCCGCCTCACCAAGAGAAATCTGATCGATATTTTTATTGAAATAATGCCGCGCTGCCGTCTCAACACCCCAGGCATTATTCCCCAAATAGACACTGTTGAGCCAAATTTCTAAAATCTCTGACTTTGACATTTGACACTCCAGTGTCAGTGCCATCACGATTTCCCGCATTTTTCGTGCTAATGTTTTTTCCTTTGGCAAAAGTAGTTGCCGAACAACCTGTTGCGTAATAGTACTCGCTCCTTGAGCAAATTTTTCACGCCTGATATTGGCTGCGGCCGCACGAACGATGGCCTTGAGGCTGACCCCATAGTGAGAATAAAAACCGTTATCTTCCGCCGCTAAAAATGCTTCCTGCACCATTTTTGGAATTTTTTTAAGCGAGACTGTATACCGCGCCTCATCACTAAAAACCCCTACGTCCTCGCCGCGAATGTCACGAATTTGCGATGATAACTGCATGGTGCGAGATTTACCGCGAATCTCTGTCGCGACGCTGCCCGACAAATCTTGCAACGCCCACTTCCACGTAAACACCGAAATGCCGCAAATAATTCCGACGCCAGTCAGAAATATGGCGAGCCTAGCGGCGGTTGATGGTGAACGATATGGATGAGCAAATTGGCTATCGAATTGGCTCTCGAATTGGCTATGATTTTCAACAAGTGTGGGCCCGGCGACTACCGACTTGGATCGACCACTTATTGGGTCTTTGTGCATGGATTTTTTTGATTTTTGAATCATCTCTACCCACGATAGCCTATTTTAAGTTATCCCTTCAATATTCTTCTCAAATTGACGGCCTTCTCGCGAATTTGCGCAGCCGTCATCGACCTATGATATAAATTTTTGTCGCTTGCAGGGTCCTTTTCCTTAGCATCAGCCACATGCTCCAAGGCCGTCGAAGCCATTTCTAAGGCCTCGTTCGCCATATCCTTCATGTCAGCGTATTTGTCTAAGAGCTCTTGATAGCGATAGGCACAAGAATGCCAAATTTCACGTTTGCAGTAGAACTGCGCCACGAATTGGATGCTTTCTGCGAGCCTACGACGACCTTTTCTAATCATTTCCTGAGACTTGGCCGCATACTCTGATTTCGGAGAATTTTTAACGATCTCCTCCCACTTGTTGACTGCCATCTCGGTGTATTCCTGTTCTCGAGTGACGACGTCTGGTGAGTCCTCCCAGTAGCTTTCTGCGCTGCGGAACTTCGCATAGTCGGCTTTAGGATGCTTTGGATGGAGCTTTACAAAGGTGTCGAAATCAGTGGCCGCCTCTTGAAATCGGTCAAGATGGAATTGACACTCTGCGATCATTAGTTCGGCTTCGGCCGCAAACTGGCTGTAGGGAAACCGAGCTTTAAATTCACCCAATCGCTTGGAGGCGTCTTCGAAGTGACCTGCATCATACGGCTCTTTTGCAATGCCAAAAGATTTCTGCGCGTCGTTTGGATCAAACTCCTTTTCGGAGCACGATGCACCGGCAAGCGCCACCGCCAGAATGAGCAGAGGCCCCTTACGTCCGACAAAACTTCGACAAAAAAGACGACGAAAAAAAACTAATGCCATACGCAAATCTCCTGCAGTTGCGAGCCATTCACTCGATGATAGTAGAGTCACACAGGGGCAATCAACATGTCAACTGCCAGAATATGGATTGGCGGGATAGACTCCTTGAAATTGGCTCCAAGGCTAGTGATTATAACGTGTTAACAGTTCTTCGAGAATTTTAGCATTCCCAACAGAGAAGTTCCAATATAACATCGTCTGGGCTTGAGCACAATTTATGCCATCTGACGCGTCACATCCATAGTTTTTAGATTTAATCGGGCGTAATCGATGTCTATTTCTGAAAAATTTTATGCTGGTCTTTATTCCGATATAGTTGCGGAGTATGTAGATTCATCGGCTCAAAAAAAGACTTCCTCAAATGACGCAGTCTTTATAACGGGAGCGCTTTGTTTTTTAGCGCGCTCTAGTGAGGCTGATGCTGTTTTTGATTCATATTCGGCAAATATGACATTCCTGGAATCCATGGAAGCTCGCCTTTACCTTGTTTTTGCTCACCGCAGATTGCGAAAAAAGCTGTCTCGGGCCCATGCCAGCAAAATACTTTTGACAATGGCCATAGAGCTCCGCCGAGACAAATCGGCAGGCGACCTCGCGAAATTTTTTTTCTTTTGCGGTTTGGCATTTTTTCGTTATACCGATGCGCGGCTAGTTTTGACTCAAAAATGGGCCCGACGGGCCTACGACCATGCGTTTCGTGCGAAATTTCCGTTCGGACGCCTACTTAGTTATGATTTGTTGGGGCATAGCCAGCTCAATGTCGGGGACATTCGCGCGGGCATGAAAAACCTACTGAACTCCGCTTCAATAGCTGAAAGTCTGGGCCGAGGTGCGATAGTCCAAGCCACACAGGCCACACTGCGTCTATACAGATCGACGTTCGGATTGGATACTGCGGCCAATTTGGAGGAGGAACTTCGCGGCGCGATTCGCGCCTGCTCGTTTGAAAACAGCTACACGTTAGCTACCTTGTATCTAGAACAATCTCGACTTCAAATTTTGATTGGCCACGGACAATTGGCAGAGCAAAGCCTTAGGGATGCTGGAGAATGGATTTACAAGCTTGACTTGCCATTTTTAGATGCGAACTTAAGCTTTCGATATGCTTATTTATCGGTACTGCAGGGTGACAACCAAAAAGCTCTCGATTTGCTGCGGTCTGCACGCCTTCGATTACTCGAAGCAAACGATGCCAGCATGGAGGTGAGAATTCTTGGGCTTGAGGCCAGAGTTTTAAATGCTCAAGGTAAGACCTTAGAAGCAGACCGGTTGACACTAGATATTCAACGTCTTGAGTCGAGATCTGGGCTGCTGATAGCACACAGGATTAACGGAAGGCTAGGCGTCTCCGCAGTGACACCCCTGAAGCGTGGTGAAGATTTTTTAGGAGATCTCATGGATGATCTTGCCAATCAGACAACTGATATCAGGGAGCGAGTGCTGCAGTCAGGTTTTCTAGGGCTGATTCCTAAGTCGGTTGGCGTCGGGCAATTTAGTCAAGCAATTCTATTCGGATTTGTAGGTGCCTCCGTTACAATTTTAGCAAAAGGATTTGTTCGGCATGACCGTGATGGGTGGCCAGAACTTGTGAGAAAACTCTTTCTAGCCATGTCAGCCCATAAGGAATTAACAAAGGAAGAAATTACCGAGCGCGTTTGGCAACAAGGTTACAACCCTCTTCGTCATGATCCATTAATTTACGCACTGGTTGCCCGGGCACGAAAAATGATCGAACCGTATGATTCATGGCTTACGATTAGTGACGGGAAATATTCCCTGGTTCCCGAAGTTCAAATCCATGATGTGTCTCAGGTCAATTCGGCATCTGATTTTGCCATGCGAATATCACATGATATTATTTCAAAAAATCCTAATCTTCCCGTACGGCAATCGCGACTTCTCGATTTATGCGAAAAAATGGGGGCTATTACTAATAAGGATGTTTGCGAGGCCTTAAAAGTCTCTGAAGTCACTGCTGGGCGTGATTTAGCTGCTCTCGTTGCATTGGGGCTTTTACGCCGAATAGGTAAAGGTCGAGCCACTTCCTACACAACCCTAACAAATCTATGACTAATGCTTTTTAGACTTTACGATGCCAATGGCCTCGTGCGACAACACGCGTTGAGCGTCTTGAAAAAAAGAGATTTGTTCCAAATTTAAATCAGTTCTCGTCTCTAGATAAGCATTTGCTGATGCGACATCCAATAAAAACAGTCCATCCGAATTCTGCTCATAAACCATTCGGCAAGAAAAGTCTCGTGCATCGCCTTCGCAATCTGCTCTGACACTGCCATCAGCTGAGGACATTCTCCAAACCGAACCCTGAAACTCTCCTGTAAGGATGAACCGGTGAGGAGTGGTGCCGTCAAGCTCAAAGGGAAGTGCGTAATCTAGTTTTGCCAGATTGCCTGTGATTCTAAATTTTGCTCGAACAAGTTCAACGACAGCGTCGACTGCCATGGATTCGCCCTTAGGAACGGTGTAGGTCATAATTGCGCGAGCTGCGGCAGCTGTCGAAATTACACTTAAGCTAGTGATTACTAGAATAGCCGCTAGCAAATTTTGCATCACCTTAGTTTTGGAATGTTTCATAAGAACTCCTTTTAAAATCCGCTTTTTTTTATCATAATAGACATATTAAATCAATATTTCTTTACAATTTGTACCTCGTATTTATAATCGGAACTTTCACCTTTGCCCGATAGTTGGAAAAACAGACGGAAAAATAATTTGCGTCACCATGGCATAGTTGCCTTTGACTCCGTCGTGGATATCTTTTGAGTTTCTTCCGCGAGTTTTCCTCCCCACACAACTAAGACATACCCAAAAGATAAAGAAAAAAGACCGAAGACCTTCATGACGTGAATTGAAATCAATTCAATCGGTCCACTGACAGCAATCAATACAAGCATTTGCCTTAGCCTAGGTGAAATCGTGTTTGCCTTAAAGGCAGCCCAAATTAGTATTCCTGCAAACGAGCAAAGACCTGAATCAACTGCCCAATGAGGTCCAACTACAAGGCGTGACAATATGGCTGAACCAATTGGAATTGAAAGTAGTGACCCGAAGGATAATGAAGAAAAAAGGCTCAATACAGTCAATATCGCAAATGATAACGGTAAGTTATCTTGAAAAAAAATCTGGCCATACCCTTTAATCGCACCAAGGACAGAATTCATCATTGGAAAAAATTCGGTACCGTTTGGCGTGAATGGGTCCATCGCGAATGATAGCTCGGGATTTAATTGGCTTATGGCTTGAAGGCACCACATAGCCGATACATAGGGCATTACCATTAGTGGCAAATTCCAAACACGAAGGCAACGATCAAATATCACCACAAACAAGCCGCAGACTAATGCTAGTCCCACGATAGCAACAAATGCAATGCCATTGGTTGGGAAAAAACTCGAACAGGCGAATCCCAAAAATATACCATTTAGTGCGAACAAACCGTCTCTTCGCAATTTTTCATTTCCAGAAAAAAAACCACTTGACCATTCAACGGCCAACAGTCCAATAATTCCAAATGCGGCCACTCTTGGCGCAAAAATTCCTACTACCAGAAGAAGCATTCTCCCAAGCAATTGATTACTTGAAAAAAATATTTGAGCCATCGTCGTGGATACTAGTCTTTCAATTTTGAATAGGCTCGCGCCCCACGCTTTTGATATATCTCTGTAGCACGCCACCACACCGTAAATCGCTGTCATATCAGCGCCCACTTTCCCTGCCCCACCGTCAAGGTGCCCCAATTTAGAGGAACTGGCGAATTGACATTCAACCCCACGACACCGTTGATTCCACGAGAAAATTCTGAGTCTAGCCACACGCTCTCCGTTGGGTCATATATCCGAATCCTAGAGTCACCAGCCTCGGCAACTGCGCAAACTTCGTGGTAGACATATTCCTGCCCGATCCATGGAATTGTCTGAAAAATATTCGCCCATTTCAAATTCCAATGTTGAACGTAGGTCTTTGGCTGATTTAAAATTACTTGGGCAGGGTATACGTCTACGCCTTGCTGTGCGAAAATTTCTCGAGAAAGCGCGGCAAAAACGCCGCAGTCAATCTGTGATTTTCGAACCGTTTCACACCAACTTAGAGGCCATTGTACCGGTCCCCATTTAAAGCGTTGTCGCAACCAAGTTGGTGCGTGTAGCCGATGTTCCTCTGAACGGTTAAAGCTCAAAGATCGATGCATGTCGACTAACCAGCGCCGCGCTAGCTGGCAGCACTCCCCGTGATGGACCAACTCTGAGTGGCGGGCTCCAATAAACTCAAAATGATTGACTAACGCGACCGTATCCAAATTCATAACTCATGCTCCTTTCGTAAGCTCCTGCATCAGCAATAATAATCCGATCACCAATTTTGGTAGATTTTGGAAAGCTAACTCCATCGGCTAATATGTCATCTTCCATACATATTCTCCCAAGTATGCGAGCCCTTCCTGCACCAATGACTTCCATTTTTAGCTCGTTCAATACAAACATACGGTGGGGATACACTCTCGCCAATGGAAGCTCTGAAATGCAAGTGTCGACCACCACTTCACTGACTTCGCCTCCACGTCGACGAATATCCTGTATTGACGTAACCATGAGCATGGTATCTTGCGATAGTGCTCGGCCAGGCTCAATGGTGACCGATTCCAAACTAGGTATTCGTGCTTTTGCGAACGACATAAGTTCTGACCAAGGAACATGACTAAAATCTCTGGGATGATAGCCTCCCCCAAAATCAATCATGGCGATATCACGTCCGGCGTGAGCTGAAATGGTCGTTGCCCACCCAATCGCCGATTCGACGGCATCCTGCCAGTGCCCCTTTCCAATTAGATTTGACGCCATGTGGACGTGAAATCCAAGCTTTATACCCGCAGGGACTCGTTGTATAAGGGAGGTTGCACGGGCAAGGTCATCATATGAATCCAGTTCTGCGCCGAATCGTGACCCGAATCCGGGTATTTTGAGGCGAAGTCCCCAAACTTTATCTTGCCGATCCGATCTAATTAGCCGCTCAAATTCATCTAAGGAATCACAAAATACAGCTGCCAATCCTTGGTTGTCGTCGATAGTTCGCGGCCACCATTTTGCTGGCCCATTTAAAATGATTTGATGACGTTCCCAGCCAAAGGTTAATGCATGTTCAACTTCAGCCAAACTGATGGCTTCGGCCATAAGTCCGCAATTAAAAGCTTCTGTCATATATAATTTGTCAGGACAGGTTTTAATGCTATAGGCAACGTTCAATTTGCATCCACCACCTAGCACAGAATTGATAACTTTTGCGGATGCGAAACGACTTGCTACCTTACTTTCAAGGCAGATTCTAACTGGCGTTGAATTTTGTTCGGTCGCGATCTTCGCCCAATTAGCCTCCTCAAGTGAGGCGGTTGGACCATTTTCAGCTGGCGCCAGAACGTCTGCTCTGGTGTTCCCCTGTGTATTTTGAGATTCAAGTATGTCAGATTCGAGCTGACCAAATGAAGCTCCATACTTACCCAATGCTGTTACCTGCCCGTGCTCAGGCTGTGTCGCCTGCGGCAGCGAAATATAGCTTAATACTGGAATCTCGGTTACGATTCGCGTGAATTCATCCGTAGTAGGATTTTTGTTCGCAACCATGCTAATCCCGCTAGCTTCAGCCACAAGCAATGCAGGGAGATTGATGCCAGCAATAGTCGATCCGTAAATCCATGCTGGGAATCTAGGGTTAAACTCCATCAACCAAAAGGTCTCAGATTCATCTCGAATTAGCTCAAACTCACCACCACCTGTCCACTTAATTTGAAGCACCGCATCACTCACAATATCCAATTGCCGCTTAGACAAAGGCCTGATTTTTCCTGACCAAGTTTTCCCGTCGACTGTGGTGACACGCTTTTGCATGTGGACCGCTCCACATAGCTTTCCGTCAATCGCTGAGAAGCAAATGGACTCTTCCAAGCCACGAACATGTGCTTGATAAAAAACGTGTGCGTAAGATCCTGCATTCGCCAATTTCAATCGGGCATTGTCGAGGTCACGCCAGCAACTGACAAATTGAGCTCCATGATATGGCCCTTTGACCCAAATGCGCCAAGAATGCTCCCTACAAAAGTCATACAGTGCTTGATCGTCTCCGTTTTCAATATAAATATCAGGCGTTTTAAACGGCAAAAAACCTGCAATTCGGACAAACGGTTTATATGCAAAGTGTAGAGATGATTTGGTTGGAATGAGCAGGTGTGGGTTAGGCAATACATTCTGGCTTAGCCACGCTACCTCAATGTCAAGGGCGGACAAAATAAAATGCGTATCACTAAAATCTCGAATCGTTTGGGCATGGAGCGAATGATCGAGCAAATCCCATGATGGAAACACCAAACGTTCAGTAAGCGACGCATCATGAAGGCCCGATGCGCCGTTCCAATAGTCCATCCCAATAATGGTAGCCTCTGGCCATGCATCTCTGAGAGACTTAGCTATTCCCAAGCCCGCCGACGGGCTCGGGCCACAGTAGAAACCTGAAATGAGAATTTTTGGCGACATAATATGGATTCCTGCACTTCAATCGGTGATGGCTGTCTGCTCAATTGGCCTCTAAAACGCGGATCGTTCCACCCATGGAACCACCAGTTTGTATGTCGCCATGGCGAGTACAAAAATATCCGTAGTATCCAGTCTCGGTTAAAATTCGAAACTGATCTTCAAAAAATCCATCGGCAGGAGAACGAAACACATTAACAACACCTCCAAAATCCTTGGCCGCCTGCAATGGATGACGCTCCATGGCGGCAATAGTCACCTTGGTTCCCGGCCGCACCGTAACGCACGCGGGATCATAACGTGAGCCTTGAGTTTGAATCACGACCTCTGGTGCGTCAATCGTGACAAAATCCTGTTCTTGGCAGCCGGCATACTCAACAAATGCTGGCGTGATGGCAAAGGCCATAGTCGAGGAAGTAAGCAAACTCAAACAAAGTGCGGCGGATCTTAACATAGAAATTTCTCCTTAAATGGATCGTTATAATGGCGAACTCACTCGAGTCGGCCTTGGTTGAATCATATAAAACACAACTAAAAATTTGAACTCACACCTCCTAAAATAGATGAGGTGATTTGAATCGATTGAGATCACTCCCATTTTGGACCCAGGAGCCACTGATATACTAACTTCCCTGCGGCAGTGTCCTTCCAAGTCGGATTATTCCGAGGCATGTAGGCTGTTTTAATTGCAGACGTAGCCGCGGCCTTTACAGCCAAAAGGTCTTCTCGAGTCTTTAGGGAAAAATTGCGCCCCCCGTCATGGCACCCCGCACAAGCGGTTGTGACAATCTGAGCGATGTCTGCGTACTTAACCGCTGTGCCCACCGGCGGAACAATGTCGGGCTGGCTACATGGATCAATTGAATTTGATACAGGGACTTCACCTGCACCAACCTGGCCGCTACGTCCGTGTTGCCTATTATGGTCGTCGTCATTATCGTCGTCATTATCGTCGTCATTATCATCGTCATTATCATCTTCAGCGCGGTTAGAATTTTTGAGAATTGACGAGGCCTTGATACAGTCATTTGGCGGCGGAGCCACGCTCAGTTCACCGTCTTCGACCATTTTTAGAAAACTCAAGACAACGGCCTTCTCATCATCATAAAGAGGTGTCGCAAAGCGCGGTGGCATCACTGTATCAGAAGTTTCTGATTCGATACGCGTTCGCATAGCTCTAGCGAGTCCACGATTCTCCTCCTTTTTAAAGAATTCGATGGTGGCAATTCCGTTGAGAATTGTCGGGGTATTCGACGGCACAAAATCAGAGCGCTCAGCCGAATGACAATTGGCACATTTCGTAGCGAGGACAGCGCCAGCGCCAGAATCCCAACCTGTAATGCCAGTGTTAACGGAAACATGATCAGGCCTTTTTGCTCCAAGGTCGCCACTTCGACAACTTTGATTCAAAATTGCGAGCAACAAAAGAAAAGCCGAGTTCAATGGCAAGTTATTTTTTTTGTTCACGAGTTGGCACCCCTTGATTTGAATTGTGAATGAAAATTTTCTTAATAATTTTTTGACGCCAATTGGTGACTCACGCCACCAATCACCATGCTGTAGCTAAGTAATATTCTAGGCATCGTAACTCTGTGAGGAACATTTAATGCCGCAAGCGCCACCTGAATTCCACTTCCAAAAATGTATCCACTTGCAAATTGTGATGATGCAGTTCCGTCGCCTAAAGTCGAATGATCATTTAAATTGAAGGTTGTTCCGTCAGCTGGTATTTCAAAATGCACGGAGACATCACGCTCCACAACCTGCGCCTGAAACCATAAGGAGTAGAACGCGTGCGGCACCAAAGTGACCGAATAGAATCGCAGTTTGGATGCTACCGAAAATTCGTCGTTTGAAGTTAGCTCGGTAATTCCCCCTTTGACCTTCGCTGCACTCCATTGTTGTCCTGCCTCAAAAATTCCGTCGAGATGCCCTAATGCATCAACGCGGAGCCCTAGTGACAATCCTTTTATGTTTTGACCGCAAGAGGCCGTCATGCCCGTCGCTTTTGCCGCCTGTTCTGGCAGCGCGCCGGCCCAAGCTCTCAGTAAAGCATGACCTGCCCGCGTTGTGGGAGATAGGTACCACACCTCCAAGGTAGGAACCGCATGCGCGGGAGGCTGAGGTGGTTGCTCGGTTTTCGCTCCGACAGTTGCGTTCAATTTTGGCAGAACTGATGCAATGGCCTTAGCTTCGATACGAAATTCGCCGTCGGTATTACTTTCGAGTGATGGTGATAATAGTGGTTGGGCGTCAAGGAATGACGCGGAGACCAATTGCAAACGCTCTGCCTGGTTTTCCCAGGTAACGGCGTTTGCCTCGTTCATGAAGATGCTACATCCCATAACTAGAGCCATTTTTATTGTGATCTTAGCAACTGAAGTGAGTTGATTATTCTTGTTCATAGGCAAGTACTCCTTTTTTGGGCCGTGACGATCCACTGCGACGAGGCATTCGTCGAAAATCAGAAAAAATGTGTTGTGCTTTCGCTTTGTTTAAGGCTCGGTCGCCACTATGCGCGCGGCAAAGAAAAATTCGTCTTTGACCGCAATCGCCCCAAACATCGCCGAATACGGCTTGATTCCGAATTCTTTGAATCGATACGGAATAGAAAATTCAGCGACAATATTTGCGCCCTCGCGCTTGAGCTCAATAGGCACCTCTTTGACAACCTGTAGCCCGCGAATTTTAAGAGTCAGATGGAGTGAGCACTTCAGTGACAATTCAGAAACTTTTTCACAATTCGAAAATTTACCGATGCCGTCGATACTCGGAAATTTGTCTGCATTTAGCTGCGAAGCGTCTAACATGTTTTGTCTCACTTCAACCGCATTACCTGGCTCAAGCTTGTCTGTTTTAACGTCCCAGCGCTTCGACGCCTCAAACACGCCAATAATACCTAGAGCGGCTTCTGGAGAATCCACCAAAAGGTCCTTGACCTGAATGCTGATGGTCGCCTGCCCTGAAGTGGCAGACGGCAGAAGTCCAGTATGCAACTTGCCATCTTTACTAAGCAAAAGCTCTCCGCCCCACTTCGAAGCGACAATAATGTGCCGATGGGCTAGGCGTGCTGCTAACCCTTCCTTATCTGTAAGTATTGCAAGAGTTGACTGGCCGGTTTGAATGGTCGCGGCCCTGGCAGAATAACCAAGCGTGACCACCAGTGATAGAGGAGCAAGTGCTCCAAACAGAGCAAGATTCGGGAATCTTGACGGTATTTTTCTACTTCTCATTTTATTCTATCCTCAATGTTTATTGTGATCCGACTTGCGTCTCGGCATGTCCATCAAGTGGATAACTACCTATTCTTGTTATATCTGAGCGGGGGCCTGATTACAAAACAACCAACATTAAATCATTGACGGGATTTGATTGGATTTTGGCTTTGAAAAGTCTGGGATTGATTTAAAGGTCATTAGTCGCTGCCGCTTTGGCACCAGCGACTAACCAGATTTTGTTGAAATCGACCGCTTTGCGACGGATTTCACGGCCACATAGACCGTGATTTCTTTTCGGTCGTGATAAAGCTGTTTAGCCTTAACTTCGATCATTTTTCCGGACTCTCGGCACCTATCCTTAAGGTGATTAAGGCAGGCTGTCGTCTCCTCAAATCTTTTTTTCATGGGCAGCTTCAAATTGAAAATTGTATTGCGACAATGACCACGCACAATCCATTCCACCATCAATGACGTTATCTTAGCTGGCTGCTCCACGACATCACAAACCATCCAGTCGACGGTATCGTAAGGCCGATAAGCAAACGCATCTTCTCGCAAATGGGTGACGAGTCCTGAGTCCATGATCTTTTCATCAAGGGCTCCATTATCGATTGCCGTCACTTGCATTCGATGTTTCACAAGCTGAAAAGTCCATCCGCCTGGACAAGCACCCAGGTCAACAGCCGTCATCCCAGCCTGTAATTTTTCTCCCATGGCCTCCTGCCCTAAGAACACATGAAACGCCTCCTCCAGTTTGAGCGTGCTCCGGCTTGGGGCACTCGGCGGAAAACGTAGCCGCGGAATTCCCATGGTCCAAGGACTTGAATTATGCACATCAGCCAGGGTCACGAGCACCTGGTGGTTTGACGTCATGACAAGGTGCACTCTAGGTAAGTGGGAGGCGCCTTTGCCTTTTGGCATTAGTTTTATTTTATTTAGAGCGTTTTCCACATGCCGCGTCAAAGATTTGCAAAAACCAGTAAGTTCTTTCGATGAATCGGTGTCGGGAGTTTCAAAAAAGAAACCCGAAAAAGCATTCGACCCAGAAATTTCGAGCAGTGGACCCTTAATCTCATCTACTAGTGAACTGACACGGTCTCCCTCGGCAGGAAGATTGACAAAGGAAGAAAGCCACAGCAATTGCCTTGAGAATATCAGGTCTGCCAATTTCAATTTAGACCGAGCAAGATTCATGTCCTCGCGTGAAAGCGTCACAACCACGATCGCCGAATCAGCTATGGCTTGCATGGACCGCGACGTAACGCCACAGTCGTTGAGTTGATGGGACAACTCTTTTGCTGCATCATCTTCGAAGCCTTGCCTTACATGGACGACAATTCCGCTCACGATTCCGCCATAAAAGGATATCGGTGATCAACGATCGGCAAGAAATTCTCTTTAATCGTTCGGTGATTTACCCACCGAAGCAAATTATACATTGAACCTGCTTTATCATTGGTTCCAGACGCCCTAGCCCCGCCAAAGGGCTGCTGACCAACCACCGCCCCTGTAGGCTTATCGTTGACGTAGAAATTTCCGGCCGCGTTCTCTAGGGCGGACGTCATCTCGTTTATGGTATGCCGATTCTTTGCAAAAATGGCCCCAGTCAAAGCATACGGTGTCGACTCGTCGCAAATTTTCATGGTCGCCTCGAAAGCGAGATCTTCATATGGATACACCGTCAACACGGGACCAAAAATTTCTTCGACCATAGTTTTTGCTTTGGAATCGGTGGTTTCAATAATTGTCGGACGAATAAAAAAACCTTTGGATCCATCACACTGTCCACCAGCAATGACGTTACAGCTATTGCTAGAATTTGCGTGGTCGATAAAGCCCTTAATTTTGGTAAATGATTTCTCATCAATGACCGCGTTTACAAAATTTGTAAAATCCTCGGGACCGCCCATTTTAAGGCTATCTGTCATCGCCACCAATTTTTCTTTGACCTGTGGCCAGATGCTTTTTGGAATATATGCCCGCGACGCAGCCGAGCATTTCTGTCCTTGATATTCGAAAGCTCCGCGCACTAAGGCAACCACCAGCATGTCAATGTCAGCCGACGAATGCGCGAATACGAAATTCTTACCCCCCGTTTCACCAACCATTCGCGGATAAGCTCGGTAACTAGCAAGGGACTGCCCCACAGTCTGCCACAACATGTGAAAGGTATTGGTGGAGCCTGTGAAGTGAATGCCTGCTAAATCTGGATGCTTCAGTGCAACGCTAGAAATTTCACTTGAGTTTCCCGGCAGAAAATTAATGATCCCGGGCGGCAGTCCAGCTTCCTCCAAAATTTGCATTCCAATCCAGGATGACAAAGCACCTGTTGCTGGTGGCTTCCAAAGCACCGCACATCCCATAAGTGCCGGCGCGGCGGCAAGGTTGATCGAGATCGACGTGAAGTTAAAAGGCGCAATCGCGTAAACGAAACCCTCGAGCCCCCGTGCCGAAAGGCGATTCCACTGGCCTGCGGGAGAAAACGGCTGTGTACGGTATATTTGCTCCGCAAAATGCACGTTGAACCGAAAGAAATCAATGAGCTCTACCGCCGCGTCAATTTCCGCCTGAAAAATATTTTTACTTTGCCCAAGCATCGTCGCCGCGTTCATTAGGGGGCGATATTTTGTTGCGAGTAAGTCGGCGGCCTTCAAAAATACCGCAGCCCTATCCTCCCACGGCAAGTTCGCCCATTGTTTGCGTGATTTACCACAGGCATCAATCGCCTGTTTCGCCTCTTTCGCACCGGCGATCGAACACTGGGCTATAATTTTAGATTTGTTGTGGGGACAAATAACGGGATTCGTCGCTGACGTGTAAAGATGCTCGCCACCGATAACCAGCGGGATTTTTGTAATCGTGGCAGTTAGGGCCGTAAGCTCGCGTTTGACGTCGCTTTTTTCTGGCGATCCGGGCGCGTAAGACTTGATGGGCTCATTGATCGGGACAGGTGACGTATAGATTCCATTAGACATATTGCAATCCTTTGAGGCGAGAAAAATAGATTGCCGCAACATTGCCCTATTTAGATATCTGTTGCAAGACTCCACTACTAAATGCCGCCACCGCGACCTATTATTTTTTATGCACGCAGGCTGGGGGCAAGCTTTCTAAAGCCTAAATCCGCCGGGATGATATTTTTTTAAGCACGCGCCACAAGACTCACACGTTTAATAAATTCCACAGACAGGACGGGACACTTTTTACTGATCATGCTTGAGAAGTGCGTCTCACCAGTTAAAGTTACGTATTGTATGGGCCAGTTGGTGACACCCTGTGACGCCTCTTTTGGATTGGCAATGAAATCGAGGGACCCTACCATTTCAAGCGTTGGAAACAACACCTTCGGCAGCAACGCTTCTGGGTTAAGATTCGCGATTATTTTCGCAGCCACCCTTAAATAATCGCCCTCACCAGTGTTGCGTAGGCGTACAGGAAACCGTGTCCGATTGAACTGCCCGACGGCAGGCGTTATTCCAAATATTCCATAAACAGCTAGGGCGTCTCGAAACGATTTGAATAGTGGGGTCAATAATTCAGTTGCCATTAGTATTCGTGAGGAAAGATCCTTAGGCATTCCAATCAGAGTCAACGATTGAACGCGCTTCGCGTGCGAAACTGCATAATTCAACTGCAACACCGCACCAAAACTATATCCACAAAAATGATACTTGGGTGTTCCTAAGTTAAATTGATCAAGCTGACCAACAAGATCTTCCACTAAGGTACCGGCATCCTCAATTGAAAATACCGTCGTTCCACCAATTCCATGCCCGTCCAAGTCACAAGTTGCAATATTAAAACCATTGGCCAAAATATGGCGAAAAAAATCAATGTTTGGGAAAAATACGTCGTTACCCAGACCATGCAAAAAAATAACCGTCGGGCGATTCGTATCCATTGGCAACCCAAACAAGAAAATTTTACTTTCTCCATTAGCCCGGTTCAATGGCAACGTGCGATGTTCAAATTTATTTACGGTGAGCCATAACTGAAATGATTTTGAGTAGGGATGTCGTTCAAGCGCTGACATGCGGCTATTTCCGAACTAGGAGTAAGGCTCCAAAAAAAAAACTGGAGCCACCTGCGTGATTCGAACACGCGACCTACGCATTACGAATGCGTCGCTCTACCAACTGAGCTAAGGTGGCACTAACATTGCGGTCATTGCGGTCATTTCGCACGTTTATGCCCACCCATTCTGCCCAACCCTCCCTCATAGTCAAGATAATAACGACCGTAGCTAGAGGTATCAACCATTCCATGCAGAATATTTAAGCGTTCAACACCCCGAAACGACTGTTATTTCGTCACATTTTTCAGAAACCTTGAATTGAATCGACTGAAGTCAGGCGAATTTCTACCGATAGAGGAATGAACACCTTGTTAAACAACCCTCGGAGCAGTATGGCCGTCGACCATCGAATAAATTCAACACCCGCACCGACACATCTCGGTCCCTATCGACTTATCGAGGAGGTAGGTGCAGGTGGCGTGGGCCGAGTATTTAAGGCCCTTGACGAACGCAACGGTAGGACCGTGGCCGTTAAAATTTTACATGATGCTTTGCTAAAGGATCCCAAGCGACTTGGGCATTTTCATCGTGAGCTTCTCATCATGTCGAGTTTCAGCCATAAACATATCGTCAGCTATCTGGATGCGTATTTTAACCCACCAGATTGTTATATTGTCACGGAATTTATTGAGGGTTGGTCTGGTTATTCACTCTATAAAAAAACCGGACGAATGCCGCCGTTAGTTTCCCTGTGCATTTTAATCGACATTTTGAAGGGTGTCGACTACCTCCATTTGCATAACACCATTCACTCTGATCTCTCTGCGGCCAATTATCTGGTCGATAAAAGCGGCCGCGTCGCTTTGACCGATTTCGGTTTATCCATCAAAGTCGAGATTGAAGACTACAAAAATTATTCGTTGGGAACTCCTGGCTACTATGCCCCGGAGCACATCACAGGCTCTGGAATTTCACCGGTCACAGATCTATATTGTGCTGGACTCGTCTTGTATGAGCTGCTTGTCGGTCAAAAGGCGGTTGCCGCAACTAAATCTACAGCCACCAATTTTGCAAACATGAAAAAAATTCGCTTTGATTTAATTCAAACCAGCGATCCGAAAATGACCAAAATGATTCGCGCCCTCCTCCAAAAATCCTTGGCATTCAGCCCCTCACGCCGGTACAGCGCCGCAGATGAAATGATGTGGGCAGCTTACGAAATCGTCCGAAAATATAATATCCGATTTGCTCGCTATGCGGTCAACCAATACCTCGTCGACAAAGGACTTTCTGATGAAATAGTTCTCGACAAAAAACAGGATATCTACGTCGGGTTTTAATCACTAGCAAGGGCTATCGTGCCGATTTGTACTCGGTAATCGACCACTCTCGAAGTCCGAATTCACACGGCAACATTCGCTCACCCAAGCACCGAGTTGCCGGTAACCCTTGGCCTCGAGAAGCATGCATCGCTGGCCAATTGGTCTCTACTTTTGTACATGGACTAAAATTGGCGTGCGCGTTCGGCGAAATTTGAGGTGAAGGATTCTTCTCTGGACACCTAAATAAATTATTTTTGAGCAGCAACAACTGCAGGACACGCTTTTATATCGAAATTATCAAATGCAAATCCAAAGTACCCGTGCTTTTTACTGCCGATTACTCTCAAACCGCCAATTTCAGCTTTATCCCGAGCAAATGTAATACGCATTGGCTTGCCGTTTCCAGTTTTTGAAACTCTGTAGCCTTTGAATGCTGCTAGCTTCTTAGTCTCTAAAATTGCGCCTTTATCGTCGAACATAACAACCGACCAAGATTCAGATCCGTCTTCATCAATCATGTCAAAAGAGCCACTGGCAATTGGCGACGTGAACGATATTTCTAATGTTTGAATATCTGCACCAGGCGACACGGAGGCTAAGACACGGCGGCCAACAATCGCTTCAGAGGCTGCATCTGCCAATCTATTTCGACTAGGGGCACCCACACACAAACTACATAACCAAGCTTGATCGCCCTTTGCTAATTCTTGCTCGCGCTGACGAGTAGTTGAAACAACCCGCATTGGACTAGTAAACTTGAGACCGTTACTAATCAAAAAAGCATTGCCATCAAATGCCCCGGGAGCGGTTGCTTCAAAGTCTATATTTGTTTTCACTACTTCCGTACATCCAGGAGGAGTATCATCCTTTTTTAGTGGCTCCTGTTCGATTACGGAAGTATCCATACCTTGAGCCTCCATAACTCCTTCATTCGGGGACTGATTAAACGAGCCTTTTTCATCTCGTTTAACAGCAGTGTTCGATTTAAATTTGCTCTCTGAGCAATTTGAGAGAACCAAAGTTAATGCAATTGTGAATACTATTTTTGCCGTTGTGGTCATGAATGCCTCCCGTTTGTTATAAAATCTATCGGCAAACTAGAACTTTTCTTGAGGGAAACTTATAAAGCTTGGTAATTGCAGCGATAATAAACAAACATTGCAGGCGTCGGGTAGTTGAACTTGTAAATGCCAAGTGATTATGCGAAGTGCGTCATCCAGTGTCGAACCGGAATTAATGACGCTATAGTGCCGATTTGTACTCCGTAATCCACCACTCTCGAAGTCCGAATTCACACGGTAAAATGGGATGCTCAACGCGAAATTCGCCAATCTCGCCATCAGGACAAATGCGAAGCCCCGCAAACGAAGTCGCCTCAAATCCACGTAGGATCGGCGGCGTCGAACTCATGGAAATTAGAACCATGGTTGACTGTTTCAATAATTTTGCTTCCACGTTGCGGTCATCGATCAATCCCCGCAAAAATTCTGAACCCCGTGTGATACCAGGCCACTGGGCCACTTCGATCTCAGGCGAGTAATAAAGAATGGCCGATTTAAGTTGATAGCTGTCCACAGCAAGGGCTCGGTTTGGATAGTGTTCGCTCACCCATGCTCCGAGTTGGCGGTAACCCTTGGCCTCCAGAAGCATGCGATTGTGTCGAGCGCCAGGTACGAAATCCGGAAATATTAGGACCATACCAAGAACGGCAATTGCGGCTGCATGCACTCCAAGCACCGCAACAATCATACGCGGTGGAACGGCAAATCGCCAGGTCAACCAAATTGCCAACGAGCCCATATGCATCGCTGGCCAATTGGCCTCTATTTTTGTAAATGGACTAAGGATTCCAAAGAATATTAAAGGCAAAAAAGCACTGGCCTCGATCATACCTAGGCCCGCCGTACGCTCAAGCTTGGGCTGAGCCACAGGCTGCAATACAAGTCTGGACCGGCGAAAGTGACGGATCGCAAAATAAAGTCCCGCTATGGCATAGGCACCCCATAGTCCTGCCACTCCCCCCAAATAATCTCCCAAGTACTGCGTCGATCTTTCCCATGCCGATTTATCCAGCTTCGGTTTTGGTGTGGCTTCGGCGAAGCCTCGAGTTTTTGACAGTGAGGCCATTAAGTGATCTCGAAGCGCCATGGTCTGAGAATTCTCTTCGGGCATTTCGGCTTTTGGAAGAGTCGACGCAAAATTAAGTGACTGTTTGAGGGAAAATCCATGCCCAAACTGAAACTTCATTGTGATCCAATCATTTTGGCTCTGCCACCACAAATGGGGAGCGAAAATCAACAAGCAAAAAACTCCGCCAAGGTACGGCCATGGAGTAAAAAGTTGCTTTTTTGCATCTCGAATGAGACCAATTAAAAAAATTGGGCCGATCAACACCATCGTGTATTTACTTAACAACCCCAGCCCCGTGGCCATACCTGCCGTGATCCAACGCCGCGGATCCTTGCGCACAGCCGTCACGGCCTCGTGAAGGGCAATGGTCCACATGACGGTCAGCCCCGTATCAGGTGTCAACAAAAAACCATTAGCGATGCCTCCAATGGTGCTTGCGAGAAGTGCCACGGCGATGAGATGGCGGTCTGGGGTGACTAATTTCGCTGTTTTCCACACGAAATAAATAGTGACGAGGGATGTAAGCCAAACCGTCAGCCTAGCAATCATGAGGTCATGCCATATACGAACCCCCGACGCAATCCAGCTAACCATTGGCGGATGATCGAAAAATCCCAGTGACGGCCAGCTTGAGCGCCTAGTCCATGCCACATAATAGGACTCGTCGGTGACCATTGGAAAAAATATGGCCAACCCAAAAGTCAAGAGAAGTGACACACAAATGATAATTTTAAGCGATCTATCTGACTCTATATTTTGAGGCGATCGGTTCATGGCTCTAACTAACGTCCTGTTGAATCCGGTAGGCAAGGTGGGTTTGCCGAGATGTGCTGCTGTTATTTTTAACGGCGTGAGCAACGGCTTTTTTAGCCCCAATAAAAATCGCCAATTTACGAGCGCGAGTCAAACCTGTGTAAATTAAATTTCTTTGCAACATAACGTAATGCTGCATGGACGTTGGCAAGATCACCACGGGAAATTCACTGCCTTGCGCTTTGTGAATGGTGATAGCATACGCAAGCCTAAGACTATCCGCTTGTTCACGGTCGTAGGTGACCATTCGCCCGTCGGCAAAAATGACTTTAGTTTTACCGCCCTCAACATTCGACGCGTTGACAAAGCCAATATCGCCGTTAAACACCTGTAGATCATAGTTGTTGACGGTCTGAATGACTTTGTCTCCAGCCCGAAATTCTCCCTTCCGCACCTGCGCCCCCTCCTCGCGAAGGTGGGCCTTTGGATCGGGATTTAACAGCTCTTGAAGCTCTTGATTTAGGGACTGAGTGCCGAGGTCACCACGGTTCATGGGGGTGAGAATTTGGACATCACGGATGGGATCAAATTTATATTTAGTTGGAAGAACGTCTGTGAGGAGGGTCCGAACCACTGCAAGTATTTCGTCACTGGTATCGACCTCAATAAACTGACAATCAGTGGGTACGTCTATGACGAAATTGGGCACTTGGCCTTCATTGATTTCGTGAGCGTGGCGAATGATAGAGCTCGTAGCCGCTTGCCTAAAAATTTCTCGCAACTTGGTACATGGTACGCGCTCAGAGTTGATCATATCGCGCAAGACGTTGCCGGGGCCTACGGAGGGAAGCTGATCGACGTCTCCAATAAAAACAACTTGTGCATGATCTGGCGCGGCAGAAAGCAGAGCATCGGCGAGCCGAACATCGAGCATCGATGATTCGTCACAAATAATCACATCCGCCTTAAGTTGGTTGGATTCATTGCGGGCAAATCCAGCCCCTGCTGGCTGCCATTCAAGCAGACGATGTATGGTGCAAGCCTTTTCAGAGGAAATCTCGCCCAGTCGCTGGGCCGCCCTGCCAGTTGGTGCCGTCAATAAAACGGTTTTACCCATGGCTTTAAAAAGACGAATAATCGCATTGGCGGTCGTTGTTTTTCCGACACCGGGACCGCCAGTTAAAATATATACCCGACTGCCAGCCGCGCAACGCACGGCCTCAGCTTGCGCTTCAGACAATGGTGACGCCGCAGCTTCATTGTAACGCAGTATCCATTGGTCTACTCGCAGTGAGTCTGGATCTATGGGCCGCTTGAGGAGGCGTGCGATGGCACCAGAAATATTATATTCCGCCGCCATCAACTCTGGGCGCCAATGGGCCACTACTTTTTGCTCGTCGACACACATTGATTCAGTCAGCAGGGAGCCCGAGCCAGCTAGGATGGCCAGCTGAGCGGGGACTAGGCTTTCAAGCGTCGAAGCGGATAAACCGAGAGTGGACTGTAGGAGTTCAGTGATTTGATGGGTTGTTTGAAAGCAATGCCCACGATCCTCCGCCTGAATCATTTGATGATTAATCGCTGCGCGAATTCGTTCCGGCGAATCAGGCGCAATGCCGATGCTTTTTGCTATGGTGTCAGCTTTGATGAATCCAATGCCTGTTATTTCCATTGCGAGTTGGTAGGGATTGGCAGAAATAATCTCGATGGCCTTTTCCCCATACTTCTTAATAATTCTCATTCCATAATTCAACGTTATGCCATGATTGCTGAGAAACATCATGACGTCGGCAATTGATTTTTGCGATTTCCAAGATTCAATGATTTCTGACGACTTCTTTTTTCCAAGCTTCGGGATTTGTAACAGGCACCCCGGATTCTCATCGAGAATTTTGAATGTATTTAAACCAAAATGACTGACGATTTTCTCCGCCGTTTTATCGCCAATGCCTTTGATAATGCCTGAGCAGAGGTAACGCAAGATTGCTGCGCGAGTTGTTGGCCGCACCGGAACAGCCCTATCGGCCTTGAATTGCCGTCCATACGTCGAGTGACTAGACCAATGACCCACGAGCTGAAGGTGCTCGCCGTCTTGCATCAGTGGCAAAGCCCCGGTAACGGTCACCAGAGTTTGATCTTCCATATTACGGACCTTGAGCACAGTCCAGCCATTTTCGTCGTTGCGGTATGTGACACGCTCGACTTCCACGTGCACCTGTTCTTTGCCATCCATAACAAATTGAGAGTTGGCATCTGCACTGTGACGATAATCGTGACGATTCTCGCGACCAACATCGCCACTATTTTCATTATAATTTTCGTTATCAAATTTCATATTGGTTTGAAGTCTAACATGGCTTTCGGCCCACCTCTAGGACGTTTCCTGAAGATGAATAAATATTAAAATACATGCAATTACGGGTAGTTATGATTTTTACAACTTCTTTTTTTTAAAGTGCTTCAAAATCCTGCCGAAGGTATCCGTGAAAGAAACGACCAGTTAGCTACCTAAGACAAACCGTTTTTCAAGCAGCAATGCAACAAGAGACTGTCCCCGACAGCAGAAGGAGTGCTCATGAAATTCAAGTTCTCGTTCAGACATATGGAAACGTCGGAAGCGTTAAAAACCTATGCAGAGCAAAAAATTAATCAGGAGATTCAAAAATTCTCTTCTAAACCTGTTGATTGCCATATCACTTTTTCCGTCGATCGTCACAACCACTCAGCCCACGTAGCCTTCAATGGTGGCGACGGATTTTCGTTTCAAGCCGAGCACACATGTACGGATATGTACGGAAGCGTCGATCACATGGTGACGAAAGTCGAAACAAATCTGAGAAAACAAAAAGAGAAAGTGAAAAATCACAAAGGGAATAGCTCCCGAAAAAGCATCAACTTTGCCGAGCGCTCCTATGAGACCGCGGAAATCGATGCCGCTGACATTTTATTGTACGAAGCCGCTCGCCGAAAAGTTTCTGGAACGTGAGCCTAGCACTAGAGTAACATGCTAATATTAATAGAGTATTTTTTATTTTGCAAAAATCCATTAAGTTTTGGCCGGTTATCTCCGATAACCCTATGGTAGGGGAAGTCATGGATATTCGCTCGCGAAAAAATTTGGTGATAGATGGTCAA
Source organism: Oligoflexales bacterium (assembly GCA_947476525.1). Lineage (GTDB taxonomy): Bacteria > Bdellovibrionota_B > Oligoflexia > Oligoflexales > RGVZ01 > CAMDKS01. The sequence goes on from CANJQY010000008.1 coordinate 37,824, forward strand.
AGTTACGGCCTAAAGCTAGCAGTGTTTTTTGCGCTGCTAGCTTTAAATTCTTGTGGAAATATTGCTTTGCAGGTGTTTGGAGGTAGTGGAACTAAGGTCGTAGGCCTCTCCGGTGCAGGTGGTGGTGCAGAATCGTTTTCAAGTCGCTGCGGCGCGAAAGCTTCTGATCTCTCCGACCCAAGCTACAAAGTTGTTGATCAGGTGATGAAATC
>CANJQY010000009.1 GCA_947476525.1 Oligoflexales bacterium
AAGCCATTAAGCCTGAAGTGGACGGTCTAATCACCAGATTTAAGCGTACTCGCCAGCAACAGCAAAATAATAGCGCAATTCACCTGTCACTAAACGTTCAGGGGGGCTTGACGCTCGAGGACTTCGGACCTGCGCGGGCCGATGATGAGCTGCCGCTCGCTTTAAATCGCTACAGTGGCCGACCGTCGTCACTACCAAATGAGAGATCTATTTGGTCACAGGCTCCACCGGAAGGCCGGCGTCTTTCCAGGCTTGAAACGCTCCAGCGTTCAGTGTCTTAAATCCCAAGCTTTGAAAGTGATCTGCGGCCTTCCCAGAGCGGTTGCCCGAGCGGCAGTAGAAAATAATATTCGTGGATTTACTCCATGAGCTGACGGCATTTTTGTAGAGTGGGCTACGTTGCTCAATTTCACTCGTCGCAAGCCACTTTGCTGGCTTCGCTTTTCCTGATTCCTTTAATTCAGCCAGTTCGCGGACGTCCACTAGAATGGCCGACCCGGCCGTGACGGCTTGGGCCGCGTCCTTAGGCGAAATGGCGGTCGCTGCGTGAGCGCTACCTGCCAGTGTCAGTGCGGCAGGGATCAAAAGTTGCAAAAGAAATTCTACACATTTTTTTGCGTGTGACTTTGCATTAGACTTCATTTTCAATTCCTTCTTAAAAATGGGAACTATGGCCGGCGCCTTATTCCCCGTTTATATTTTATTTGGCGCCGGTTTTGCCGCTAGTTATTAAAGGGTGACATCGCCAACCATAATTGCGCTGTGGCCTGGAAACGTGCAGAAAAATTTATACTTCGTCCCTTTTTTAAACTTACTAGTAGGGAATGTGATGGTTTCAGTTTCACCGCCTCCAAGCAGTTTTGTCGCCGCGATAACGTGCTCGGTACCTGGTGAGTAGTCTTTGGCGAAGCCAGCCTTGGTCGCTGCGGTAACGATGTTTTTCATGTCACTTTCTGCGGAAATCACCAAATTATGTCCCATGGCAGCCTTTGGTAGTTTGCCTACGTGTTTTAATGTGAGCTTGATTTCAGTGCAGCCAGCAGTCGCCATGACCTTCGTGTTGAAACTCATGGCGTCGGTCGCATCAACCGCAACGTCACAAGTTTTGGAATAGGATGCTGAGCTAATGACAATAGAGGACAAAAATCCGACAACCAGTCTCATAGATAATTTCATGGCAAATTCCTTTAAAAAGAGTGCAAGTGTTTTACGAGATCGACTTCGGCTAGAAGTCTACCAAATTTAGAAATGATACGTCTCTAAAAAACGATCAAGAGGTTAGACATCCGTAACCCCAAACAACACTTATCTAGTACCAGGAAAATATGCGCTTTATTGACACCACCGCCGTGGTTTAACATGGTTCGTTACCACGGACTATAAAATCCCTTCACCTGTTGATGCAAGAGAAACAAAACTCCCATTGGGCTGCTAGTTTGTTCGCGACCCCGAAGATTGAGGGGAGAGCCATCGCTATAGTCCCATGGTTCAATTCGGACATGCGACATTTTACAACAAATACCTTGTCAATTAATTCAGCTCGATATACAAGCTGCCAATTAAGCGGCAATTAAGTCGCAAATTAATTCAGATAGGAATCGATATGAAATCACTTGTAAGAAAAATGTTTGCTGTGCTCGTAGTATTTTCTTCGATGGAAGCTGGTGCAGCCTGCGATCAGCCCGAGTATAACCGTCAATGGGAAACATTGAGATCAATATGGACTAATACCTACAATAACAATTGCATACAGGCAGATCAATTCCTAGCACGGTTTGGCCAACCTATTGGTGGTCTTTCTTCGTGTCGAATTGATAGCCGAAATGAAGCGACGCGCGCATTCGCACGATGGGTTAACGGTGCTTGCGTATCGGCATGTGAGGATGCGGGAGTTTCGATGGGATCTCAATTTGGTCGGGTTGTCGCTTCCCAGGTTTGTAATGTAAGGTCGTCTCCGTCACAATCGGGCGTTTTATGTGAGCAACGGGTTGCTGAGACTTGCGTTCAATCATTAACGGATACCGTTGCACGCGATTGCCCTCGGGCAATAAACGGCATTGAATACCAAAATGCGGTTCAAGATTGTTATAATTGGGCTAATTAATTCGACGCGAAATTCGTGTCGATCAGATAAGTATACAATCACACCTGCTGTAATTTTAATGAAAACACCGTTTGGCTATTTTTGCCAGATGGTGTTTTCATTTCAGAGGTGCGAAGGTGGTTGGGAGAGTGTCTGTCTTAAAGCTTTCCATTGGCCCAAGATGCGAAAGTCAAAATTGTTAGGCCCAGCGCAGCGAGCGCGTTGCTGGCAATGCCTGGTGCGAACCTTTTGCGGGGGATTCTACCAAAGTTACGCTACTACACATCACTCACTGCGAATTAGGCGCGCTGCCAGCGCCGCAAATTGAGCCTCGATGGGATCCACTAGGTGATCGCCAAGATGCTTTTTTGCGGCTAACCCAAACTCTTGGGTCAAACCCTGGGCTACACTTTGAGAGGTGGCGTGGCCGCCAGATACCGCTTTTAATGACGTCAAGAAATCAGAGTGACTGCGCCCCTTGCGGTAGTCTGGCTCCTTGGTCGGGTGCTTTAAAAGGCTCTCCACCAACGCCAAATCAAGGTCCACCAAAAGGCTGGCCTGGTATAATAAATAATTACGACTTCGAAACATCGACGTGCCCGCAATTTTCTTTCCATCACAAACAATGTCGGAAATTCCCGCTTGGTGCAGCCTGGAAAATTTCGGCTGACTTACCGCCAAGGCCGTGATCACCGCCTGATTCAGTACATCGAAGTAAAAAGAATTTTGATACACGTCCTTTACCCAACAACCAACACTGACCACAACACAACCAGGATAAAGGACCACCGTCCCGCCGCCGCCGTATCTACGGAGCACCAAAACCTTGGCCGCTGCACAGGCCGCAGAATTGACCTCAAGTTCTTGGTCGTTTCCACTGCCGAGCACCACAAGTGTTCTGTCCGGAACGAAAATTTCACAGTAAAAAGGCACAACGTGGTTTTTTAAAATTTGATCGTCAATCCACATATTTTATTTATCCGCCACCCGGCACATGAAGTCCCATCATTGGGCCAAGGCTTCGTACCATCCACAACGCCACGTTAAAATAAAGTACAATACCCGCCACATCGACTAACGAAGCAATGAACGGCGAAGAGCTTACCGCAGGGTCAAATTTGAGACGCTTGATTAAAAATGGCATGATAGCCCCAACCACTGAACCAAAAAGCACAACCCCCACCAGTGAGCTTCCGACAATCATCGAAATAAGAATATTATGCTCCCAGGTCCACGCACGCAAGAAACCTATCGAGCCTAGAATAAGACCAAGCCCCAGACCCATCCTGACCTCCCTGCCGAAAACGCGACTCCAATCTGCAAGTTTCATCTCTCTTACCGCCAACCCGCGAATCACAAGTGAACTGGCCTGGGAACCCGAATTGCCGCCAGAACTAATAACTAATGGCACAAAATAAACGAGATAGCGCATCTCGGCAATCGCCTCGTCGTAGTGGCGCAGTGCCGTACCCGTAAATAATTCGCTGATGAATAAGGCACAAAGCCATCCAGCCCGCTTTCTTAAAAGAACAAATCCCGGGGTCTCGAAATAACTATCTTCGAGCACAGCCGTACCACCGAACTGCTGAATATCATCGGTTGCTTCGTCTTCCGCAATGTCAAACACGTCGTCGGCTGAGAGCACACCCACCAATATTCCTTCGGAGTCCACCACCGGACTAAAGGCTTTGTCGTATTTCCTGAAAAAGTCTACGGCCATACCCTTGTCGTCGGTCACATGTAGCGCCACCGTCGCTGAGTCCATCACCTCGACCAACGTCTTTGTAGGTGGGTCCGCTAAGATTAGACTAGCAAGGCTTACCTCCCCTTTGTAATGGCCATCGGGATCGATCACGAAAATGAAACTGTGGAGCTCCTCTGGTGCTCGCACAGTCCAACGAATAAATTCTAAGGCATCCAAAACTTTAAGCTCTCCAAGGACTGCGATCAATTCCGGGTTCATCAACCGGCCGACAGAATCTTGATCGTAACTTAAAAGCTTCCACGCCATGCTCCGCTCTTCTGGCGAGAGCTTTAACAGAATTTTACTTCGGATTTCAAATGGCAAATCTTCGAGAAGACGGGTCCTGTCGTCAGGTTCCATGTCATTTAAAAGCGTCGAAACTACCGCCTCGGGCAAATCTTCAAGTAGCTCTTCTTGACGCTCAAAGGGGACGTAGGCGAAAACCTGAGCCCTTCGAGATCTAGGAATTAAGCGAAAAATAATGATCAGCTCAGCGATCGCCAATTGGGCAAGATGCTCTCCGATATCGGCGGGCTCTGCCCATTTCAAAATTGGACGCAATGCCTTGTAGTTCTTTGACGAAATCCAATGGTCAAATTCAGGTGGCAATGATGACTTTGGTTTGTCCCTCATTTCGAAGCAGGCCCCCCAGCTGGTCGTTCACACATTAATTCTAACGCCGCAAATCCTGTGGAGGTCTTTTCGGCAGCTTTTCCCAAAGACTTTAGGAAGTTACCGGCCACAAACAAAATTTCCATTTGCTCGTAACATTTTTTTGCTGCCTCAAACCGCGAAACATCTGGGGCATAAAGCCCTGCCCCCAATATTCTAGGATTGTTCCACGTGCCCAAACCCACGAAATCAATAAGTTTAAAGCTTGGTTTGTTGGCAGTGGCCAAAGATATGATTTTTTGCTTTTCGACTATGCGGTCGGCAGTAGGCATGGCCTTGGTCTCTGCCAAATTTTGCTCGATATCGGCACGAAGCTTTTGAAGCCAGTCCCGAAACGACGCGTAATCGAGGTTACCCTTGCGAAATAGTACCAATTCGGCACTGCGGCCAAGATGCGTGAAAAATTTTTCTGCCAAATGATCTGCAATAAATTCCGCTAAATTTTCATTGAATTCCGCCGAATCACTGACCCACAAAGTTCGGTGCGTCAGTTCGTGGAAATATAAATGGGCCAACTCGACATCCGTTCGCTTTAACATGGACGAAAATACAGGGTCGGAAAACCAGCCCAAACTGGAATAGGCTGTGACGCCTCCCGAGTGCACCTCATAGCCGGCTTCTAATAGATCTTTGGCCTCAGCATCACGGTCAGCTTTGTCGAAAAAACCTAAATATGGTACCGTGCCGACAATGGGGAACCACCAGGTTTTTAATTTCATTTCGAGCGGCATCGCAGCCTGAACCGTATACGAGACAGAGTCCCCGCTAAGGTGCACAAAGTCTCGGTAAGCTTCGTCCACATGCATCCCTTGGCTTGCTGCGTAGGACATCGTTTCTTGTGTGAATTTTAGCTTCTGTTTCTCGAGAGCTGAAACTTTGTCTTCATTCAGTACCTGCTCCACCGGTACCCGGTCCATCAATAATCCTAGTTGGCGGTACCCTTGCTTAGTCAAATAACAGCTGGACAACGTCATCAGTAAAAACACGACTGCTGCCGTATTCGCGGCCATATTTCGGGCCCTGATCGCGGCCCAAAATCTGCCTGCGCGAGCTGTGCGCCACTGAGGCATTAAATCTTATCCAATCCAATGTGCAATACACCGCCATCAACATCCGTCGTGACTGTATAGCTTGAGACAATGGCTGCCACAAACGTCACTCCAAGGCCAAGGGTCTCTTGCACAATATAATTTTCGTGACACGTGATAGCCTTTTTTATTTTGCCGTCACAAATAAACGCTAACTTGATGCGATCTGTAACATTTAAGCCTGAGTCCTTACGAAGATTTTGAATGCGACTAACCACCTCTCTTGCGTAACCCTCGAGCAGTAGTTCTTCACTTACAGTGGTATCCAGCAGAACCGTCACTCCCGATTCCGTAGCAATCAATCGAGCATCCTTTGGCCCCCGATCAATGATTAAATCTTCTAGCAATAACTCGTGTCCTGCAACGGTCGTCATGCCCTTAGCCTCTGCTGTCGCCAGGAATCTAGCCACTTCGGCCGGATCTTTCGACAATACTTCAAACGCCCCACGCACTTCGCCAATTGAATTACCAAGTCGTTTGCCCAAAGTTTTGAGATTTGGTTTCACTCCGAGCCGCACAAATTTAGCCTCATCGGTTGAAAATTCAATGAGCTTAACATTCAACTCTTCGCGGATGATGTGCTGCCCGCGATCAATCGCCTGCCGATCGCGTTCGTTGCGAGTGATGATCATAAGTGACGGCAGGGGCTGTCTAGTTTTGATTTGATGTTTCGCCCTAAGCGAACGGCCCAACTCCGTGGCTCGTCGAACTAAGGCCATGTTATCTTCTAGTACCAAATCAATCGCCCCCTTATCGGCAATTGGCATATCGGTTAAGTGCACCGATTCTGCGACACCTGAAAGGCCGTCGGTCAAATTACGAAATACTTTGTCCGATACAAATGGAGCAAAGGGGGCAAACACTTTCGTAAATTCGACTAAAACATAATACAAGGTTTCGTAGGCTGATGTCTGATCAGCGGAAAGACCTTCGGTAGCCGCTTGTGAGGAGTCACCTGCGGCTTTGCCCCAAAATCTGCGTCGACTTAAGCGAATAAACCAATTTGTCAATTCGTCGATGAAGTCTAAAATGACTGGAACTACCGCATACAAGTGGTATTTTTCCATGTGCACATGCACGGCCTCAATCATCGTGTGGAGGCGACTTATAATCCACAGATCCATTTCCACTGAAGTCACAGGCTTGGTGCCATTGGCCAACGACGCCCTCGGCGTCCACTTATCGGCGGCAGCATAAGTCGTTAAAAAACTTTGGGCGTTCCACAAAGGTAAAATTACCGAGCGGATAGTTTCTATGACGCCTTTGTCCGAAAATATCAGGTCTTCTCCGCGCAGTATCGGTGAATTAACCATGTACAGCCTGGTCGCGTCGGCTCCGTGTTTTTCTAAAAGCTCGCCGGGGGCGGTGTAGTTGCGGTGCCGCTTCGACATTTTTTTGCCGGATTCATCGCAAATAATTCCATTGGCAATCACGTTTTTAAATGCAGGGCGGTCAAAAAGTGCCGCGGATAAAACCGACAGGGTGTAAAACCAGCCTCGAGTCTGGTCTAATCCCTCGGCAATAAAATCTGCTGGAAACGTCGTCTCTAAACGTTCCTTGTTTTCGAATGGGTAATGAATATGGGCGTAGGGCATGCTTCCCGATTCAAACCAGCAGTCAAACACCTCGGTGACTCGCTTCATGGTTCCTGTGCAGGCTCCGGCCTTGTGAACGGCCGTACACTTGAAGGCTAAGTCGTCTACGAAATGTTTGTGGAGGTCGTCTAATTTTTTACCCGATTTTTGCTCTAGTGAGGCCGCGTCGCTAAATACTTCAATGTGATTGTCGTCAGCGGTACACACCCAGATGGGTAGTGGCGTGCCCCAAAAACGGTTCCGGCTGATCGCCCAGTCTCTAGCGTTTTCCAGCCAATTGCCCATGCGTCCATCTTTTAAATGGGCTGGAACCCAATTGATTTTCTGATTGTTTGCGACAAGCTTAGGCACTATTTTTTCGACCGCGACGTACCACGCAGGAATGGCGCGGTACATAAGTGGCGTATCGGTGCGTTCGCAAAACGGGTAGCTGTGGTCGATGGTTTCTTGACGTATTAGGCTGCCCTCTAGCTTTAGACGCTTTAATATTTCTTTGTCGGCCTCTTTGAAATTCATGCCGGCATACTCAGAAATGACCGCCTTGAATCGGCCTTCTTCGTCGATGGGGTCGACGAATTCAATGGCATTGTCTCGACACACCCGAAAGTCGTCTTCTCCATAAGCTGGTGATTGATGGACAATTCCAGTGCCATCTGACGTCGTAACATATCCGTCGACAAGCATGACGAATGCATTTTTATGTCCTGAGAAATATGGAAATAATGGCTCGTAAGCTAGCCCTTTTAAGGCTTCACCTTTGGCGCGACTTAATATTTCTACTTGGGCCTCTCCTGATTTTGGCTTTTTGAACACTGCGTCGAGGCGTGACTCAGATAGCCAATATACCGCACCATCCGCTAAATGTTTAACTTTGACATAATCTATTTCAGGACCCACCGCTAACGCAAGATTTGAAATTAAAGTCCACGGAGTGGTCGTCCAGGCAAGGAAAAATGCGTTTTCATTTTTTAATTTAAAGCGCACAAATAGCGACGGATCTTGCGTCATTTTATAATTTTGATTGGCTTCGAAATTGGAAAGAATCGCCGTCAATCGCGGTGAGTACGGCACCACCTTATGACTGCGGTACACGAGCCCACGTTTATAAAGTTCACCGAACACCCACCAAACAGACTCCATAAACGTTTTGTCCATGGTGCGATACTGATTGTTCCAGTCGACCCACCTGCCGATGCGCGTGATGGTAGTTTCCCATTCTCGTGCGTAGTGCAAAACGGAGGCGCGGCACCTCTCGTTAAAAACATCAACGCCAAGTTCCTTTATGGCGCCAGAGCCTTTTAGGTTGTCGCGTTTTTCCACTTCATACTCAACTGGCAGGCCGTGACAATCCCAACCGAATTTCCTCTCGACCTTGAAGCCGCGCATAATCCAGTAGCGAGGAACAATGTCTTTAATCGTGTTCGCCAACAAATGCCCATAGTGCGGCAGGCCGTTTGCGAACGGAGGCCCGTCGTAAAAAGCGAACTCTTTGGCGTGGATCCGCCTGTCGTTTTGTTTCGCAAAAATATTTCCGTCTTTCCAGCTGGCTAAAATGTCGCGTTCCATTTCTGGGAGATTTATTTCTGGGCGAATGGCTTTCATGACGGTATCCTCTGATTTATCCAACTATTACAGTTCGTTGCAATTATTTCGCTATTTCTGCAATGGCACGGCGTTACCATAACGTTTTTAGGTGGTTAGAGGCAAGGATTGAGTGTCTAGGTTTTTGACAGTTGGGGCTTGTGGTGATTTACAAAACATGACTGATTACAGCACATTGGCAGGTCTTGGGGGTTGGCCAAGACATTGCATCTATATCTCTTAAGAGAACCGCAGAAAGGCTTCTCCAACAGAATTTGAACCGAAGCCAGTATGACCCCCCCAATCCACCGAGGTGTAGAATGACAAAGCACTCATCAACAAACGGAGCAAGCCTAATGGCCCTTTGTTTATTGACGGTTGTTTCTAGCACCTCCTTTGGCCAGGCTGTTAGCGTAGTTCGGTACACAAAAGAAGAGCTCGCAGCCAGCGCTCACCCAAATTTTATAAAAACTTCTGATCTCAGTGACCTGCTTGCTGGCAAAATTACGATGCTTGCCGTTGCCCTGACAAAACGCCAAGGCGGCAGCAACTTGGCCGTTCGTGACGTGGTCAATACTGCTGCGCAAAAGACCAAGGCGCAGTATCTGCGCGGCCTTGCTACCTTGACTTTAGATCCAAATTCTCCCGATGTTAAAGGTGACAGTGACAAACTTCGCGTCACTCTGTCCCAGCAGACCCGCAAAACGACTGAAGTTAAATTTAAGGACGCGCTTCCAATTTTTGAACGTATTCGCAAAGGTCTATCCTTTCACTTCGATGCCTCCGGAAGCAAATCCACCAAGGCAGCCCCCGCATACACCCCGACCATTCGCTACGGCTTAGTAGAAACTGACATCATTTCTAATGATACTCCAATCGCCCTCGCAAGCCTCGGCAGCATCGAAGAAATGGGCAGCGGTTACGCCCGTCCTGCAAAAGTCGTTTACACCATCGATAAACTTGACGGCGAGCAAGTAAATTCCAAAGTATTCCCTGAGCTAGCTGCTGAGATAAATCCTGAAATCGGCTCTGAAAAGCCTCAAAATGTTAACATGTGGAACAAAACGCCCTCCACAGAATTTGATGTGACCATAGATGCGGCCGATCAAAATGCAGCCGTAAGTGATTCGGTTGGACAAGTTAAAGCCCCGGGCGCTCGAATCACAGTAACCCAAATGGACGGGCTCGTATCTGTTCAAGCGGTAAGCACTGATATCAACAAATCACGCACCATCACCTTGAAAGCCCCACTCTACGGCCAAATGTCAATTTCCCGCAAAATGAACGGAAAGTTTCATGCTACCGAGACCGCCGCCACCAACATCCTCAGTGACTCAAGTCTTCCTGCGGTCAATGTGGTTTACCTCCACGGCGCGAAGAAGATGCGCGGCGAGTTTACGATGAAAAGCGAAAAATTCAACTACACACTTATCGCGGAACCTCGTTCGGGCTGGGCATCAGACGGCGACTATGCAGTAAAACGTATCGGCGACAAAATTTCGGCGGGACTTACCACTTCATTCTAAAATCACTCAATCCTGATCTTTGCTGTAATAGGAAAGTGATCTGAGTGAAGAAAACTCGTGTCTATCTTTGCCTCCAAGATCTCAATCCCACGCACATATAGCTGATCGAGAGCATTCGTAGACGAGCGTGGGTCACCCTGAATCTCTACTCGTTTTAAGCCGATGGCCGCAAGTGCGCGGTCGGCCTCGTGGATGTAAGCTTGAGAAAACGTATTGAAATCTCCCCCGTAAATAATTGGGCCATTGTGCGAGGAGATGTATTGAATAACTTTTTCGAGTTCGCGAGCGGCGGTCGATGGCCTCCGCATCAAGGTTGCGTGTGTGTTGACAACGCAAAGTGACTGTTCTCTTCCCTGAACCTTAAAATTGGTGACCAGAGTGGCTTTGGTGGTCTTGAATATTGGCTCGGGGGCAAGGCATAGAATTCTCTTCCCCCCCTTGTCAGGCGCAACCGCAGAGACGGTCATAACCCCGTCTCGGTAGCCGTCCCTGCGGCGATAAGTTGCGCCGTGGTGGGCGGCGTAGCCGTCGGGTGCATATTGGGCAAGAAGCTTTAGGGTGAGAAGCGCTTCTTGGAAAAGTAGCAGGTGGCGATCTTGAACCATCCGCTGGTATTCTTTTAAAAAATCATCCCCCCCTAGACCCTTCCAAATATTCCAAATTCCGATGTCAATGGTACGCGGCAACTCTCCGGTTTTAGCCTCGCCCCACTGCCAAATAGCCTCTTTTTCAGCCACATGAGAAATTCTGAACGCATGCTTCATGCTTTCGAGAACGAGCGCAAGAGGGCGTTTGGCTCGAATTTTTTTGTTGGACGTCATACGTTTGAAAATCGTTGGGGCACCATTAATTCTAGGGGCATAAGGTCACCTGTTGCCCACATCACGGGTTCATTGGTTTTCGATGGGGAGGTGTCCCCAAATGCTTTCGCGATGGCCGACCCGATCTCTTTAGCTAAGGCTCGGTAGGCCGTCATCTTGCCGCCATAAATGGTAAAGAGCAGATCTGAGCCGCGTTCATGCCTCGTAATGAGGTGAGACCTGGACGTGGCCGAAAGTCCACTATGAGGATCCTTGGCGAGCCATCTCATGCCAGAAAAAGTTTTGATGACGTCTTTTTGCGTTAGTTTCACCGAGAGAAATTGGTTGCACCTATTGATGAGATATTCAATCTGCTCGGGCTGTGCCGTGCAGTCATCGGGGGCCCCCGTGTAGTTGTCTTCCGTTGTGCCAATCAACGTGTAACCTTCCCAGGGTAAAACAAAAAATATTCGTCCATCAGCGGGAGACTGCAAAAACAGACCTGTGCTCAGGCCTAGGTCTCGCACGAGCAGGTGAGTCCCCTGATTGTTAATGCCTTCGACTTTAGGCTCGATGTTCGAAGCCTTGAAAATCTCGTGGGCCCAGGGACCCATGGCGTTGACCACGTATTTTGATGTCACCGTTTTGGTTTTTTCTCCTGACCGTAATTCAATATTCCAGCCGTTAGCACCGTGCTTAATGGACTCCGCTTTCGTGCGTTCGACAATCTTGGCTCCGAGCTGTTTGGCTGATTTCGCCACCCGGCGCACCAGTGCTAAATCATCGGTTTGACCGTCAAAAAATTTGTAAAATCCCTTGAACACTGTTTTGTCGAGAATTGGCGCCTCTTTTAAGGCTTCGTCAGGGGATAGCCAAACGTGCTTTCCCATGGACCTACCATGTGACAATGTATCATAAAGCCAAAGGCCAATTTTTATCATGAAGCGAGGCATGCCCCCTTTTTTCATCACAGGAAAAATGAAGGGAAGTGCTTTTACAATGTCGGGTGCCAGGGTCGCAAGTAGCGCTCTTTCTTCGAGCCCTTCGGCCACCAAAGCGAAGTCTCTTGGATGTTGCAAGTAGCGAAGTCCGCCGTGAATTAATTTGGTACTCTTTGAGCTCGTGCCTGAACCGATAATTGACTTTTCTACTACCAGCACATCTTTCCACCCGCGGCTTGCGAGGTCGTGGGCAATGCCCACACCGTGGATGCCACCCCCGAGGATGACCACTCGGTAGCGAGCCTCGAGAGGCAATCCCTCAGCCCAGCTTGAGCTGCTTTCTTGTCCGGTCGTCTCTGAGTGTTGCGGCGATGCTTTAGGCTTCGATTCCACTGGGCCTCCTGGTAATGCCTGTTTATAATCTAAAAATTAAACTGGGTGCCCCGTGGTCAGCTTGGGAAATTTTCGCGTGCAGGTGATTTTTTGCCATTTCATTGCTCCACCCTCAAATTCATTATACAATTTCTTCAAATCAATTCAAAGTTGTTGAATATAATAAGTTATTTTGGCGCTGGTGTGAACATTCTATCTATGCCTTAGGAGATGTACCTGTGAGTAATACCTCTGAACAGAGTCAAGTGGATCGCTCCGAGCGTGTCATGTCCCACGCCCTCGTAGAGTTGCGGAGCAATAATTGGTGGCCGTTTGGCGTTAAAAGCGCAGTGTTACTTGATTTGAGTGCGAGTGGTTTCAAAATTGAGCTTACCGGCCCGGCGGAGATTAAACTTGAAACCATTCATCTACTTACTATCCCGCTCAGACCGTTTGGACTGGCCGCACCCTCTTATATTCAGACCAAGGTCAGAATTAAATGGTTTCAAAAGGATAAAATGCGAATTGGCGGCACGTTTGAGCATATGAAGCCCAGCGACACACTTTTTTTAGATAGAATTATTGCATTTATCAAAGAACAGCCCATTAGTTAATTATTATGGAGATGTAACGCTATGACCACCGCAAAGAAGTACCAGCGATCAAGCCAATCTGGCAACAAGCGACCGGTAATCATTGACGGCGCACGAAGTGCGTTTGTAAAATCTTTCACCGCCTTCGAAGATTGCGATACGCTTGAGCTATACAGCCGCACGATAGCGGGACTCATTCAAAAAACAGGCGTTGACGTCGACGAGATTGACGAAATATCTTGTGGGGTGGTTTTGCCGCAAACAAAAAACGGCAACGTCGCCCGCGACACGATCATCAACCTTGGATTGCCTCACCACATTCACGGCTACACCTTGAACCGGGCGTGTACGAGTTCCATGCAGACGATCACAGATGCGGCCCGAAATATTATGTCAGGTAACGATAAAATAATTTTGGCCGGCGGCGTCGAGTGTATTAGCGACACTCCGATAGTCTATTCGAAGGAGGCTCGTCGCTTTCTCGTCAAATTGAACAAAGCGAAAACTCCGATGGCACGCATGGCGATGCTGTCGCAGTTTTCCGCCGGCGCCTGGTTGCCAAAGCCGCCGAGCGTGAGCGAACCGCTCACAGGGCTGAGCATGGGCGAGCACTCCGAAATTATGGCCAAGAAGAATGCTATTCTGCGCGAAGAGCAAGACCGGTTTGCGGTACTTTCGCACAAAAATGCAGCTCGGGCAGAAGCTGCTGGCATTCTTGCCGAAGAGATTATTCCTATTTGGGCGCCGCCAAAATTTCAGGTTTGTGTCGACAAAGATAATTTAATACGGGGCGATACTAGCCTCGAAGCCCTAGCAAAAATTCGCCCTGCGTTTGACCGAAAATATGGAACCATTACCGCCGGCAACGCCTCTGCGTTGACTGATGGTGCCGCCGCCTGCTTAATCGCTGACGAGGGGTATGCCAAAACCCTTGGCCTGAAACCGAAAGCACTTATTCGCGACACCATCTTTGTTGGCGTAAATCCTCACGACCAGTTACTTATTGGGCCTGCCCTCGCGATCCCGTTGCTCCTTAAACGTAACGGCCTTAGCCTGTCTGACATTGATTTGTTTGAAATTCACGAGGCCTTCGCCGCACAGGTTCTAAGCTGTATAAAATCAATGGATTCGGCCGCATTCTGCGCAGAATACTTTGGTGCTTCCAAGGCCTTTGGCCTAATCCCCGAGAACAAGCTGAATCTCAACGGGGGAGCACTTGCCATTGGACACCCGTTTGGAGCCACCGGAGCTAGGTTGGTGGGGTCGCTGGCTAACAGCCTAATCCGTCAAAACAAGAATCTTGGAGTCATCGCTATATGTGCTCAAGGAGGCATTGCTGGTGCAATGCTTCTAGAGCGAATTGGTTAAAAAGGGGTATTGATTATTATGAGTCAGTTTTTTTCTCAATCGACCGAAAATGGTATCTGTGTTGTCGCGTTCAATCGCCTCGACAAAGAAGCTAATACACTTGCCACAAATGTGCTTCGAGAATTTGATGCCTTACTGGATGGGCTGGTCAAAGACTCCGCGGTGAAGGGCATAGTCTTCATTAGTGGGAAAAAAGATCAGTTTATCGCGGGCGCCGATATTGATGATATCTCTAGTTTTAGCTCGGCTGCGGAGGCCGAAGCTGGATCTAAGGCCATGCAGGCCATTTTTCAGAAGGTGCACCACTGTAAAAAACCGACCGTTGCTGCGATTCATGGTGCCTGTCTAGGTGGTGGACTTGAATTGGCGCTTGCCTGCAGCTGGCGCATTGCCTCAACAGATGAAAAAACTAAGCTTGGTCTCCCTGAAATTCAGTTAGGTTTTGTCCCTGGTGCCGGCGGCACTCAACGCCTGCCGAGACTTGTCGGCATTGCTTCGTCCCTTGATATGATTCTCACCGCCAAGCGTGTGGACGGCGCCAAAGCCCTAAAAATCGGACTTGTCGACGCCTGCGTGCCTAGCGGAATGCTGCGTGATGAGGCGATTAAAATGGCGGGGAAACTTCGACCCGCAAGTGCTAATCCAAAAAAATCTCTGGCGCAAATGGCTCTCGAAGGAAATATTGTTGGCCGGCGCGTCATGGCCCTGAAGGCGAAACAAACCGTCACCGAAAAAACAAAAGGCCTTTACCCAGCCTCCTATAAAGCTTTGGATGCAGTTTTTTCTGGGTATGAAATGAGCCTAGAAAAAGGCCTGGATTTGGAAGCAAAGTACTTTGGCGAGCTATCACAAAGCAGTGAATCACGGGCGTTAGTCCATTTATTCAAGGCGACAAACGCCGTCAAAAAACACCCGTACAAAGAGGCTGGCAAAGAACGTTTTGCCGACTCGTTGAAAGTAGAGAGCGTCGGCGTCATCGGCGGCGGTTTTATGGGGGGCGGTATTTCGACTGTTTGCGCAGACCGCGGCATCCGGGTTGCTGTGAGTGATCCGAATCGTGACTCACTGGCAAGACTTATGAAAGCGGCTAGAGAGTTTTTTTACAAAAAGGTGAAACGCCGGCGTATACGGGGGTTTCAAGCCGATAGCTGTGTCGCGAGAATCACGCCTCAGCTTACCCCTGCAGGCTTTAATAAGGTCGATGTTGTGATCGAGTCGGTTTTTGAAAATCTTGATCTTAAACAAAAAATTCTTTCCGGCCTCGAAAAAGACTCAGCGAAAGATTGGATTTTTGCATCTAACACCTCGGCTCTCCCACTTAAAGACATTGCCGCTAAGTCAGCCAATCCTGAGCGAGTGGTTGGAATGCATTTCTTTTCGCCGGTTGAAAAAATGCCCCTTTTGGAAGTGGTCGTTGCTGAAAAAACGGCCCCTTGGGTCGTCGCCAGAATTATTGAGCTTGGCACTCAAATGGGTAAAACAATTATCGTAGTCAAGGATAGCCCAGGATTTTACGTGAACCGTGCCCTGGCTTTTTATCTAGCCGAAGCCTCCATGATGGTCGCTGAAGGTGTTGCCATTGACTACTTGGACGATGCCTTGACTGGTTTTGGCTGGCCAGTGGGCCCTATCACTCTCATCGACGAGGTTGGACTTGATATCGGCACTCATGTTTTGAAGACTATGGAGGCTGCATGGCCTGCTCGATTTAAGACTCCTCCGCAATTTAAATTGATTTCAGATAGTGGACGCCTTGGTAGAAAAAATGGCAAAGGCTTCTATATCTATGTCGACGGTAAACGCGAGGGCGTGGACCTGGAAGTCTATACGTTGATGAGTATCGAACCCAAACGCAGTATGGATAAGCAAGAGATGATCAACCGATGCGTTCTTGGTTACATCAATGAAAGCCTTCTTTGTTTAGAAGACGGCGTGCTGCCGAGCCCATACGAAGGTGACATTGGTAGCGTTTTCGGAGTTGGATTCCCGCCATTTTTGGGCGGGCCTTTTAAGTATATTGACCTCATCGGCGCTAAGGAAATTGTCGCACGCATGCAGGCGTTAGCAGCAAAATATGGGAAACGTTTCACCCCGGCGGCAAGCCTCATAAAAATGGCTGATTCAGGCGGCAAGTATTATCCCGATGAAAAGTGCTAAAGGAGACCTTTTGGGCCGCTTTTATCGATGATCCACGTGCTCCATGAATAGAGCCCTTGGGTCCACAATATCGTGGTCACCAATACACCTAGAATAGCACCGCCAACAACGTCACCTACGAAGTGCACTCCAAGGTACACTCGGCTAAAGGATACCAGCGTCGCCAGAGATAGGGCACTCATTGCAAGCCACGACCTTCGGCCGTTCACTTTAACAATAGCCGCCCACACTGCAAAACCGTTGGCTGCATGATTTGAAGTAAATCCATAACTCCCTCCGCACTTGCCCGCGTATAGATTGACTCCAGACAAAAGCCAACAAGGCCTTTCTCGACCGACCAGTGGCTTGATAATTTCAAAGGAGATGACGTCAGAGGCTGCGAGAGCAATCATTGCGCACCAAAACGTTTTGGTGAGTTCGCGATTTTTTGTTGAGTAGACGTAAACATAAAAGGCCAAAACGGCAAAATTCCAAGTCTGTGAATCACTGAGCCTGAACATAACCTCGTCTAATAAAGTTGAGTGCCCGGATAATCCGTTCAGCCCGCGAAATAGTGTTTCCTCAAATTGATTCATAGGCACCCCCTGTGAGCTCTAATAGCCGTTATCTCGCAGGGATTTAGGCGTAAAGTCTAGGGATGGAAATTCATCGCGATTTTCCATCGGTACCCCAACGCGAGCAAATTTGATTCGCGGTAGACGAAGCGTTCCAGATATTTTTGCGCCTGAAAATTGCATCGGGCGTTTCGCCGTGCCAATCTGCGGCTGCGGTGGTGTATCGGAATTTTGTTTTTTCGAGCCCTCATGGCCGGCGGTTTTCTGAGCTGCGGCGGACCTATCTGCGGCACCACCATGATTTGATGCTTGATGGCTAGCTCCTTCTTGGGAACCAGAGTTTGCGCCTAAATCTGGCATCCGCATAAATGTGGCCGTCTGTTTTTGGGCATCTTTCGACGGTAGTACCAACACCGGTTTTGCGTTGTCACTCAGCACGAATATTTTCACTCGATCTTGCCGCGTATGTGACTTGGCCATAGCCACGCTGGCCCACGAAATCATAAATATCAAACTGAAGACTTCGCTTTTAATGATCCTCATAACCCCTCCTTTGGCTTTTTTACCTGTCCAACTATCGGTTACCTTTAGATTTTCTTTAACTGTGTCACAAAGACCTTATGGCCAGCCGAATCCGCCCGAGAAGACTTCTGGGGGGTACGGGTTGTTGTCAATGTTCGGAGATCTACAAGGTAATAGGTTATTTTTGGTAAAGTTCCCCACTAATATATGACTTCGAAAATTCGCGTTTCGACGCTTTATATTCGGTCTTGGCAAGGTGCAAATCGAAACTGAATGGATAGGTAAAGTGAAAATTAAGGGAATAGTTCATGGCCATTGCAATCATCACTAGGGGCAAAACATCAGGGCGGCGGGCAACCATTGTCCAATGGCCTGCGACGATCGGTCGCGACCCAGCTTCGGTGCTCCACATTGATGATGACCGCGTTAGTCGCAATCATGCGCGAATAAAAAAGCGGGACAAGCTATATATTGTGGAAGATTTGCAAAGTAGAAATGGAACATATTTGAACGGTGAAAATGTGACAAACTGCGTGGTCACTAGTGGAGATAGAATTCTAGTTGGTGACACAGAATTTGTATTTTTAACACCTGAAACCCAAGTCGACCTTGCGACTGAAATGGCGGAACTTGAGCACTTCGCACTGGCAGAAGACCTTCTCGAAGTGGGTGGGCCGATCGCAGTTTCGGGCAGTTATGATGGGGTTGCCCCAATTTCGTCTAAAAGAATGGCCTCAGAAATTGAACTTCAAGGTAGTGGCTTGACGGCCGATTTACTGAGAAAAATTTTCGACTTGCAGGCTAATATCCTCTCTTCCGACGACGTCAAAGAGTGTGGCGCAAATATTCTAAAAGGCATTCACACACTCAATGAAAAAATTTCAAGATCTGTCCTATTTATTTGGTCGCCGAATTCAAGACGCCTCATCCCTTTGGCCGCGCGGCACACGAATTCAGCCAGTAAGTTCTTTTTTAGCCGGCGAGCTCTGGAAGATGTCATTTCAAGGAAACAAGGATCGCTGATCGCTCCGAACAGCGGGAATTCCACGGAGGTGTCTAGGCACAGAATATTACTACCGATCATACACCTCGGATTAATTCTAGGAGTCATCCACCTAGAGGTAGATGATGTCGCTACGCCTTTGTCCGAAGAGGCGGTAGAACCTTTAAGGTTTCTAATAGAGCGCGTGGCTTCTTCCATTGACTCATTTATGTTGAGGCAAGATCTCGAAAATTTCAGCGTCGGGATGATCGAAGCCATGGTTGCCACCCTTGAGGCGAAGGACACGTATACCCACGGCCACTCAGAGCGGGTTAGCCGCTATAGTCTTGCAATCGCGGAGCAGATGAACCTTGACCGAGAGGTCCAACGGCTACTGCTGATGAGTGCCTTGTGCCATGACCTAGGAAAAATTGGCGTTCCCGATGCCATTTTGCGAAAAGCGTCCCTACTGACCGCCGATGAATATGAAGAAATCAAACAGCATCCCACGATTGGCGCCAACATCGTGGCGCACCTACCTAACGCAAAGAGGTTTCTCTCTGGCGTCAAATATCATCACGAAAAATGGGACGGCTCTGGTTATCCCGATGGCCTCGTGGGGGAAGACATCCCCTTTTTCGGCCGCATCATCGCTGTTGCCGACGTTTTCGATGCGATGATTAGTGGGCGCTCTTATTCTGGATTTTTAGAGGCGGGGGACGCTGTTGACAAGTTGGGGAAAGAAAAAGATTTGTTTGACCCTGACATTTTGAAGGCCTTCACTTCCGCATGGGAGGCGGGCACTCTTACTCAAAAAACTAGCACTAAAAATAATTCCGTCAAAAAAGACTCCGACGATCCATAGCCGTAGCCTAAGAGGTTATACTTTTGAGCATTTTTGGTAGTAAAGGCCATTATCTACCAAAAAAGCAATGTTTGAGCCCTCTTACCTCAAATAGGTTGGCCTTTTGGTGAGCTAGGTAAGTTCCACTTTCCGCCTTATAAGCCTAACAAATGACCAAAATTTGGCATTCGTCATTCCCTACCTGTACAATAGAAGTAGGGATATTTTTTCTTGTCCACGACTTGGAGGATCTAATGTTTGGAGAAATTGCGGCGAGTTTTCAAAGAGGTAATATTTATCTAACCACTATGCTGGTGTTGGGATTTATCGCATTCACCATCGTGTTTGAGCGGTTTATCATGCTCCAGTTTGTTTATCACATGGATTTCGGGAAATTTTTATTGAATCTCAAAAACCTTTTGACGGCAGAAGATACCACGCGGGCCCTCAGCTACTGTAAAAGTTTTAGCAACACCTCGTTGGCAGGTATCGCCCGCAAAGCCCTGGAAGCAGCTGAGAGTGACCCCACCACCATTCGCGGCGCGATTGAGGAGGAGACCATTTATTTTCTTCCACGCATTGAGTCTCGCATCAGTGGTTTGATGGCCATTTCAACCCTAATTTTATTGACCGGAGTGCTCGGGGCCATTGATTCTCTGTGGAATACCTTTCATGCCATTAGTGTTTTGGACTCCGTCCAAAAGCAAGCCAGCCTAGGCGAAGATATCGCGCGAGCGTTGAACCCTGCGGCCTTTGGAATTCTGTTGAGCATGTTTATTTTAGTTGGCTATTATATCGTGCGTGGTGCTGCGGTCAGTTTGACCGAAAAGATGCACTACGGTGTCACCGTGCTTCATAATTTGTTGGTTCCACCAGAAGTCGCGAGCTTCATGCCTGTTTCGATGCCTGCCGCGCCGATTAGCGAAATGAATATTGCACCACAGACGCAAATGTCCTATGAAGCCCAACCAGTACCACAGGGAGCGCCAGATGTCCACGTCGCCGATAATTCAGTCGAAGATATCAGGGATGAAGAAGAGATTATCTGAGTCAATTATATCAGATTCTGTACTTTCATCTTTGGCGCTTTGCGCACTGCTTTCTATTGTCACCTACACGTCACGCGCGGTAACAATCGGAGGGACGTGGGGGTTTGTTGACGTCGATTTGCCGGTCGCGTCTCAACCCTTTGTTGATCCATCCATACACAAGTTCAGGGAAATGCCGTCTGTCAGCATCGGCACGTCAACAATGGTTGTAGCTCTGACACCGACGGAAATGATTTTCGGGGATCTCCCGGCTTTTACTCGTCACCGCGACGATGTGCGAAATAAATTTATTGTCCCCCACGCAGATGGCTCACCTCAGGTCGCGACTCTGCTTGCACAGGCTGGCGAGTGGAGCCTTGATCGCAAAAATCGCCTTGGCCTAAGAAGTGATGGTCTTGTGATCGTGTTGCCAGATCCGCGCGTTCCAATTGCAGTTATTAGTGGCGTCATTGCTAGCCTCAGAGCCAGTAAATCGTTCAGTCATGTCGTGCTTGCTGGGGGGGTGCTATGAAAAATCTCCCGCGTTTGCGCTGTGCAAAAACGGCGTTTGACCGTCAATCGCAGCGCCTGAAAACTGAAGCGCCCTTTCAAGCTGGGGCGCTGTTTATTCCATTTTTGGCGGTTGGGATTTTGACGATCTACACCGGTCTGCAAGTGAACCGGAAACTTTTTTCACTGGCGCGACCAATTGAAATGAGCGGAGTCACTATGGAGGATAAAGAAATTTGGCTTAGTGTCGGCATTCGTAATGATTTAATAGTTATAGCAACTCCTGAAGGCGATACGTTTTCTTGGCCAATGAGCGGCCCTGACAAAGCACAGCTCGCTGTTTTACAGGACTACTTAACGGCGCGTGCGCGCTATTTGGTTGCTAGCTCGGTCAGAAGCGGGCAGCTTTCCGGCAACCAAAATTCGGCAGCCTTATCTGTCGATCAAAGCCTGACGTATCAGCATGTTAGGCCGATAATCTACGCCTTGGCGGGCGCTGGTTTTTCGCGCTACGGATTTGAAACAAGGATCGTTCGGTGAACATTCGCCCTAAATTGATGGAGACAAGAGAAAAAAATGGCCCGTGTAAAGTCTAAAAATTCACAAGCAAAATATTTGCACGTCAGCATTTTTCGAAGCGGCGCGCTAGTAGGGTCATGCTCTAGGCCTTTTTCAAGGCGGCGCGCAGTCACGGCAGGCAAGGGGCGATTTTGTGAAATTAGGTCGGTAATATGGCCCCTTTGGGACGATCTTGAAATTATTTTGAATACCAAAAACGGACTGCTACTAAATCCACAAATTCCGTGGGACGGGGTCCTACAAAGCGACTCAACGGTTCACGTGCTCGGAACTACCACGAAACGTAACAGCTATTTTCCCATCACAAGCACGACCACGGCTAGTTTGCGCTATGAAGATCTCTCCCTAGCCATTCGGGTAGGCCCGCAAAGCCGCCCATCTGAAATACCGGTGGCGCGGCGCACCGGATACATGGCCTCACCACTGACGTTCATTGCTGACTCAATGCAAGAGTGGACGGCGATTGGAGTCGCGGCAGCTGCGTCGGCTGTCATTTGCATGTTTGCTTTGGCCACCCTAGTAAGCCGCCCAAACGAGCACTATCCAAACCTTCTAGAAATACCCGCAGAGCGCCTGCTTCCGTTTATTTCACATCGCTTTTTAGGCGAAGCCCCCAACATCCTGCAAGACGGCCTTGATCGTCTGGATTTGATTCGGAGCGTCTGGATCTTTTATTCTGACCTTGCCAGCGTGGTAGGATTCGGGGTGGCGCCCGAAAAGGTTGGGCCCCTTTTCCCTTCGACAGTACAGCAATATGAGAAACTTCGTGCGGAGCAAGGGAAAATTCTTGATGCTGCTGCGGTTCGGCAGCAAGCCCAGGTAGACGTCCTTGAGTCGGCACGCACCATACTATCAGTGCCCATGGCGACCGGTGAGAGTCTTGACGGTCGCGTGGGCCGAGTTTTCGATAAAATAGAAGTACTCATGAGCTCCTCTGATGCCTTGGCAAATCGGCGAGTGGTGGTAGCCGCCAATTTTTTAAATGATATTGGCTACAACTTTGATCCGCGCAAAGGGGCATCTAAGACCACAGATAATTTTAGAAAGATTTCTGAGAGCTTTCAGGGGATACAAAGTGACGATAAGGAGCAATTTGCTCAAGCGAAGGCGGCAGGTGCCAAAGCTGCCTTGCAGCAAATAGATATTTTTGGAAAGGACCGCCTACAATTTGGGCTTTCCAATTGCTGCTTTTCCGTCGTGGGTGCTCCGCTGGTCCAAGATGGCCTCGTCTGGCTCGCTCCAGATTTTACCAAGCCGGGTAACGGCGAATTGAGTTTTCTTAAGGCGTCGACGTGGGGCACTCCCGAGCGTGAAGTCCCCAAGATTGTTGAGCCGCTTGCCGGCCACATTGATCCGTCGGATGTGGAACGTACCGTGGCGGCGGGGCGATATCAGCTCCGCCTGTGCTATGAAATCGCACTGCGCAGAAATCAAGCGACAAAGGGGGCCATGGAGTGGCGCGTTCGAATTGATTCTCGTGGGCTAGTTTCTGTGGTGGACTTGTTAACAAATTCGCTCAAAGATGATGAGTTCGTTCGCTGCATTCATGACAGAATTGCAACGTGGAAATTTCCAAAACCACGCGGTGGCTCTGTCGAAGTTCGTTACCCGTTTGAATTCTCAAGGGATAAAGGATAATCCTAACCCCTTCGTTTAATAAATTTTGGCGTCTTGACTCCTAGAATAACGTCTCGATGCGCCTTTGAAAGAAGAACATGAAAAATCCTGCTATTACCAATTTCAAAAAAGACTCTATTCGTATTATACCATTCGGCGGCTGTGGCGAGTTCGGAATGAACATGACCGGATACATCTGTGACGACCGTCTCTATTTGGTGGACGCTGGGGTTAGTTTTCCAGATCCCGCCAAATTAGGCGTTGAATCGCTTTTTCCGGATATGGCGCCGTGGATTGACCAATTTGGCGGTGTTTACGCCTACATCATGACCCATGGCCATGAGGATCATATCGGGGCACTCCCGTTTATGCTCGACCGTTGGCCAGGTCCAGTTTACACGACGCCTTGGGCTGCCAAACTCATCCACAATAAATTGGATCGCCGCAACATAAAAACTCGTTACCCGATTCACGTAGTCGGTGCCGGAGACAGAGTCGAATGCGAGGATTTCTCGATTGAATTTGTGCCATTCAACCATAGTATTCCCGATTCGTGTGCCCTGATGATTCGCCACCCCAAATTTAATATTTTTCACACCGGAGATTTTAAATTTGATTTTACTCCCATAATGGAAAAGCCCGTAAATATTCCCCACCTAGAAAAACTCGGCAAAGAGGGCATCCACGTTTTATTGGCTGACAGCACAAATTCCCATGTCAAAGGATACAGCCCCTCGGAAAGCGTCGTGTTAGAGCCGATGAAGTCGGCGTTTAAGGGTGCGGGCAACGGGGCGGTGATTGTGACAACGTTCAGCAGTAATTTTTGGCGCCTGAAAACCATATTGAACGCCTGCGAAGCCACAGGTAGGAAAGCTTTGATACTAGGCGGAGGTCTTGATAATTGCCTTAAAGTGGCGTCAGAACTCGGGCTTTTCACGCCGAATCCCGGTCTAATTGTGGATTCAAGCGTTGCGGCTACCATGGACCGTTCTAAACTTTGCGTCATCGCTACCGGGAGCCAAGGAGAGTACCGAGCGGCCATTATGCGTATTGCTAATGGTGAGCATCGGCAATTTTCTGTCACCCCTGGAGACGTGGTTATTTTTAGTAGCAGAACTATTCCGGGAAACGAACGCGAAATTCAAAACATGATGAGCAAACTCGAGCGGCGGGGCGCAACGATATTTTCTGCCCGAAATGACCCGCTTATTCACGTTAGCGGCCACAGCTACCGCGAAGAGCTGAAGGATCTTGTCAAGGCACTGCGTCCCAAAAACTTCATTCCTGTGCACGGAACTTTTAGTCACCTTTTAAGCAATTCAAAAATTCCTGCTGAAGTTGGGTTGGTTGGTACCAACACCTTCGTGATCGAAAATGGGGACGTCATCGACATCGATCAGAAGACGACGGCTATCACAGACCGGATTGATGTTAATCGCGTGTTCGTCGACAGCGAATCCCTCGAACTATTGTCCTACGAGACGCTTCGAGAGCGACTTCGAATCGGCGAACTTGGTCTCGTTGTAATTGCGGCGGCATACCGCAAAAGTGATTCGAAGATGATTGGCGTGCCTAGCCTTGATGTTCAAGGACTAGTTCCGCCAAAAGACATGGACTTTAAACAATTTCAGAATTCTCTACTCGCAGCCGCTAAAAAGGGTTTTAAAAATGGAATTGCGGCCAGGGAAACAAACCACGAAAAACTAGAAGACCAAATGCGGGTCGAAATGCGGCGCTATATGTTTCAAGTGCTAAAGAAAAAACCCGTCGTGATTTGCCACCTTTTAGCGGTCTAGGGTCGTATGAGCCGGCTTATTATCGCAAGTGCTGCGTCGTTTGAAACTGCAGAATTGGTGCGCCTATTAGAAGGCTCCGCGATTCCTGTAACCAATATCATCACAGGCGTAGGGCTTACACAATCGACGATCACGGCTTCTCGACTGCAGAATTTTATTCGTGGCCGAGACGTGGTCTTCTGCTGCACTGGCGGCATTATCGGGCCGTTTTCTGCGGTGACTATTTACCGTGCCAGTTCGGCTAAACTTGCCCCCTTTGACGTGCGTCGAGGTCAGTGCGAACTACTGAAACAGTTTGATCCAGTTTGCCAATTTGAAGGGCTGCCACTGCGCTTGCCGATATGTGACGTGTTGGGGAGTGTTGGAGTCACGGTGGCAAGTGAGCCTTCCCATGGCGGTCCAATTATGCTTGAAACACTTGAGCTCTATGGTGTTGCCAGAGCATGGCTTTCCCACGCAAAATCTTTTACGGCTGTCGTAGCCTCGACCAACGAGGTCGGGCCTACTGCGAGAAAACAATGGCAAGAAAACTTTCGGTTGGCGGCAACCTTAACTGCTGACACACTCGTTGGCGAGATAGGACGATTGATACATGAAATTAATTGAAAAGAAATCCATCCTTAAAACCCATCCGTTTGAGGTCGAGGAAATCACGTTTGAACTAACGGACTTAAAGCCAAGTCATTCCTATTTTCGGCTTTCAGCACCCGACTGGGTCAATGTTTTACCTGTTACGAGTGGTGGTCAAGTCATATTGATCAGGCAACCGCGAGTCGGAGCCATGACGTATGTTCTTGAAACTCCTGGCGGCGTGATGGATCCGCACGAAAAAGATCCTACCATGGCCGCCGCACGAGAGCTTGAGGAGGAGACGGGGTTTGTTAGTCAGCGTTTTTTGCCACTGGGTTCGATCAACCCTAACCCGGCGATTATGACCAATCGATGTCATTTTTTTGTGGCCTTAGGCTGTCAACCCACCACCACTCGCAAGCACTTCCCGGATCTCGACGAGAGGATTACTCTTGAGCTAATTGATGTGAAAGATTTAGATGGACTCGTGCGCACCGGACAGATCAATCATGCGTTGGCCTGCCTTTGTGTTATGCTTGCAGCAAAATATATCGGGGCCCCATCCTCGTAACCTGACGTCCACATGTGGTATGCTTGAGTGACCAAGTGTAAAAAGCCCTTTGACGGAGGCCGCCTCTTGTGAGTCAAATAGATTTCACCATTTCTAGCGTGGGAAGCACGGACATAGGACTGGTGCGTTCGACAAATCAAGATTCTTACCTTTGCGACAGTAAGCGTGGGCTATTTATCGTGGCTGACGGGATGGGCGGGCATGCCGGCGGTGAAATCGCCAGCGCCTTAGCTGTAGTCAATGTTCGGGCTTATCTTGACTCCAAGCTTGTGCCCTATTTGCAGGAACCTAAAGTAAATATCGGCGCCGCGGCGGCGATCGTTGCGGAATCGATAAACTACGCGTCCATGCGAATTTATGAGCGGGCGCTTGAGGAGCCAAACTTAAAGGGCATGGGCACAACCGCCACAGTGGCGAGGCTTGTCGGCAATTCTCTGCTTATAGCCCACGTGGGGGACAGTCGACTTTATTTGATTCGCTGTGGCTATATTTACCAAATTACCACGGATCACAGCCTGGTTAGCGAGCAAATTCGGGCCGGAATTATTACCAAGGAGGAGGCCGAAAATCATCACCTCCGAAATGTAATCACTCGCAGCGTCGGGTATCAGGAGCAAGAAGACGTTGATTCTTTTATACTTGCTCTGGAGGTTGACGATTTAATTTTAATCTGTAGTGATGGCCTGCACGGAAGGGTTTCGGCAGAAAAAATCAGTAGTTATTGCAGGAAGTACGGTGCTTTGGCAGTTGACCAACTTATTTCCGAGGCCAATAACTGTGGCGGCGACGATAATATCTCGGTAGTCATCTGCCAAATTAGAGTTTAATCAAATTCAGCCGAAGTCTTCTTTAAGTATAGCAGCAACACACATTGTGTTTTGCTAATTCAGGAAATTTAATTGAGGGCCTCGATGTTTTGCTCTAAACTTTTTAGCTGGCTAGTCATGTTTTCCAGTTGCTCTTTAGTTTGCAGCAGCACATCTTCTGGGGCGCGCGAGGCGAAATTAGGATTGTCTAATTTAGCTTTCAGCCCGGTTAAAACTTTTGAAATGCGGTCGCGTTCTCCTGTCAGTCGTTTGCGTTCGGCTGTCACATCCAAAATTCCGGCCGCCGGAATATAGGCCTCAAAGCCTTTGCCAACACTCACAAGTGACTGGCCTGGGCGTGGCATGGTTGGACTTGCTTGGAGGTCTTTAACGGTGGCTAGTCGCTTAATAAGGGGCCCTGCGTCGTTCACAATTTTACTGAGTGCCACGTCAGCCCTCATGTGGACGTCAACCGTTTCCTTTGGATTAATATTCGCCATAGCCCGAGCCGATCGAATGCCGGTAATTAAATCTTGGACAAGACTCCACTGGTCGGCGGCCTCCGAAAAACGCTGCAGCGTGGTGCCGTCAGGGTAGTCGGCAATAACTAGGCTAGCTGGCCTCGCCCAAGCAGGATGAGACGGAATCCTAGACCAGAGTTCTTCAGTGATGAACGGCATAACCGGAGAAAGAAATCTCAAAATTCCCTCAAACACATAGACTAAAACACTAACAGCCTGTGCCTTTGCCTTCTGGTCACTTCCCGTCAGAGCTTCTTTGGCACACTCTAAACCCCAGTCGCAGTAGCTGCCCCACGTAAACTGGTACACTCGGTTAATCGCCTCGTTGATCCGAAACTGGTTTAACAATTTATCAACGTCGTCAGCCGTGCGTGCAAATTCCTCGACCAGCCACTTACTTGCAAGGTCCATAGTCAGAGGGTTTAAGGGCTCAATTGTGGCATCTTTTGATGTCGAGCGTAATAGAAAGCGAGCAGAATTCCACAGCTTATTAACAAATCTTGCTCCGTGCTCAAAATCCCCAATATCCATCCGCACACGCCCACCAAGAGGCGACAACGCGACTCCGGTAAAACGTAGAGCATCGGTTCCGTGTTTGGCGATAACGTCTAGCGGATCGATTCCGTTGCCGAGAGTTTTCGAAAACTTGCGGCCTTGCTTGTCACATATCGTGGCGGCCATGTAGACATCTTTAAACGGTACTTGGCCTTTCGTTTTTAGGCCAACCATCACCATTCGTGCAACCCAGAGAAATAAAATTTCGTTGGCCGTAACCAGCGTATCGGTCGGATAAAAATAATCGAGATCTTTCGTTTTCTCTGGCCAACCGAAAGGGGAGATTGGCCAAAGCCAACTGCTAAACCACGTGTCAAGCACGTCGTCGTCTTGTTTAATTTCAGCACTACCACACGTTGCGCAGGCCGCAGGATCGTCCATGCCGGTGGTGGTGTTAGAGCATTTTTTACAGTACCAAATAGGAATGCGGTGGCCCCACCAAATTTGGCGGCTGATGCACCAGTCTTGAATATTTTCAAGCCAATGAAGGTATGTTTTTTTCCATAAATCAGGGTGAAAATTAAGTTCCCCATTCTTCGCAACTTCAATAGCAGGAAGGGCTAACTCCTTCATTTTTACGTACCACTGGAGAGACAAACGCGGCTCCAGTATTGATTTCGAACGGTCGGAGTGTGGCACGGCATTGCGGTGCGTCTCGTCTTTGAGGTATAGCCCCAATTCTTTCATGCCTTTTACAACTTCTTTACGTGCCACGAATCGGTCAAGGCCCCTAAATCTTTCAGGGCAATTATCCGAGATGGTCGCATCTTCGTTCAGGATGCTGATGAAAGGAAGTTTGTGGCGTTTACCCATCTCAAAATCGTTAAAATCATGGGCCGGCGTTATTTTAACGCAGCCAGTGCCGAAATCTGCCGACACATAACTGTCAGCAATAATTGGAATCACGCGGTCAGTAAACGGAAGTTTAACGTGCTTTCCAATTAAATGCTGGTAGCGTTCGTCGTCCGGATTAACGGCGACCGCCGTGTCGCCAAGTAGGGTTTCTGGTCTTGTGGTTGCGATACCAATAAATTGGCCAGGGAGCTCATGGATTGGGTAATTAAACGTCCATATCGTAGCGTTCATTTCAACGGTTTCGATTTCATCATCACTGATAGCTGTTTTGAGGGTCGGATCCCAATTTACTAGGCGTTCTCCGCGGTAGATGAGGCCTGCATTATATAGCTCAACAAATATTGACCTGACCGCTTTGCTCAGGCCGGGATCCATGGTGTAGGCTTCCCGTGACCAGTCGCAGGAAAAGCCCATGGATTTAAACTGTTCGGAAATCATGCCGCCGTATTTATCTTTCCATGCATGAAGTCTGACGAGCATCGCGTCACGCCCAATTTGTTGGCGTGTTTTTCCTTCTTTTTCAAGAGATTTTTCCACCATCATCTGCGTGGCAATGCCTGCGTGGTCAGTGCCCGGAAGCCAAAGGGCATTAAAGCCCTTCATGCGCTTCCAACGCACAAGAATATCTTGGGCCGTGTAGGTGGTGCCGTGGCCCATGTGCAGCTGGGCTGTGACGTTTGGCGGGGGCATCAAAATGGTGTACGGTTTTTTCGTTGTATCGACTTCAGCCCTAAAAAAACCACCTTTCATCCAGTGGTCGTACCACTTCGTCTCAAAAACCTTGGGATCGTAAGTGATTTCCATTTCCGACATAAAAAAACCTCGCGCCGTTCAATTCAAGAATTAGCGCTGATTTTAGCATATACAATTAACAAGTTAGAGTCCTAAATGGGCCTTTGCGGCAAAAAGCACAAAGAAAGGGCTCTGATTTTTCGTCGCCAGCATGGCTAGTGAGCGGCCTCGGCTTTTGCTTTGTCCGACAAACCGTAATGTTCTCCTGATTGCATAATGGTTCTTGCCGTCAATTCAGCATCACAGGCAGTGCCGTAGCAGCCGTAAATTTTTTGCACACGCTTGACGTCCCCCACCGAGATCGAGCGGGTGGCGAGGCCCTCGCCGATGATCAAGCTTGGGTTCATAATGGAGCTGCTGTCGTAGGAATCTTTGATGTGTGACAAGCCCAAAAGGTGGCCTAGCTCATGGGTGGCCAGACTTTGCATGTCGACCACTTCCCGCTCATCGGTGGGAGAATTGCGGATGGCGTCAGTGATTAGATACAGGTCTGAGTTGTAGCGAATATCGGCATTATCAATAAGTTGGTAGGCGTTATTGGGGTTGCTCCAAATTGTAGTCGCCAGAACCTGCTTACTCTTCCCTGTTTTGGACCAGTTGGTATCCATATATTGACCATTGATCTTGTCAGAAAGTGACGAGAACAGGTCAGGGAAACTGTCTCCAGTTATACTTCCATGGACGCCTTTGTACTCAAACAAGGGTTTGCCGACAGCCGTTTCCCACGTTTTCATGGCCAATTGTAAGGCCTTTAATTGGACGTCTGACAGCGTGCGGTCTGACTTGTAAATAACAGGAAGGTTAACCCAGCCGGACGGGGCGTGAAGGCCAAATTCAGTAGAGGTTGGGTCTGCGCTGTTGGCTTCTGATTGAGTGGGTTCTTCGGGACCGTTGTCGTCTGCAAGGCTAGCCTTATAGAGCTGCGAGCCGCAGGCTATAAAGTTCGTGAAGGCACCGACTAGCACACCTGTAATCAAAGAATATTTGGCAATAAGATTCATGAGCGCCCCCTATTTGCGAGGCGTCTTCCCAAGTGAATAGGGGAGACCACCTTATAAAGAGAAGCATCGGCAATTTTTTGGAGGAACTACTGAAAACAAAATTTATGTATATATTACAGCGCGTTGCATCCTAACATTGCGAACCGCGAAAGCAAGCGGCCGACTTCGGCAGGTTCAAGTTGAGGACTTCACCGGCCGCTAGCGGTGCGCGGACAAGACTACAACATGATGGTAAGTTTAAAGGGACACCCATCGTCGCGCACATTAACTCTCGCTATGAACCACAGCCTTGATGCGCCGTATACCGCGACTGGAGGCCTCTTCCTTTTGGATTTTAAAGCTGCCGAGCTCTTTAGTGTTTTTGATGTGGGGCCCTCCACAAACTTCGGTCGAGAAGTCTCCCATGAAGTAGACGTTGACGCGGTCACCATATTTATTTTCAAACAGTCCAATGGCCCCTTTTGCTTTGGCCTCGTCGAGCGTCATTTCTTTTAGTTCGATGGTCATGCTTTTTTTAATTTGTTCGTTCACTAAATCTTCCACATTTTTAATTTGCTCGGGCGTCATTTTATCTGGGTGGCTAAAGTCAAAACGCAGCCTTTCAGGGGTAATGTTACTGCCTTTTTGCTCAACATGGGGGCCCAGTACTCGGCGAAGTGCCTCGTGGAGCAGGTGGGTAGCGGTGTGCAATTTTGTGCTCTCTTCAGAGGAATCGGCCAGTCCGCCTTTAAACAGTTTTTCGCCGGCCATCCTGCTTTTAGCTTGATGCTCCTCAAAGGCCTTGAGGTAGGTATCGACGTCGACTTTAAGGCCACGTTCAGCGGCGATCTCTTGGGTGACTTCGAGGGGGAAGCCGAAGGTTTCAAACATAAAAAAGGCCATGTTGCCGTCAATAATGTTGCCAGTTAATTTTGACAGCTCCTTCTCTAAGTGTTTGAGGCCTTGGCCAAGTGCTTTAGAGAATTTTTCTTCCTCCTCACGAATCGCCCCAACGATGCCGTTTCGTTTGGCGGAAACGTCTTGATAGTGCCCATCGTAAACGCCAATGAACGAGTCTACTAACCGGTCAATATACTGAGGTTCAAGGTGAGCTTTGTTCGCTAAGCGAAAGGCTCGGCGGAGCACTCGACGAACGATATAGCCCGAACCGACGTTGCTTGGAAGAACGCCGTCGGCAATGGCAAACATTGCGGCTTGGATATGATCGACAATAATTCGATGTTCGGTCATTTTGAGGTCAGGACAATGGGCTTTTATAAACGTCATGGCGGGCTCATAAATTGACGATTCATAAACGCTCGACGACCCGCTTAAGATCGAACAAACGCGCAGCAGTCCCATGCCGAAGTCGACGTTTGGTTTGGGCAATTTGACAAAACCACCGTCTTTTTTCTTTTCATATTCCATAAATACGTTATTGCAGATTTCAACATAGCGTCCACATTTGCAGGCGGGCGAACAGGCTGGATCGTTTAGTTTACAGTAATCGCAGGTTATAAAAAATGATTCCGAGTCTGGACCGCAAGGCCCTGCGCCGCCGACAGGACCCCAAAAATTGTCTTCCCTCGGAAGCTTAAATAAGCGCTCTTTCGGGATCCCTAACTTC
The DNA here is from genome assembly GCA_947476525.1 of Oligoflexales bacterium. Taxonomy (GTDB): domain Bacteria; phylum Bdellovibrionota_B; class Oligoflexia; order Oligoflexales; family RGVZ01; genus CAMDKS01. The sequence continues at coordinate 32,230 of CANJQY010000009.1, forward strand.
AACCACGCGTTGTAGCTTGTTTCGTCAAACGGGATGTCACCGCTCGCCGAAGACTCTCCAGCAAACACTGTGCAGGCGAGCTGTTCAGGCTTAAACGGCAAAACTTTGGTGAGAAATTCATACGTCCAACCAATCGCCTCTTCCTTAAAGTAATCGCCGAGACTCCAATTGCCCAGCATTTCAAAAAATGTGCAATGCCAATCATCCCCAACCTCGTCGATGTCTTGGGTGCGAATGCATTTTTGGGAGTTCACCAAGCGTTTTCCTGCTGGGTGCGAGGCCCCCATTAGGTATGGCACTAGCGGGTGCATGCCTGCGGTGGTAAACAAAATGGTGGGATCATTTTCTGGTTGCAGTGAGCCCGAAGGGATCTGTGCGTGGAGTTTGCTTTTATAAAATTCGATATACTTTTGCCGTAGAACGGTTGCTTTCATAACGTTGTTTCTTTCATGCGCTACTTTTCTTCAAGGCTAATTTATTTAACGATTAATTCACTCTACGTTGAGCAACTCGACCTCAAAAATGAGTGTGGCATTCGGAGGAATGATGTTTGCTACGCCTTTTTCTCCGTAGGCCTGGTTTCCAGGGATGGTGAGCTTACGGCGTTCGCCAATCGTCATGCCGACCACACCTTTGTCCCAACCGGGGATGACTTGGCCCGCACCTAAAAGAAACGTAAATGGAATTTTCCGGGTCTCGCTCGAGTCAAATACTTTACCATCGGCGAGGGCGCCAGTGTAGTGAACAGTCACTTTTTTGCCGGCAGCGGCTGTTAGGCCACCTGCTGCACCGGGCTTTAGCGTGTCTATTTTTAGTTCAGTAGCCCCCGCGGCCGCAGCTGTTGTGGCGCCGGGTTGGGTGGTGGCACCCTCAGGAGTAGGTGTATCTGTGCTTGAGCACTTATTACAGCTAACGAAGCTTGCAAGGGCAAACATCAGGGCGGAAATCAAAGAAGTTTTTGCAATCGTTTTATTCATAAATAGGCTCTCCAAACGTGAATGAAAATAAAGTCCCTTTTTAAAAAATAGCTAAAATATATTATTAGGTTAAGCACATAAAAGTCCAGTGTTTTTAATAGCACAAGTGGCATTTACTCAGTGGGTGAGAAGGCTGGCGATTGTTTTGGCAATCTGTTCAAAGCCTTTTAGGCTAGCCCTTTCAGGCAAGAGTAGGGCCGGGCAGGTGATGTTGACTTCACTTAGCCAGCCGCCGATCATATCGATGCCGGCGAACACGACGCCTCGTTTCATGAGTGTTTCAGCCACGCCGATGGCAACATCAAGGTCTCTTTTGGTTGGTTGGTAGTTCTCCAAAGTTGAGCCAGCCCTCGTGTTCGCTAGAAATTCGCCTTTGGCGGGAACCTTGAGGCACCACGCTACGGGCTTACCGGCAACCGTAAACGCCCTGACCTCGCCTTGATGAATGGCGGGATCAAACGCTTGTACCATCCGAGATTCCTTGCCGTTTAAGGTGGCTAAATGCAGCTTTTCCAGGAGCCCGCGATCACCGTCGACGTGCTCCACGCCGCGCCCACCGTAGAGTCCTAGAGGCTTAATAACAATATTCGACGCACACCTTTCTGTAGCAAATGAAAATAGTTCGCCCGCATCACTGGATACGATCGCCGCTTTTGTAAATAGCGGAAAGTCTAAGATAGACAGTTTTTCATTTATTTCGAGTAATGCCTTCGGCAAATTGAATACCGGGACGTGGCTCGTCACAGAATCTAAAATCCACAGTGTGCCGATATAATCGAGGTCATAGGGGGGCTCCCTGCGCATGTGAATGGCTGAAAAATCATCAAGAGATAGCCTCACTGGCAGGGAAAGGGTTAGGTCATTCGGTTTATCGCCAAAATTCATCTTTTGTGCAAAAGCAAACGCCCCTGAGGGGTGCAGAGACCTCGAGATATCCTTCCCGGTGCAAAAATAAACGTCATGACTGAGGTTTGAGAGTGCAAACGCAATTTTAATGGAAGTATCCCAAGCAAGGTTTAGGCGTTCTAGGGGGTCTATGACCAATAAGTGAGTTTTTTTGTCTGCCATGTTGACCCCTATCATCGTGTAAGGTATCCGATAACGTTACGAATAATATTGCTCTTAGCATTTTATCACCCAATTGAGCAAACGGAGAAATTTTTGATGCAGCTACGCAAAATAGAAGATTTAGAGTTAACCGGTAAAAGAGTTTTTTTACGCCTTGATTTAAATGTGCCAATAAAAAATGGCGTCATCCAAGACGACACTAGAATCACACAGGCATTGCCAACGATAAAATACATATTGGAAAGAACTAAAAAATTAACTATAGCCAGCCACCTCGGCAGGCCCCAGGTTGGCGGCAGCCCTGCCGATAGTTTGGAGCCAGTCGGAACAAGGCTTGCGGAATTGCTTGAACGCGAAATTGTTTTGTTTCCAGACTATACCGAGTCCTCTTCCATTCAGTTGCTTAATTCATTGGGAAAAAATCAAGTCTTGCTTCTTGAAAATCTGCGCTTCCATGCAGGCGAAGAAGCTAACGACATTGACTTTGCTCACCACCTGATCGACGGATATGACTTCTATGTAAATGATGCGTTTGGCACGTGTCACCGAGCCCATGCCAGCGTTAGTGCCGCGGCGGAGATACTCTCGGTAGAGAAAAGAGCGGCAGGTTATTTGATACAAAAGGAAATAGCTGCACTCAGCAGCATCATCACCAAGCCTCAAGGCCCGTTCACAGTGATCATGGGCGGCAGTAAGGTGAGTGACAAGATCTTGGTGATATTAAATTTACTGAACAGCTGTAATAACATGCTTATCGGCGGAGCGATGGCATACACCTTCCTCAAGTACAAGGGTGTTAACGTTGGCATGTCACGGGTCGAAGCCGATAAAATGGCTTTAGTGGAAACGATCATGCGCAACGCGGAGGCTCGTAAAGTACAGATATTTTTGCCAACAGATCACATCTGTGCCAAGGAATTTTCTGAGACTGCCGACGCAGTCCCTGTATCCGGGGCTATTGCCGACGGGCTGATGGGCCTTGATATTGGTCCATTGACCCAAGCCACATTCTCTAAAGTTGTGCGAGATTCCAAAACCGTCTTGTGGAATGGTCCTATGGGTGTGTTCGAGTGGGATAAATTTTCCAAGGGTACCATGGCAATGGCCGCTGCGATGGCGGAAGTGCATGGAAAAACAGTCGTGGGCGGAGGTGACTCAGTCTCGGCGATGCATAAGTCAGGATTTTCGGAAAAGATCACGCATATTTCTACTGGTGGAGGAGCTAGTCTTGAATTTCTCGAGGGGAAAGTGCTGCCCGGTCTGAAAGTTTTAACGAAATAGCTGGGCTTGAAAGCTGACTGAGCCCGTAAACTATCTTTCACAAAAGGGAGTTCACAATGACCCGAAAAAAATTTCTTGCGGGCAATTGGAAGATGCAAAAAACTCGCGCCGAGGCGTCAGAATTTTTTCAATTGTTCACAAAGATCCTTGGCGACCTGAAAAATGTAACAAGGGTCGTCGACGTTGCCTTCGGTGTTCCGGCAACATTATTTGACGCGTGCTCCACAAATACAGCGGGATCAGGCGTCAAAATTTTGGCGCAAAATGTTCACTTCGAAAAACAGGGAGCTTTCACTGGAGAGTTATCTACGGGCATGCTCGCCGACGCCGGCCTTGCGGGTTCTATCATTGGTCACAGTGAGCGTCGCCAATATTTTGCAGAAAACGACGAAGCGGTCGGTAAAAAATGGAACGCCCTAGCCCTCCGGGGACTTCTGCCAGTGGTATGCGTCGGAGAAACCAAAGCGGAACGTGAGCAGGGTAAAACAAACGACGTTGTTACAAAGCAGTTTGAGGCATCCTTCGCCCACGTGTCAGTCGAGGCGAGGGCCAACGAGTTTATCGTCGCCTACGAGCCCGTATGGGCCATCGGAACGGGCCTTACCGCCACGCCAGAGCAGGCAGAAGACGTCCATAAAATGATTCGAGGTCTGATCGATAAACATTTCGGCAAAGAGCGAGCCGAGTCGACGAGAGTTCTTTACGGCGGGAGTATGAATGCTTTAAACTGCGCAGAACTTCTGCAAAAACCAAACATCGACGGAGGTCTGATCGGCGGAGCTTCTCTCAAGCCAGAGGACTTCTCGAAAATGGTGCAAGCGGCCCTTGTGGCTAAATAAATAAAAAGCGGCCGCACTTTCGTACGGCCGCCATATGATCATTGGTTACATGCACTTGTCGCTTGTGGCATTTTGCCGTAGCAAACGACCGGCAACTCTTCTTCGGTGGACCGGGCCTAAGCCGCGATTCGCAAGGTTAGTAGATGGCGAAGAAGCGCCTTCAACAAATAGGACCTGCGGTCTCCGGGTGAGCTTTTAGATCTACGAAAACGGTTGTTGTAGCTTTCGCCACAGAATGCTTTGGCAGTAAATTGCAGAGCATAAAAGACCGATCCTCCTTTACTTGTGTGAGTTGACCCCGACCACCAGAGCCAAACCCCCAAGCATTGAACTCCTCGGCAGAAAAAAGCAAAAAATTAGTTAATTTTGTAAGGCCATGTTTTGAAAATGATTTTTGATGGTCTTTAACACTCAAGCCCGAAGTGCGTCAGGATAGCAAATGGGCAATCGTCGAATACCAGCAATGTCTAGTTACGCATCTGTGCTAAAGTAAGTCTATTAAAGGTCCGATAAAAGACTTATAATAGCTTAATGGGGGTCTTTGTGAAGATTTTAAAAATATCCCAAGATGT
>CANJQY010000010.1 GCA_947476525.1 Oligoflexales bacterium
GAAGCCATAAGAACTGGGAATTTTCGCGAAGATCTCTTCTACCGCCTGAACGTCATTCCTTTAAACATGAGTCCACTGCGCGAGCGTCGAGACGATATTCCAGCTTTAGTAGATTTCTTCATGCGAGAACTTTGCCCAACCGGGTCGATGCTGCCGAAGGTTTCGCCTGAGGTTATGGTGTCCTTAATGGCCTATGAGTGGCCAGGAAATGTTAGGGAGCTTAAAAATGTTCTTGAACGGCTGCTGATCATGAGTACTGGCGGCAACATCGATCGAGGAGACCTGCCAGAGTGCTTCACAACGGGATTTTCCGAGGGTTCGGAGATGAATTCGACCGGCCAGAGTCTTAAGGATGCTAAAAGTGAATTTGAGCGAACGTTTATTCTTGGTAAACTTGAGGAGCATGACTGGAATATTTCTAAAACGGCATCCGCATTGAATATTGAGCGAAGTAATCTCCACCGGAAAATAAAATCATATGATATCGATACGAAGAAAATTAAGGGATAAGTGCAAGGTTTACATTCAATTTCTAATTGGTACGACGGTAAAGGATCAAAGCAATGAACCAAGAAGCAAATAAAAATGTCGCAAAAACCACCTGGGATGACAAAAATTTGGTTATTTCCACGGAGGGTTTTTCTAACGAAATAGACAAAAACAAGCCGTGGAAAGTGGCCAACTTAGACTCCTCGCGGATTTTCGCCTATTCTGACGGAAAAGCAATGAATCCAGAGGGTTCTCAAGGCTTCGCGCAGTGCACTCCTGATATGCTTTACGACCTCCTAAAGGGCATGAATCATCGCCGCTGGAGTGGTTTGGTTTTTGTTGAGTATGGATTTGGGGTCAAGCGTCTTTTTTTGAACAACGGAGAACTGGTGTTCGCGTCGTCTGAATGGATGGACGACCGGCTTGGAGAAGTTATTTATCGCAATGATAAAATTTCGTTGGATCAATTGACTAAATTTGCAGTTCAAGTCGATCGGAAAACAAAGTTTGGACAAGTGCTTTTAAGAAGTGGTGATTTTACAAATGTGGACCTTTGGAATGCCCTTAAATCCCAGGTTGTTGAAATATTTCGCGGAATTTTCGTCGTCGAAAAGTGCTACATCGAAGTTCAATCTGGCAAGGCGCCGATTGAGATTACATTTGAATCGGGCCTGCAAGCGATGCTGGAAGAGAGCTATACATTTGGCATTCAATTTCGAATGTTTAGGCAAAGAATATGCCCCGCAGTAAAATTACATTTGAATCGAGATGCAGACCTTCCCAGTCTTGCTTTAGGGACATTTAATGCAGACGTGATGAGCTTGTGCGAAGACGAACCAAGCGTCCAGGAGTTTTTGGCGCGTAGCAAATTGGCAGAGACTAATACTCTGCTGGCGGTTCATAAGTTAGTTGCGGCTGGGCGCATAACTTTGTCTGGATTGCGCGACGCAGAGCCGCTACAGCTTGACGGTGGCATGGGTCAATTGAAGGCGGTTTTAGACGGCTATCAGCTATTGCATGGGATTGCCATGTTTGCATTTCAGTCGGCTGGGATCAAGCCTCCAATTCGTGACTTAGCGGCATTTTGTTTAGCCCTGAATAGTGAATGTGGGGACTCGCTATACCTGGACCATTCAGGCCTCATTGCAGCGAATTCCGAATTAGGGATCATGCAGCAATGTTCTCGGCATTTTGAGAGACGTATTTTCTTCGAAATTCGAGTGGAATCATTAACACGTTATTTATTGCAAATTTCCGGCGACACACTTCCGTACGATATTGCAAAAAAAGTAGCTAAAGACTTTAGGGAGATTATTTCTTGAAATCACAACGCCCACCCCGTCCATTGCGAAGCTCAGGAAAGCCAAGTTTTTCCAAAACAAAAAAGCCGAATTCATCTGGCCAAAATTCATCTGGCCAAAATCCGGCTGGCCAGAATCGGCCAATGCAATCAGGGAACCGTACAAAATCTCGCGAGCGCGGAGGGATGCCTGAAGGTCATTTTATGGTGGAAGGGGTTGCAGCCATTCGTGAATATTTGCGGCATAAACCTGCATCGATTCAGAAAATATTTGCGAAAGAGCGCACTCTGAGTAAAGTGCAAGAAGAGCTTGAAGAATTTACAAAAAAAACGAAAATTAATTTAATTTGCATTCCAGATTCCGACGATGATTCGTTGCCGCGAACTCCGGCGTGGGCTCATGTACGCCACGAGACGACGCCTTGGGAAACATTTGTGTCTCGCCTTGAGAAACAAAAAGTGTCTTCAGCTGGCCCAGATCGCCTTGTTTTAGTGATAGACCATATCTCTGACCCGAGAAATCTAGGTGCCATAGTACGTTCTGCAGCGTTCTTTGGAGTTCGCCACGTGATTGTTCCGGAAAAGCGGCAGGTGTTACTGACTCAGGCTGGGGTTAACACGGCGCAGGGAGGATTTGCGTTGACGGACCTCGTGGTAGCGGTGAATGTTTCGCGAGTGTTAGAGGAATTGAAGCAACACGACTACTGGATCTTGGGCGCAGCTATGGGTGGCGAGGCTGTCTCTGCAGTTCGCGGTCGATACGACCGGCAAGTTTTAGTATTGGGGTCAGAGGATAAGGGGATTAGTCCGACGGTATTAGGTCGCTGTGATGTGGTGGTGGCCATTCCCGGGGCTTTGAAGTCACTAGAATCCCTAAATGTCTCGGTGGCTGCTGGTATTTTAGTCCATGAATTGATTGGTTCGCGGTGATTTGCCGCTATTAGCAGCAGCCCACTGTGTCTCTTGAAAAAAAGCGCATTTCGCCTTGAAAAATTGAGGGACTGTGCTTGACAGGTTCAACGCCGAAGGGTATCAAGTGTGCTCCCTTTGTGAATTTGTGTTTAAGGGTTTTTCGTTATACTGAAATTTCGGTGATCAAGAGATTTCTGTTTAGTTGAATCTCCTGGATGTAAAAAGCATAGAGGCGAATGTTGAAGTGTTGAATTTGGCTGGCGTAGCTCAATTGGTAGAGCAGCTGATTTGTAATCAGCAGGTTGCGGGTTCAAGTCCCATCACCAGCTCCAAATTTCACATACCGGCTATGGATGAGTACCCAAGTGGCCAAAGGGGACAGGCTGTAAACCTGTTGGCGGTTGTCTTCGAAGGTTCGAATCCTTCCTCATCCACCAGCATTATCCACCAGCATTTCAGTGGAAGCTGTTTTGTGAAGTCGGTTTTAGCAGGTGTTTTTGGGGCCTTAGCCATAGGGCCCAAGTGTGCGGAAGTAGCTCAGTTGGTAGAGCATTAGCCTTCCAAGCTAAATGTCGCGAGTTCGACCCTCGTCTTCCGCTCCATCGCTGCCTTGGTAGCTCAGTTGGTAGAGCACGTCCTTGGTAAGGACGAGGTCACGGGTTCGAGTCCCGTTCAAGGCTCCAGCGTTGCTAAATGGCTGCATGGGCCTAGGTTTCAGGGCGAATCAGGCTAAGCCTGATGCTGCAAGCAGGAATACCTCCCGGCTTTGGGTCGGTAGGTTGGGGTCGGCGGATTGCCGTCGACAGAACCTTTTTGCAGTGATATGTAATTGCGTCATATTCACATTAAAGTTTTACAACTTTTTGTGGTAAGCGATAATAGTGCTCGTAAAGTGAACGATTTTGATGATAGAAAAACAATGATTTTGGTATCCATATTATAGCTAGCAGCAGCGGGAGCATGACAAATGGCTAAAGAGAAATTTGAGCGTAAGAAACCACATGTTAACATCGGAACTATCGGTCACGTAGATCACGGTAAGACGACTCTTACTGCTGCGATTACGTTTATCATGGCAAAGAAATACGGCGGAGCAGGCTTGACGCTAGATCAAATTGACAAGTCACCAGAAGAAAAGAAGCGTGGGATTACAATCTCCACGACTCACGTTGAGTACGAATCTGCGACACGTCACTATGCACACGTTGATTGTCCTGGTCACGCCGACTACGTTAAAAACATGATTACTGGCGCAGCTCAAATGGACGGGGCTATCCTCGTTGTCTCTGCAAACGACGGCCCGATGCCACAAACTCGTGAGCACATTCTTCTTTCTCGCCAAGTAGGCGTTCCTAAGATCGTCGTATTCATGAACAAGTGTGACTTGGTTGATGATGAAGAACTACTCGAGCTTGTAGAGATGGAAGTTCGTGAACTTTTAACTCAGTACAAGTTTCCTGGCGACGAGACTCCAGTTATCAAAGGCTCTGCGGTTAAGGCTCTTGAATCCCAAGATCCAGAAAGCCAATACGGCAAAAAAATCGTCGAGCTAATCGAAGCCTGCGATTCGTTTATTCCGCTTCCAGACCGTCCAATTGACAAGCCATTCCTTATGCCAATCGAAGACGTGTTCTCGATCTCTGGCCGTGGTACGGTTGTTACGGGTCGTGTTGAGCGCGGTATCATCAAAACTGGCGAAGAAATGGAAATCGTAGGTCTTCGTGACACACAAAAAACCATTTGTACTGGTGTTGAAATGTTCCGTAAGCTTCTTGACGAAGGTCGCGCTGGCGATAATTGCGGTGTTCTTCTTCGCGGTACGAAGCGTGAAGATGTTCAGCGTGGACAGGTTCTTTCTAAGCCGGGCGCAATTAAGCCGCACAAAAAATTCAAGGCAGAGGTTTATATCCTTACGAAGGAAGAGGGCGGACGTCACACCCCATTCTTCAAAGGCTACCGCCCTCAGTTTTACTTCCGTACAACGGACGTTACTGGTTCGATCGTGCTACCTGCGAATGTCGAAATGGTTATGCCAGGCGACAACGTTGGAATGGACGTAGAGCTAATCACTCCAATTGCTATGGACAAGGCGCTTCGCTTCGCTATTCGCGAAGGTGGCCGAACGGTTGGTTCTGGCGTCGTGGTTGAAATTTTTGATTGATTTTAAAAGTAGTTTATAAAAGTGGCCTCGAAAGAGGCCGCTGTTTTTTACGTTCGGGTGTTTGTTATAGTTTTCGAGAGGGTTTTGTACAGTTTAGGCGAGTAGCTCCAATGGTAGAGCGACGGATTCCAAATCCGTTTGTTGTGGGTTCGAGTCCCTCCTCGCCTGCCATTTTTCTCAGAGAATTTCGAGTTCTCTATTTGGGTGACATATGCAAAAAGATGATGCGACATGGTTACGAACAGCTCTTTCAGTATGGGCCTGTTTGACGGCGTTTGTTTTTTGGAAGCTTTTTTTGGTTGTAGGCCTCAAGGCTGGATGGCTCGAGCGCTATGAAGCGGGCTTCCAGATTGGGAGTGTTTTTGCTGCCATAGTTTGCGGTATTGTCGTCACGCTGCTGTTGGGTCGCGATGCAGAGCGTCATGATTACTTTCTAGCCTCGGTCGGTGAGCTTCGTAAAGTCCATTGGCCAGACTGGGAAAACACTAAGAAACTAACTATGATCGTGTGCGTTGTTGTTGCGATCATGTCGGCAATTTTAACCGGATTTGACATGGTTTGGGCCAAGATATTGAAGGCAATCCTTGCATAATTTAGACATTAACTCCCGGAGTTCAATCGTGGAAGTATCTGCATCAACTAAAAAATGGTACGTTGTTCATACGCATACAGGCTCTGAGGAAAAGGCGCGTCAAGGCCTCTTGGAGCGTATTAAGAACCAGGGTATGGATGGACGTTTTGGACAAATTTTTGTTCCCCGCACATCGACGGAAACCCTCCTTCGAAGTGGCAAAAAGAAGCGCGTCGACAAGACATCCTTCCCCGGGTACATCTTAGTAGAGATGGATTTTTCGGATGAGACCGAGTCTTTGGTGCGAAACACCCCTAAAATCACTGGTTTTGTTGGTGCAGACTCAAAATTTTCTGGCGGCGACAAAAAACGCCAACCCCGACCGATCACCGACGCTGAAGTCCTTCGTTTGACTTCACCAGAAGCGGTGGAGTCACAGAAGCAAGTGGTCCGCAGCGAAATAAACTTCCACAAAGGCGAGAATGTAAAGGTCAACGACGGCCCATTTACGAATTTGTTTGGGATTGTCGACGAGGTTCGCCCCGACAAGATGAAGCTGCGAATTTTGGTCAGTATATTTGGCCGCGAAACGCCAGTTGAGCTCGACTTCGCACAGGTTGAAAAAATAGGCTAGTGAGCATGTAGGAAGGTTCTTTGCAGTAAAATGCATGAGACCTTGAATGCATGCTTGACATATTCGTTGATTTTACATATAGACGGCATTCTCGTTTTTTTATCGCCAGGCCGAGTGGCTTGTAAGGGTATAAGTATTGAGTCTGGAACAAGAAAACGCTGAGCAATAGACGGCAGAGCAAAGGAATCGATCATGGCAAAAAAAGTAGTTGGTTTTATTAAGTTACAAATCCCCGCCGGCAAAGCGAACCCATCTCCACCGATTGGTCCTGCACTTGGTCAAAGAGGCGTGAATATCATGGCGTTCTGCAAAGAATTTAACGCCAAGACTCAGAAGGCAGCGGGAGACATTCTGCCAACAATTATTACAGTTTACGGTGATAAATCGTTCACTTTCATCACAAAAAGTCCTCCAGCGACGAGCCTTCTCAAAAGGGTTTGTAAGCTTGAGTCGGGATCTAAGACTCCGGGCAAAGAGACTTGCGGGACAGTCACAATGGCGCAACTAAAAGAAGTGGCCAAAATGAAGATGGAAGACCTCAATGCTTATGACCTTGACCAAGCGGCTAAGATCATTGCTGGGTCGGCTCGTTCGATGGGATTAGAAGTTGTAAAATAAACGGTTGGTTTATTTGTGCAGCTTTTGTTCGGTATATGTTCGGTTTTTTGTGCAGTTTTGTTCTACCTTGGCCATGGTGGTTAGGGGTGAACTTGTAGGAGAACGTTCATTCGTTCGATTGTACTACGGAGAAAAGAAATGGCTCGTGGCAAAAAGTATAAGGCGGCGCTAACAAAGGTGGATAGGAATACATCCTACTCACTCGAGGACGCGACCAAACTGATCAAGGAAGCCAGCTATACAAAATTCGACTCCACGGTAGATCTTGCTGTTAATCTTGGTGTAGACCCTCGTCAAGCGGACCAAAACGTCCGTGGCGCGGTTCCTCTACCTCATGGTCTCGGTAAGGTTGTCCGTATCGTTGTGTTCGCTAAAGGCGACGCAGCGGCTGCAGCTACGGCTGCTGGTGTTGAGGCTGTTGGCGGTGACGACCTTGGAACTCGCATTAGCGGCGGATGGCTCGATTTCGATCAAGTTATTGCAACCCCTGACATGATGGGCGTTGTTGGTAAACTTGGTCGGGTACTTGGTCCTCGCGGGCTGATGCCAAATCCAAAGCTTGGCACAGTAACGATGGATGTCGTTAAGGCAATTAATGAACTTAAGGCAGGTCGAGTAGAATTCCGGGTAGACAAAGCCGGTATTATACACGCACCAGTTGGCAAGGTGAGTTTCTCAGCTGAGAACCTTGCTGGAAATGCTCGCGCCGTGCTTGAAGCGATCGCTCGCGCTAAGCCAGCATCCGCTAAAGGTACTTATCTTAAGAAAATCAGCATGTCGGCAACGATGAGTCCTAGCGTCAAAGTCGACGCTTCACCATTTAGGGCGTAAGCCTCGCAACAACACGCTGATATTCAGAGAGGGACACAGCAATGGATAGAAAAGGTAAGAATGCTCTCCGTGTCGTAGCGGAAGGCCGGTTTGAAGGAGTCAACGCAGCTATTATCGCGGAATTTCGCGGTTTAACTGTGGCCAGCTTAACTGAGCTCCGTAAGGCGCTTAAGAAAGTTAACGGCGAATTCAGAATTATTAAAAATCGTGTTGCCAAAAAGGCTGTTCTCGGGAAAGCCGAGAATGGAAAAGACCTTGCCGCTGCTCTTAAGGGACCAGTTGGTATTGCGTTTCTTTACGGTGACGCAGCAGCTGGCGCTAAAGCGTTGACTGATTTTGAGAAGGCGAACGAGCTTTTCAAAATCACCGCAGGCGTGATGGATTCCAAGGGGCTGACAGCAGCAGAGGTTAAGGCTATCGCCGCCCTCCCAAGCCGTGAAGTTCTGCTTGGACAAATTGTGGGACTATTGGTTTCGCCTCATCGTGGGATCCTCGGGATCATCAACGCGGTGCCTAGAAGCCTTGTTCAGGTTATCAATCAAATTAAAGAAGCTAAGAAATAACAACCAATTTTTGTGTCGATGAGAGTCGGCATAAAACAGAAAAGCGGAGAAACACCATGTCAGTTACTAAAGATCAAGTAGTTCAATTCCTAGAAAACATGACTCTTCTCGAGGCCGCAGGCCTTGTAAAAGAACTCGAAATTAAATTCGGCGTTAGTGCTGCAGCTCCTGCTGCCGCTGCTGCTGCTGCTGGCCCAGCTGCTGGTCCTGCTGCTGAAGAGCAAACAGAATTCACAGTTATCCTTGCAACTGTTGGCGAGAAGAAAATCAACGTCATTAAAGTTGTTCGTGAGCTAACAGGACTTGGCCTTAAAGATGCTAAAGACCTAGTTGAAGCGGCTCCAAAAGCTGTTAAAGAAGCAGTTTCAAAAGACGACGCTGCTAAAATGAAGAAGGCTCTTGAAGCTGAAGGCGCAACTGTTACTCTCAAGTAATGATTACTTGGTTTAGCGTATAAGGTCAGCTCGGGAGTGCATACACTTCCGAGCTGGCAGTGCCTGTATTTTTGAAATAGCCTATGCCGTGCATAAGCTGTTTGTAATGATATACCTCGGTCCACTACGTGCCAATAATTCGGGAGAATTTCATGACCTCCTTAGCATCAAGCTACAATCGCCCTCGCAAGAGCTTTGCAAAAGTTCCACCTGTAGTCGCGATTCCTTATCTCATCGAAATTCAGAGAAGCAGCTACGCGCTGTTTCTCCAAGACGGCATCGAGCCGTCAAAGCGCAAGAACATTGGAATACAGGCTGTTTTTAAGTCTATATTTCCGATAAAGGATGCCAATGGTACAGCTACGGTTGAATTCGATAGCTATCATTTTGAAGAACCTAAATATACCGTCGATGAGTGTCGTCAGCGTGGCATGAGCTACGGTGCGCCTTTGCGCGTGGTCATTCGCCTTGTCATTTGGGACAAAGAGACCAACGTCCTCAAAAACGTCATGGACCAAGAGGTCTATTTTGGTGAAATTCCGCTTATGACAGCGGATGGAACCTTTATCATCAACGGAACCGAGCGAGTCATCGTCTCTCAGCTGCATCGTTCCGCGGGTGTGTTTTTCGACAACGATAAAAAAGAAGCCGACCAGTCTTCTCGTAAGCCAATATATTCTGCACGAATCATTCCTTACCGCGGAAGCTGGTTGGATTTTGAATTCGATTCCAAAGACATTCTTCACGTACGCGTCGATCGTCGTCGTAAACTTCATGCGACCGTGCTCCTTAAAGCTCTCGGCTATTCTGATTCCGAATTGCTGGATCATTTCTACAAGCGTGAAACCATTCGTTACAAAGACGGCAAATATGAAAAACAAATCGATTTTGATCTTCTCAAAGGTCAGAAAGCTAGTTTTGACATTGTTGATCCTAAAACCGGAGAAGTATTTTGTAAGGCTGGATTCCGTATAGCATTAGGCGCAATCAAAAAAATGCGGCTTGCAAAAATTGAATACCAACAGGTTTCAGCAGCCAACATTCAAGGAAAAATTTCAGCTACGGACATTAAAGACTCCAATGGTGAGATCGTTGTTCCATTGAATACCGAGATCAACCAAGCTGAAATGACGGCTCTTTTGACCCGTGGAATCACGGAATTCCAAGTTCTATTCATTGACAACGTAAACGCGGACGCATCGTTCCGTAATACGCTCACAACTGATAAAACTGAATCCCGCGATCAAGCGGTCATCGAAGTCTATAAGCGTATGCGCCCAGGAGATCCTCCGACGATCGACTCTGCGAACGACTTATTTAACAAACTATTCTTTGACGCGGATCGTTACGATCTTAGCATCGTGGGTCGTATTAAGTTGAATGAGCGTCTTGGCCTAACGGTTGAGCGCGAGCATCGCACGCTGACTAAAGAAGATATTCTTGAGACAGTGAAGTACCTTATTAAACTGAAAAACGGTGAAGGCGACCTTGACGATATTGACCACCTTGGTAACCGCCGTGTTCGCGCGGTTGGGGAGTTGTTAGAAAATCAATACAGAATTGGCCTTTTGCGAATTGAACGTGCTATTCGCGAGCGTCTTCAGTTGCAAGACGTTGAGACGTTGCTTCCGACCGACTTCATTAACAATAAACCAGCATTGGCTGTCGTTAAAGAATTTTTCGGATCAAGTCAGCTGAGCCAGTTTATGGATCAAACGAACCCACTATCCGAAATTACTCACAAGCGCCGTCTTTCGGCCCTTGGGCCCGGTGGTTTGAACCGTGATCGTGCAGGATTCGAAGTGCGCGACGTTCATGCGACTCACTACGGCCGTGTGTGCCCAGTTGAGACGCCTGAAGGACCAAACATTGGTCTGATTGCAAGCTTGGCTTCATACGCAAAAGTAAACGAATATGGATTTATCGAGACGCCATACAAAAACGTTGCTGACGGCAAAGTCAGTTGGTACGGAGCTCGTGATGAGCAGAAGGACCACGTTATTGCATTGGCCGTGCGGGACAACCTGCACAAAGCAGAAGATCTAGTGGGTGCTCGTCGCCGCGGTGATTCTGAAATGGTACGTTTCTCTGAAGTGGATTTAATGGACGTTGCGACGAACCAATTGGTGTCGATTGCGGCTTCGCTAATTCCATTCCTACAAAACGATGATGCAAACAGAGCTTTAATGGGTTCTAACATGCAGCGCCAGGCCGTTCCACTAGTTAGAACGTCTGCGCCTCTCGTCGGTACTGGGCTTGAGCGGATCGTTGCTCGTGACTCTGGGGCTACCGTTGTCGCTCGCCGTAATGGCGAAGTGGTATTCGTAGATGCAGAGCGTATTGTAATTAAGAGTTCTGAAAAAGACCAAAGTCCTACGGAAGTTGGAACTGACGTTGATATTTACAAGCTCCAAAAATACAAACGTTCAAACGTAGATACATGTATTAACCAAAAACCAATCGTCCGTAAGGGCGAGATGGTTGCTCAGAACGATATTATTGCTGATGGTTTTGCTACGGAGATGGGCGAGTTGGCTCTTGGACAAAACGTGGTCGTGGCCTTCATGCCATGGAACGGTTACAACTTCGAGGATTCAATTCTTATTTCTGAGCGAGTTGTGAAAGAGGATCTCTTTACATCGGTGCATATTCAAGAATTCGACTGTATTTCTCGTGATACCAAGCTAGGCCAAGAAGAAATTACAGCAGATATTCCGAATGTTGGCGAAGAGGCTCTTCGCAATCTTGACGAAGCCGGAATTATTCGAGTTGGGGCTGAGGTTAAATCTGGAGATATTCTTGCAGGGAAGATCACTCCAAAGGGTGAAACTCAGCTTACGCCTGAAGAAAAACTTCTTCGTGCGATCTTCGGCGAGAAAGCTGGCGATGTCCGTGACACGTCCTTGCGCGTACCTCCAGGGGTTGCTGGAACTGTTATTGGCGGAAAAGTATTCTCTCGTCAAGGAGCAGGCCGCGATGTTCGTAGCCAGCAAATTGAAGAACAAGATATCATCCGAATCCGTAAGGATGAGGCCGATACGATTGCGATTTACCGTGATTCTGCGCTGTCAAAATTTGTTCGTATTGCTTCTGGCGACACAATAGCCATAGACATTAAAGACAAACATGACGTGGTCGTCGCAGTAAAAGGCACTAAGCTTGAACGCGAGATGGTCATTGGCCTTGATAGCTCACTTTGGGAATACCTTTCTCTTAAAGATTCCTCTAAAAATACTGAGCTCAAAAAAGCATTAGACAGTCTGCGAGACAAAATCAATATTGAGCGTTACTTCACAGATGAGAAGATCAAAAAGATTAAGATGGGCGATGAACTCCCTGTCGGCGTCATTAAAATGGTCAAAATCTACGTTGCCATTAAGCGGAAGCTTCAAGTTGGCGATAAGATGGCTGGTCGTCACGGAAACAAAGGTGTGGTTTCTCGTATTCTTCCAGAAGAAGACATGCCATTCCTAAGCAGCGGTCGTCCAGTGGACGTCGTGCTTAACCCTCTAGGTGTTCCGAGCCGTATGAACGTTGGTCAGATTCTTGAAACTCACCTTGGTTGGGCTGCAAAAGGACTTGGAGAAAAGCTTAATCGCTACATCGAAGAGAACTTTAATCGCCCAGCATTAGAGAAGTTGGCGCTTCAGGTCTGGAAAGACGAAGCCCAAGATGCTGAAACTCGTAAATTTATTACAACAGCATCCGATGATGATCTTAAAGGCTTTATCCGCAAATTCAAAGATGGCGTTCATTTCGCCAACCCAGTATTTGACGGTGTGGCTGAACCTGAGATTCGTGCTGCCCTTGAACTTGCTGATTTGGATCCAAGCGGTCAGGTCGAATTGTTTGATGGACGTACGGGTAATAAGTTCGACAATAAAGTGACTGTTGGCGTCATGTATATTCTTAAACTTCACCACTTGGTGGATGAGAAAATTCACGCACGTTCAATTGGACCTTATTCGATGGTTACGCAGCAGCCTCTGGGCGGCAAGGCGCAATTCGGTGGACAGCGACTTGGAGAGATGGAAGTTTGGGCTATGGAGGCCTACGGCGCCGCTTATACGCTTCAAGAGTTCTTGACTGTTAAGTCCGATGACGTATCAGGACGTACACGAATGTACGAGTCGATTGTTAAAGGTAATAATATGATGACGCCGGGACTTCCTGAGTCATTTAACGTTCTGGTCCAAGAATTGAAGTCCTTGGCACTTGACGTCAACCTGCTCCGTAAGGACGGCCAGGAAATTACCGTGGATGCGAATCCTAATTGATTAATATTAGAAGTTTTGTTGCTGAATCCTAAAACCTGAATAAGGGAGTCTATCTTGAAGGATTTGATTAATTTTTACGATAAGCCGAATGATCCGCTGAATTTCAGTTCGATCAAAATCTCACTTGCGTCACCAGAGAAGATCCGTAGCTGGTCTTTTGGGGAAGTTAAAAAGCCAGAGACAATCAATTACCGAACCTTTAAGCCTGAGCGTGATGGACTATTTTGCGCAAAGATTTTTGGACCAGTTCGTGACTTTGAGTGTATTTGCGGCAAGTATAAGCGCATGAAGCACCGTGGTATCGTTTGCGATAAGTGCGGCGTCGAGGTTATTCACTCTAAGGTGCGCCGTGAGCGTCTTGGTCACATCAACCTTGCAACACCCGTGGCACATATTTGGTTCCTTAAGTCTTTGCCATCTCGTATCGGAGCGATTCTTGATATTGCATTGAAAGACGTTGAGAAGATTCTTTACAGTGAGTCTTACGTTCTTCTTGAGGCATCCGAAGAGATATTGGCTGATAAAGAACTAAAAAAGAAAATCGGAAGCGTCATCAGCGAAGATGAGCTTGATGAAATGAACAAGAAATTTCAGAACAACACCTTCAAAACAGGTGTTGGCGCGGAAGCGTTGCATTGCCTTCTGGAGAAATTAAGCTACACTCCCGTAAAAGTTACTGGAGAAGATAAAGCATCGGCACGTGAAGTAAGAGTGGAAGAACTTGCAGATCTGCTTCGCGCCGATCTTGAAGTTATTGTGTCTGAGGCTGGGAAGAAAAAACTTCAACGTCGTTTGAAGGTTGTTGAAGCCTTCAATCAGATGGATGAGAACGGTGAGTTTTGTGCGAAACCAGAGTGGATGATGCTGAAAGTAATTCCGGTACTTCCACCAGATCTTCGTCCTCTAGTGCCGCTAGAAGGTGGTCGATTTGCAACGTCCGATCTAAACGATCTTTACCGCCGCGTGATCAACCGTAACAACCGCCTACTTCGTCTCCAGGAGCTAAATGCTCCAGAGATTATCGTTCGTAACGAAAAACGCATGCTTCAAGAATCTGTTGATGCGCTCTTTGATAACGGTCGTCGTGGTAAAGTATTCACAGGTCCAAACAAGCGTCCTCTTCGTTCCCTGTCCGGGATGTTAAAGGGTAAGCAGGGACGTTTCCGTCAAAACTTACTTGGTAAGCGCGTCGATTATTCTGGACGTTCGGTAATTGTTGTCGGACCAGATCTTCGTTTGCACCAGTGCGGACTACCAAAGAAAATGGCGATCGAACTCTTTAAGCCATTCCTTTACAACAAACTAGAAGAGCATGGAATTGTTTCAACAATCAAATCTGCGAAGAAATTGGTTGAAAAAGAACGTCCAGAAGTTTGGGATTGTTTGGAAGAAGTCACCAAAGAGCATCCGGTTCTACTGAACCGCGCTCCAACACTTCACCGCCTCGGAATCCAGGCGTTCGAGCCAGTTCTTATCGAAGGTAAAGCGATTCAGCTTCACCCGCTTGTTTGCTTTGCATTCAATGCTGACTTTGACGGTGACCAAATGGCTGTTCACGTTCCATTGTCAGTGGAATCGCAAATGGAAGCTCGCGTCCTAATGATGTCGACAAACAATATTTTGTCGCCAGCATCTGGATCTCCAGTGATTGTGCCAACTCAAGATATTGTCCTCGGCATTTATTATATGACGAAAGATGATATTGGCGCTAAAGGTGCGGGTAAAATTTTTGGTTCCATTGATGAAGTTCGCGCGGCCTATGATCATGATCAGATTGATTTGCAAGCGCCAATAACCGTGCGTATCGACGGCAAGCGTTGGGAAACAACGGCTGGTCGGGTTATTCTTCGGGAAGTACTTCCTGAGGAAATTGACTTTAGTGCGATCAACAAGACTCTTGGCAAAAAAGACTTGGGTAAATTGGTTGACGATGCGTTCCACATTTGTGGACCGAAAGCGACGGTGCTACTAGCTGATAAGCTTCGCAGCATGGGCTACCGTTATTCTACAAAAGCCGGTCTTTCGATTTCTATCGGTGACATGGTGGTTGCACCTCGTAAGAAGCAGATGCTTGATTCTGCTTTTGGCGAAGTCAAAAAAGTTAAAGAGCAGTATTCCGAGGGTCTCCTGTCTGACGGCGAGCGCTATAACAAAGTTATTGATATTTGGGCCAAAGTCACGGATGAAATTGCGGACGAAATGTTTAACAACATTAAGTTTATGAAGCGCAATGACCACAAAGGTGTTTCGCAAACCGTGAACTCAACGAACTCAATTTATATGATGGCTGACTCTGGAGCCCGGGGATCTGCTCAGCAGATTCGTCAGTTGGCTGGTATGCGCGGTCTGATGGCGAAGCCGAATGGTAAGATTATTGAGACTCCGATTACTTCGAACTTCCGTGAAGGGTTGACAGTTTTGGAATACTTTACGTCGACTCACGGAGCTCGTAAAGGTCTTGCGGATACTGCGCTTAAAACAGCGTCTTCCGGTTACCTAACTCGGCGACTCGTGGACGTGGCTCAAGATGCAATCGTGGGTGAACTTGATTGCGGAACCAAAGAAGGTATCCCAATGGGTCACCTTCGCGAAGGTGTTGAAGTAAAAGAAAAACTAAGTGAGCGTGTTCTTGGGCGCGTTGCTCTTGAAGATGTTTCCCACCCAGTTTCTGGTGATAACTTAGTTAAATCGGGCGAGTTGTTCACTGAAGAACTATGCAAGGCGATTGACGTTGCAGGCGTAGAGCTAGTCATGATTCGCTCTGTACTGACATGCCAATCTGTTCGTGGAAACTGTGCACGTTGCTACGGTCGTGACTTGGCCACTGGGAAATTGGTCAATGTGGGTGAAGCGGTTGGCGTAATCGCGGCACAGTCGATCGGTGAGCCTGGAACCCAGCTTACGATGCGTACGTTCCACGTTGGTGGTACATTCTCCGGTAAGATGACTCAGAATAAGATTGAAGCAAAGTTTTCTGGTAAAGTTAAATTTACAAATATTCGTATCGTCGAAAATCGTGATGGCCAGTCAGTTGTTGTCAGCAGAAATGGTGAAGTTGCGATTGTTGATGATGTCGGCCATGTCAAGGAAACGTACCCGATTAGTTTTGGTTCGTTCCTCCAAGTGAAAGAGGCTGCGGTTATTACTGCGGGACAGACTCTGAGTGAATGGGACCCGTTCTCACAGCCGATTATTTCTGAAGTCTCTGGTACTGCGGCGTACATCGAGCTAGTCGACGGTCTTTCTATTGAGCAGAAGGCCGATGAATTGACCGGTATTAACCGGAAGACTGTTGTTGAAACTAAGGGGTCGGCTAATAAGCCTGCTATCGAAATCGATGGTGTGCGTTATCCGCTTCCTGTTGGCACAACAATTTATGTTGAGAACGGCGCCAAAGTTTTAAAGGGTGACTTTATTGGTAAGATTCCTCGGGAAGCTCAGAAGACGAAGGACATTACGGGTGGTCTTCCACGCGTGGCCGAACTCTTTGAAGCTCGTAAGCCGAAAGACATGTCTATCATGGCGCACCGCGAGGGTAAGATTTCTTTCCCAAGTGATGTCAAAGGCAAGCGTACGATTAAGATTACTGATGCTGACGGTGTCTCTGATACAGACATTATCGGCGACGATGGTAAAGCGGGTAAAGATGTCGCGATTCCAAAGGGCAAACATATTATCGTTGCTGAAGGTGACTACGTGCGTAAGGGTGATGCTCTAGTCAATGGATCACAAAATCCACATGAGATTTTGGAAGTTCTTGGACGTGTAGCTCTTTCTCGCTTCTTAGTGGATGAAGTTCTAGATGTTTATCGCCTACAAGGTGTAAAGATTAACACGAAGCATATTGAAGTCATTGTTCGTCAGATGCTTCGTCGCGTTAGAATCACTGAGATTGGGGATGTACGTGGCATGTTGCCTGGTGAGCAGGTAGACCTTGCGGTTGTAGAAGCAGCAAATGCTCAATTAGCCGAAGGCAAACGTCCTGCGAAATTCGATCCTTTGTTGTTAGGTATCACTCGAGCCAGCTTGTCGACAGACAGCTTCATCTCGGCTGCTTCCTTCCAAGAAACAACCAAGGTTCTTACTGAGGCATGTATTAACAGTCGAGTCGATCGTTTGCTTGGATTGAAGGAAAATGTAATTATGGGTCGCCTGATTCCTGCTGGAACTGGTGCCATAGCTTACCGAGACCTAAAGTCGAAGTCGGTTGCTGACAAGGGTCGAAATTCGAGAGAAGTGAGCCAAGAGGCTATTGCAAGGTAATAGAATTAGGGCGTTAATTGTAGTGAGAAAGGCCCAGTTTTGATCGCATCCCAAATGACCAAGAGAAAGATTTCCTAAGAAATCGCTATTTAGGTAAAATATGAGTTGCGTGGAGAATGGGGGTTTGCTATGAGTAGCGTCCGTTTTGAAAATAACGAGGAAAATTAATGCCTACGATAAATCAGTTAATCAGCCGTGGTCGCCAGAAGGTGTCTTACAAGTCTAAGTCACCGGCACTAAACAATAACCCATTTCGCCGTGGTGTATGTACTCGCGTATATACAACGACTCCGAAAAAGCCAAACTCTGCTCTCCGTAAGGTAGCACGGGTTCGTCTAACAAACGGAATGGAAGTCTCGAGCTACATTGGTGGCATGGGGCATAACCTTCAAGAGCACTCCGTTGTACTTGTACGCGGTGGCAAAGTTAAAGATTTACCGGGTGTTCGTTACCACGTTATTCGCGGAGCTTTGGATTGCCAAGGCGTGAATACTCGTCGTAAAGGTCGTTCTAAATACGGTGCTAAAAAGCCTAAAGCTGGCGCAGCGCCAGTTGCCAAGAAGAAATAAGGAGTAACCCATGGCTCGTCGCCACGTAGTAGCAAAGCGTATCGTTCTTCCAGATCCAATGTTTAAGGATGTGGTTGTTACAAAATTTATGAACTGCATGATGCTTAATGGTAAGAAATCGGCTGCTGAGAAAGCATTCTACGGCGCGATTACTTTAATTGAGGCAAAAGGCCCACAGGCCTTAGGTGCTTTCAAAAATGGTATTGAAATTTTTCATGCCGCACTTGAAAACACTCGCCCACTACTTGAAGTTAAGAGCCGCCGAGTTGGTGGATCTAACTATCAGGTTCCGGTTGAAGTTCGTCCAGAGCGTCGTCAAGCTCTTGCAATCCGCTGGTTGATCGAGTTTTCTCGTGACCGTGCTGGTCGCTCGATGCGTGAGAAGCTGGCTGCAGAATTGTTCGACGCAGCTAACAAGCGCGGCGGAGCGATCAAACGTCGTGAAGATGTTCACAAGATGGCTGAAGCCAACAAGGCATTTGCACACTTCCGTTTCTAGAATTAGCATTATTTCAGACGAGATCGATTCGAAAGAATCGGTCTCTTTTTATTTGTATGGTACTGCGGTACGATGCTGCGAATGAGATAAATGCTCCGATAAATGCTCCAGAGGACAATGCCATGAGTTTAAAATTAACCGAATTAGCCAACCTTCGTAACATCGGAATCATGGCGCATATCGATGCTGGAAAAACGACGACGACCGAGCGAATTTTATTTTACACCGGACAAATTCACCGTGTTGGGGAAGTGCACGAAGGAAATACCACGACTGATTGGATGGTCCAAGAGCAGGAGCGTGGCATCACCATCACTGCGGCGGCGGTAACGTCCACCTGGAAAAATCATCAGATAAATATTATCGATACCCCTGGCCACGTAGATTTTACGATCGAAGTCGAGCGTTCATTGCGCGTTCTAGACGGGGCAATTGCGGTGTTTGATGGAGTTAGTGGCGTGGAGCCGCAATCTGAAACGGTCTGGCGGCAGGCCGATAAATATCGGGTGCCGAGAATTTGTTTCGTCAATAAGATGGACCGTGTTGGAGCGAATTTCGTTAAGTCTGTGGCTTCTATTCGTGAACGTCTTGCAGCCAGTCCAGTGCCGTTTCAATTGCCTATTGGTGGGGAAGATCAATTTTCTGGGGTCATTGATCTTATAAAAATGAAAGCACTAGTGTGGGGTGTGGGTGACTGCAAGGGCGAAGTCTGGCAGGAACTGCCGATACCGGCAGATCTGGCCGATGAAGCGGCAGCAGCCCGTGATTTTTTAGTTGAGCAAATTGCCAATTGTGATGATGTGCTCGCGGAGAAGTATTTAGACGGACAACTGATTTCCGAAACAGAATTGAAAATGGCGGCGCGGCGCGCAACCATTGGCTTTAAGTTTGTGCCAGTATTTTGTGGAAGCGCATTTAAGAATAAGGGTGTGCAGCCGCTTTTGGATGCGGTCATTGACTACCTTCCCTCGCCCATAGAGCTGCCAAACGTTGAGGGAATGGATGTTGAAGATGAAGAGAAACAATTAACTCGCAAACGTACTCAAGAAGATTATTTTTCTGGCCTTGCATTCAAAATAATGAGTGACCCGTTTGTTGGACAATTGACTTACGTGCGAGTTTACTCGGGCATGATTTCCGTCGGGGATGTGGTCCTAAACACCAGAACCCTCAAGCGCGAAAGAATTGCGAAAATTCTTCGCATGCAAGCCAATGATCGGGAGGAGCTAGAGTCAGTCGGCGCAGGTGAAATTGTGGCGATTGCTGGTTTTAAGTTGATCGCAACTGGTGACTCAGTGTGCGATCACAAACATCCGATTCGATTTGAAAGTGTTATTTTTCCTGAGCCGGTAATTTCCATTGCGTTAGAGGTCAAGAGTTCAGCCGATACAGATAAACTGCAGAAGGCCTTAGACCGGCTTCAAAATGAAGATCCATCATTTCGCGTAAGCTTTAATGCGGAAACTGGGCAAACACTTTTGTCGGGCATGGGAGAATTGCATCTCGAAATTATCGTTGACAGGTTGAAACGCGAGTTCAAAGTTGAATGTAACGTCGGAAAACCTCAGGTGAGTTACCGCGAAACGATCTCCGCCAACGGCCGAGTTGAGGAAACTCACCGCAGGGAAGGTGCAGGGATCAATCAATTTGCTCAGGTGACTATTGAGTTTTCGCCGAGCACTCGCGATGGTGTCCTGACGTTTGAAAATAAAGTTAAAGAAAATAAACTGCCTAAAATATATGTCGAGCAAGTCAAAAAGGGCCTCGAGGAGTCATTGCTGGCGGGTCCTATTGCTGGTTTTCCTGTGGTAGGCGTCAAAGCTTGTCTTATTGATGGCCGGTTTGATCCTGCGATTCCAGATCCGAACGCGTTTAAGGTGGCAGCGAGCATGGCGTTAAGGCGAGGCCTGCGTGGGGCTAGCCCACTGCTTCTAGAGCCTGTGATGGCCTTAGAGGTTATTGCTCCCGATGATTACCTTTCCAACGTCATAACCGATCTAAATAGCAGGAGGGCGCAGGTCAATAACGTAACCATGCGAGGTCACTTGCAGTGCGTGGAAGCTAACGCGGCGTTGTCTGAGATGTTTGGTTATTCCACTCAGCTGCGTTCCATTAGCCAAGGGCGTGCGACCTTTACCATGAAATTCGCGAGCTACGAGCAGGTAGCGGCACTGACGTTAAAGCGTATTACGGGTCTTTGACCAACAGGCAGATCCGAGTTTGTCTGCCGCTTGGGACGGTCCCTAGCTGGCGCGGTTATTTTTAGCGCGTCCGATTTGGAGCTCTTTTTCAGTCGCTACTCGTAGATTTTCAATGAGGGCGTCTCTGAGTTCCGAGTGACAGTCGTCACAAAGGGGCAACCCAACGACTTTTTTTTCCATTTCGCCCCAGGAGACTAAGCTGGCGATAGCCTGATCGCTGAAGCCCCGGGGCCTAAGGATAGACTGATGTTCACAACGTGGGCAGCATTTGTCATTCATGTTACTGTTCCTCCCTGGCCGTCGAACTTTTTCGACAAGCGGATAAAATCATTGTAATTGCGTGTTATTGCCTGCAAACATGATAGCTTATTGAAAACACCATGTAAAGCCCCTCGCGCCTCCCCGAGGCCTCCCCCCCTTCGAAGTCGGGGCAATTGGATGTTTTAACTTGCATTTCAATGGTTTTTTGTCTAGATTGCGACTCTTCAATTCTTGAAGAATTGCCGCACCTTTACGGCATTTCATTATTTGAGAAATTATAGACAGAAAATTAGGGAGCTACGATTATGAAAAAAGACATTCACCCAAACTACCGCCACGTCGTCATGAAAGACGCAACTAATGGTTGGGCATTCTTAACTCGTTCCACTGTTAAAAGCAGCGAGAACATCATGTGGGAAGACGGTAAAGAGTATCCAATGATACTTGTAGAAACGACTAGTGCGTCGCACCCGTTTTTCACTGGCAAGCATAAAGTTATGGATACAGCTGGCCGTATTGAGAAGTTCAAACGTAAATATGAAAAAGCAGGCGTAAAAGCTTAGTCTGATTTATTTAAGAAGCGCAAAGCCGCGTGCCCATTGAGGGTGCGCGGCTTTTATTTGTGCAATATATAGATTTTGGAATCCGCTTTAATAATTATATTTCGGGTGTTTAGGCAAAAAACAAGTAGTATATCCTGCTGACAATATGCAAAGTAGGTAAGTTCTTGTGAAAATTACGTGAACTAAAAATACAGTATCTATGCGCAACTGCAAGTAACTTGGATTTTATGTGGTTGGTGTTGCGTGGAAGTCGCTGGGAGAAATTAATGGAAAAACAGTATCTAGTCATCGTCGAGTCTCCTACCAAAGCAAAAACGATTCGGAAATTTTTGCCAAAGAATTTTACGGTTGAGGCCAGTATGGGGCACGTTCGTGACCTTCCGCAATCGGCGGCCGATATTCCGGCAAAATATAAGAAGGAGCCGTGGGCTAAAGAAATTGGGATCAATTGCGACAGCAATTTTGAGCCGCTTTATATTGTGCCTAAAGACAAAACTAAAATAATCTCAATGCTCAAAGACCGCCTAAAGGGCGTCGACGAATTGTACCTAGCGACAGACGAGGACCGCGAAGGTGAGAGTATTAGCTGGCACTTGCTAGAAATATTAAAGCCAAAGTGCATCGTCAAGCGGATGGTTTTTCATGAGATCACAAAAACGGCGATCGAGAAGGCTTTGAAAAACACTCGCGCCCTCGACGAGAAGCTTGTACGTGCGCAAGAGGCACGCCGGATTTTAGACCGCATCGTAGGCTATACACTGTCGCCAGTGCTCTGGAAAAAGGTGACTTACGGTCTTTCCGCGGGACGCGTGCAATCAGCGGCTTTGCGGATGATGGTGGAGCGCGAACGCGAGCGCATGCGTTTTAAAAAGGCCGGTTACTATGATTTGTTAGCGGCGGTATCGACCGCAGGAAAAAACTTCGAAGCGAAGTTGTTCTCGGTTGGCGATCAAAGAGTGGCGCAAGGTAAAGATTTTAATGAGACGACGGGAGCTCTCTCAGCAGATAAAAACATGATTGTACTAGGCGAAGCTCAGGCGAAAAAACTTTCCGCGAGCCTCAAATCTGCGACATGGAAAATTCAGAGTATTGAGGAGAAGGAGTCAAATGCGAAGCCGCAGCCTCCCTTCATTACCTCGACCCTGCAGCAGTCTGGGAACCGTAAGCTTGGACTTTCATCTCGTGACGTGATGCGAGTCGCACAAAGCTTATACGAACATGGTTTCATTACTTATATGCGAACCGATTCGACCACTATGGCTCAAGAGGCTATCGTCGCTACCCGAGAAATGATTCAGGAGTCCTACGGCAAAGAATACCTCACTCCCGAGCCGAGGCAGCACGCAGCTAAATCAAAAGGTGCGCAAGAGGCCCACGAAGCTATTCGACCAGCAGGGACATTTACCCATCCAGATAAAACAGGTCTTTCAGGCCGTGAATTGGATCTATATACATTAATTTGGCAGCGCACTCTAGCCTCCCAAATGACCGATGCTAGAAAGAGTTCGATGTCGGTACGCATCAGTGCCAATGAAACTGTGTTTAACGCAACCGGTACGAAAATTGTGTTTCCGGGCTACATGAAAGCCTACGACGAAGAGTTGGAGTCAGGCGACGCCACTCGTACGACAGAAGCCCTACTACCTGCCATGAAAACTGGGGACACACTACAGCTAAACGACGTTACCGCGGAATCTCACGAGACTCGGCCACCGTCTCGTTACAATGAAGCTTCGGTCATTCAGGCGATGGAAAAGGCAGGGATTGGGCGCCCGTCCACATACGCAAGCGTTATTTCAACATTGTTCGACAAGAAATACGTAAGCAAAATAAATAACGCGATTGCGCCAAGCTTCACAGGCTTTGCCGTGACTCAACTTCTTGAAAAGCATTTTGATAATTTCGTAAATCTTGATTTCACATCTAAAATGGAAGAAGACCTGGACAGTATTGCCGAAGGAAAACTGAATCAGCAGGAGTACCTTGGAGCGTTCTGGTTTGGTCCTAAAGGACTAAAAGAATTAGTCGAGCATAAGACCAAGCAAATTGACCCAAAAGATAGCCGATCGATTCATTTGCCTCAACTTGGCAACAAAGTTGAAATTCGCATTGGCCGTTTTGGACCTTACCTTTCGCAGGTAGACGTCAAAGAAGAAGAGGGAATATTTGCTTCGATTCCTGAGGGCATTGCCCCAGCTGACTTAACGTTAGTAGAATCGTTGCAGATCATCGAAACAAAAGCTAAGGGGCCTGAGAGTATCGGTAAATACCCAAGCACAGGCGAAGATGTTTACGTGATGACAGGCCGATTTGGAGCCTACGTTCAGGTTGGAAAACAAATTGAGGACTCCAAAGAAAAACCGCGCCGGGCCTCCATCCCACGCGATCAAGATTTGAAAACATTGCAATTAGAGCAGGCCTTGAAGTACCTCAGCCTTCCTCGCGAGCTAGGAAAATTTCCGGACAATGGAGAAATGGTTACGCTTTACGACGGCCGTTTTGGTCCCTACGTCAAATGTGGGACGGATATGCGCTCTCTTAAAAAAACTGACGACAAGTACACGACGACGCTTGAACGCGCGATTGAGATTTTAAAGGAAGAGAAAAAAGGCCGTTTCGGCGCAAAATTGATTAAGGAGCTAGGGAAACACCCTGAAACTGGTAAAGATATGGGCATTTACGAGGGGAAATTCGGGCCCTACATCAAATGCGGCACGATTAGCGCCTCAATTCCGAAAGATTTGGATCCGGAATCGGTAACTATGGAAATGGCGCTTCCAATAGTCGCTGCGAAAATGATAGCCTCCGGGGCTAAAGTAAAAACCGGTACTTCGCCGAAAAAGGCGAAGCCAAAAGTAAAAAAGAAAAAAGAATCCAAAGAAAAAATGGTCGAGTAATTAATTTGTGGCGTTCCATAAAACACCAGTAAAGCGTTGGTAGCGATTAAGTAGGAGTTGTTCATGTACAAGGAAATCAAGGGCTGTCGAATTAGCGGAAGTAAAAATCTTATCACTATGTTGTCCCTAGGTGAGCAGAGCTTGACGGGAGTATTCCCGAAGTCTCCTACCGAGGCCATCACGAAAGGTCCCCTTGATTTAGTTTGGTGTCCAGATAGCGGACTTCTTCAACTAAAGCACTCATATGATTTAGATGAAATGTACGGCGACAACTATGGCTACCGCTCAGGCCTCAACCAATCAATGGTTCGCCACCTAACCAACAAAATTCATGCTCTAGAGCGGCTGGTGCAGCCGACAACGGACGATCTCGTAATCGACATCGGAAGTAATGATGCGACGTCACTTCGTGCTTATAACACCAAGTGTCGCCGTGTTGGAATTGACCCAACCGGTAAAAAATTCAAAGCGTATTACACGGATGGGATTACACTTTTGCCGGATTTTTTCTCCGAGAAAGTATTTGCTTCTACGTTCCCCAAAGACAAAGCTAAAATCGTCACATCGATTGCCATGTTTTACGATTTGGAAGATCCAAGTAAATTCGTTCGAGACATTGAAGCTGTCCTTGCTGCCGACGGTGTCTGGCATTTTGAACAGAGTTACATGCCGAGTATGCTTCGCACTACTTCCTACGATACGATTTGCCACGAGCATTTGGAATTCTATTCCTTCCACGTGGTTAACGCGTTACTTGAATCGAATGGAATGCGCGTCGTGGATGTGCAAATGAATGCAGTTAACGGTGGAAGCTTTGCCATCACAGCCTGCAAAAAGAACGCAAAATACAAGTCTAACATGCCTGTGATTAACTGGACCCTCAAACAAGAAGACGACATGGGTCTTCACACTCCAAAGCCATACCGTGAATTCGAAACTCGGGTGTTTGAACACAGGAAAAGCCTGTGCAATTTAGTGCATTCGCTGGTTGCCGACGGCAAGAAAATTATTGGTTACGGCGCAAGTACCAAAGGTAACGTTCTTCTTCAGTTTTGTGGTTTCACAAAAAATGAAATCCCTTATATTGCGGAAGTCAATGAAGACAAGTTTGGCTGCTATACGCCTGGAACCAACATTCCAATTATTTCGGACCGTGAAGTTCGGGCTATGAATCCAGACTACTTCTTAGTGATGCCATGGCACTTCAAGAATGATATTCTGGCACGCGAAACCGAATACATGGCAAAGGGTGGAAAATTTATTTTCCCGTTGCCTGAAATCGAAATCATCTAGTTTGGCTGAGCCTTGCTTGAGAGTGTTCTTATGAAAGCAATTATATTTGGGAGTAATGGACAGGACGGTCACTACATGGCCGAATTGCTAAAGCTCAAGGGTATTGAAGTGGTCAGTGTATCTCGGTCTAATAGCCGAGTACTGGGCGACGTATCCGATTATGCTTTTGTTGACGAGGTCATAAAAACTCATCAACCGGCATTTATTTTTCACTTTGCTGCAAATTCTAGTGCACGGCACGATGTGCTTTTTGATAATCACAAGGCCATCTCCACGGGGACTATGAATATCTTGGAGTGTGCACGTCAGCATGCACCAGCCGCTAAGATTTTTTTGTCAGGCAGTGCCTTACAATTTAAAAATGTAAATTTGCCAATTGACGAGCAGACACCGTTTGCTGCCTCAAGCGCATATTCTGTGTCTCGTATACATTCCGTATATGCGGGGCGATACTTCCGAGATACTTTTGCTATGAAGGTCTACGTCGGCTATTTCTTTAACCACGATAGTCCCCTGCGCACTGAGAAACATGTGAACCAGAAGATAACGGCAGCCGTGAATCGAATTGCTGGTGGAAGCCATGAAAAACTGGAGCTCGGGAATATTGATGTTCGTAAAGAATTCAACTTCGCCGGCGATATTGTCGAGGCGGTTTGGACGTTGATGAGTCAAGATAAGGTGTTTGAAGCGGTCATTGGCTCTGGATCCGCCCACACGATTCAAGAATGGGTCGACTACTGTTTTACGAAAATCGGCAAGAAATGGCAGGATCATGTGGTCATGAATCGCAGCTTTGTTGCGGAATACGGCACCCTTGTTTGCCATCCCGCCTTACTTAAGTCCCTAGGCTGGCAGCCGAAAGTCTCGTTTGCAGGGTTGGCTGACATGATGATGGCTGGCCATAAGCCTTGAAGGTGGCGGCCGAGGCTGAAGCGACGATTTCAAGGTGATTTGTCACTGTAACAAATTTAGTTAACATTTAGTTAACATCTGGTTAAAATTTAGTTAAAATTCTTTAAAATTAATTATAATGTTATTAGAATCTTATTGAATAATATAAACTGTTTGTGTATATTAGGCACTAGCCCTCCCTCCCCTTTTGTTGGAGCGGGCGATAATCCTCACTGGAGCCTGTATATGAAGGTTGATTCTAAAATTCTTGGCACTTTATTCATGCTCTTTGCGGCCACCGTCGCTCACGGGCAAAAAGGCGACAGGGCTCCAAAACCTGATTTTGGTGAGCCCACTAAGACGGCTACCCGCCCTCTCCCGTCCCACGTGGAGTTTTCGATGGCTGCGGGAAGTGCACAATATTCAATCCTTGAAATGCCTAGAAGAATGGATTCTGACGACCGTATCGACGGCTCGTCGGGGCAAGAGGATTTGACGTCTCAAAAGGGGCTGCTCTTTGATTTAAAACTCGGATGGCTTCAAAAAACAGCCTTGGTCCCCGTTAGTTTTTTTATTGGTGGCCAGCAAGTTTCATCGTCACCAGGTTCCGTGGCTGTGCCGTCGTCTTATGCTAGGATAAACGCTGGAGCCTCCGCCCGTTTTGAGTTGGCGTCCACAAGAACAGCGTTCACTCCTGGGTTAGGGGCTAGGCGGTCTATGTACCGGAATATTGATTCCGGTCATTACGTCGATGCAGTTCTTTTTGAAGGTGCCTTAGAGCAAAAATTGATTAGTGATTTTTCCATAGCCGTCAATGGTGGAGTTGCCCCGTGGACTAAATTCGGTATGCTTCAAAACAGCGATTACGGAAAATCAGGTGCTTTAGCCGAGACCACAGCAGGATTGAGTGAGGTGGGATCTCAGCTGTCTTGGAATCCAGAGCCCGAGACCTCAATTTATCTCGGCGTTTTGCAAGAAACCGTTGTGGTCAAAATGAACAGCATGGCCGGTTACCAATCCTACGGTGTCGCCGCTAGGCCGCTGGATAAAAGTGAGCCGCAAAAAATATACAATTTAAGTGTTCGTGAATTTTCCATTGGCGCCGCAAAGCGATTTTGAACATTTGAAATTTTCCTCGATATTTAGTGTTGAATAACGCTATAATATTTCCATGTCCGACAACAAATCATCAGTCACGCCGCCAGGAGCATCACCCGATGCATCATCCGAGGCATCATCCAGTGCTCAGCCGCGGGTGAAGGTGCAGGCATCGGTGGCGAAATCAAGCTTCATATTCGCTTCGGGCACGTTGTTTAGTCGTGTCAGCGGCGTTGCACGGGAGTCTGTGGTCGGAGCGATTTTTGGAGCGAGCGTCTACATGGACGCGTTCGTCGTAGCGTTTCGAATTCCAAATTTATTAAGGGAACTTTTGGCCGAAGGTGCGCTCGGATCTAGCTTTACGAAAGTTTATTCAAGCCTGTGCGTCACCGATAAAGATGCGGCCTCCAAACTTCTCGTTCAAACCCTGCAATTTGTCGTGATGATGAGCCTTTGCATTAGTGTTGTCGGGATTTATTTTGCTGACGAGCTGGTTAACATGATGACGGTCGCCAAGGTGCATCAAAGTGCCGATCAATTTCACAGTGTCGCGGTTGCGCTCACCCAATTATTATTTCCTTTCATCGGTTTTGCGTCCCTTGGCGCGGTCGTCCAAGGAGCCCTTTACCAACGAGGAGGTTTCTTTTTAGCCGGAGTGGCGCCAATTCTTTTCAATTTATTTAGTATTGCTGGCGCCTTATGGTTTGCGCCGTTTGCAGTCGCGATTGCTCCGCATTCCATGGGGGAAGCGTTCGGCGGCGCAGGAATTCTAGGCTTAGCCATCGGAACCTTGCTCGGGGGAGCTGCCCAGTCTGGGATTCAAGCCTGGGGAATTTGGAAGCCTTTACTTGCTGGAAAGAAATTGTGGCCCACAGCTTGGCCGTGGTCTTCGGATGTTGGCAAAGTTATGAATTTGATGGCGCCCATGGTTATCGCAGCCAGTGCTGGTCAGGTCAACGTAATCGTCAACACTAATTTCGCCACGAGTCTTGGCACCGGTGCGGTTACGTGGCTTTATTTTGCCTTTCGCTTGGTGCAGCTACCCATTGGAATGTTTGGTGTCGCGGTTGGCGCGGCGGTTCTCCCCGCGCTC
The DNA here is from genome assembly GCA_947476525.1 of Oligoflexales bacterium. Lineage (GTDB taxonomy): Bacteria > Bdellovibrionota_B > Oligoflexia > Oligoflexales > RGVZ01 > CAMDKS01. The sequence goes on from CANJQY010000010.1 coordinate 28,419, forward strand.
AGTAAATCAATCACCGAGGCTCACGGTAAAGTTGACAGCAAGGCGAGCGGCGAAGTGATTAACGCCATGGATTTAGTTGCTTGGCTGATGATTCCATGCACGATGATTTTGACACTTTGTTCCACTGATATTACTCGCCTGCTCTATGAGGCTGGACGATTTACTCCAGCCGACACAACCGCAACGGCAATCGCCATTGAAGCCTATAGCTATGGGCTGCTGGGCTACGGCCTCTTGAAAGTTTTAAACAGCTACTACTACGCAACCGGTCGCACCAAATATCCGATGGCTGTAAGCCTGTTTAGCATCGCCGGTAACTACCTTGCAAATTCTATGTTGGTGCACCGTTTTGGCCATCAAGGATTGGCGATCACCGCCTCCATCATGCTGACCATGAATAGTTTTTTACTGATGGCAGGAATGGCAAAAGATGGCCTGCAGGTGCCGTGGAAGCAGGTCACCTCGTCGGTCGCCCTGCTTTTTGCGGGTTCGTGTATTATTATTTTGGTGCACGGGCTCTACGCCCCAATTCTTTCAAATTGGTCGCTAGTTCCCCTGCTAGGAATTGATGTCCAGGCGTCGAGCGCCGTGTTCTTGAGAAAAATGGATTCTGCCATGCGAATTCTTGTCGACACTATATTTATTGGCGCACTGTTCGGTGGTGCGGGGCTCGCAAGAATTGGCAAGAGTCCAAAAGATGCTTTGAGAATGCTGAAGCGCCGCAAATAAAATGAAATTTCATTTGCGGCGCTTCTAAAGGCTTAGTTAGTTTCTGGCGCGAAAGCGCCTGCGACTAGTTATTTTGAATCGTCGACATCAAGGCTTGGTAGCGATTGTAAACGGCGAAAAACGCTTGTTGGGTGCGATAGTCCACTTGTTGGTAGCGGCGATATTCCGAGTCCAGGTTGACATAGGCACGCTCTACCGCTTCTACAGCGTAGTGGACGGCGGGTGGAAGGTTTTCCGGGTCGTCATGGTCCATAACGCCGACGTCTGACAAAGTGAGGTTACTACCTGAGGTAAGATGGTAAAGTCGGCTTGCGGCCATGTGTAATCTATTTGCGGCGTAGGCCAGTGAGCCGCCGCGGTAACAGATATTTGCCATATACTCACCAGCATCAGCAAGTGAATAAGCACTGCGGCTAATCGCGTACAAATCACCACTACCACCGTCATGATCCATGACAGAAACTTCGGCCGCAAACACCGCAGGAACGACTGCAAGGCTAAGAAACAGGACGCTAGAAACAATAAATTTTTTCATGTTCATTCTCCAATCAAAAAGTTTTTGAAACACAATTCACTCCGAAACCCAAACTAATCGTCTCATTAAAAATGTGATTACGTAAGATGGGCAAACTAAGTTTTGCGCCAAAATGTCCGGTTTTTTTTATTAGCTAGCCGCTGGCGCGAAAGTACCCCCTCCGTCTCTGAGTGCCGCCAAAAATCTAGTCAAATCGGGGACTTATTCGCGAGGCTCTTCGGCTCGAAGACCCTTCAGGACCGGTCTCCGGCGCTTTCACGGCGAAGTCCAATTAAAGGAAGAATAGGGCAATGACGGCTTCTTCGAGGTTTGGTATGGTAATCCTCTTAAAGTCGTCACTGGATTGGATTAAAACAACTATGTCTTCATCAGAAACTCGCGGAAGCATTCTTCCAACGGCAGAAGCCAAAGAGCTTCAAGAGTACAAACCCAAAAATAAAATTCGGTTTGTCACCGCTACGGCGTTGTTTGACGGCCACGATGCGTCGATCAATATCATGCGACGACTTCTTCAAGCTCGTGGAGTTGAGGTGGTACACTTGGGACATAATCGTTCGGCCCAAGAAATTGTTGATACTGCTATTCAAGAAGACGCGCAAGGCATCGCCATCTCAAGTTATCAGGGAGGGCACATGGAATTTTTCAAATACATGCGCGAGCTCCTTGATAAATCCGGAGCCAAGGATATCAAAATATTTGGCGGCGGCGGCGGCGTGATAACGGTCAAAGAGATGGCCGTGCTTCATGCCTCTGGCGTCACACGTATCTATGGCCCTGAAGATGGCACAAAGCTTGGCCTTGAGGGCATCATTGGACACATGATCTACAACTCCGATTTCGCTTACACGTCGTGGAGTGACCGCAACAAATCTCCGAGCGAATGGGTGCGCCTCAGCCGTGCGATGACGTTGTTGGAAAACGGCAGTGCATCAGCTGCGGAGATTGCCAAAAGTTTACCTCCGGTGAAACAAAGGCATTCTATAATTCCTGTCATCGGAATTACTGGCACCGGTGGCGCAGGAAAAAGCTCGCTAACCGATGAATTGATTGCGCGATTTCTGTGGGATAATCCAGAGATTAAAATCGGCGTTATTTGCATTGATCCGAGTAAAAAAGCCACCGGTGGCGCACTACTTGGCGACCGCATCCGTATCAACTCGGCGAGTGATGAGCGAGTATTCCTTCGAAGTTTTGCCACTCGCACCGCGGGAAAAGAAATTGCGCCTACCACCAAAGACGCATTAACTCTGCTCAAAACTCGCGACTTCGATTTTATCATCGTAGAAACAAGCGGCATCGGCCAAGGCGACACGGGCATTCTTGATCACAGTGACGTCAGTCTTTATGTGATGACCTGCGAATTTGGCGCGCAAACTCAGCTTGAAAAAATTGACATGCTAGATTTTGCAGACCTCATAGCCATCAATAAATTTGAACGGCGTCAAGCTCCCGATGCATTGCGAGATGTTCGCACTCAACTTCGACGCACACGGTTTAAGGGCCAAAGACTTGACGAGACGGCTTACCCCGTATTCGGGACGATCGCCAGTCGCTTCAATGACGACGGCACCAATGGTTTGTACCAAGCGCTGTGTGGAAAGATTAATGCAAAAGTCGCGGAGACGAGATTCACGCCTGCAACCTCGCGCAAATACGCCCTTGAGTCGACACACCGCGGAGCCTTGATTCCCGGAGAGCGAATTAATTATTTGTCAGATATTTCGAAAACGGTGCGTACCTATCACACAAACCGTACCAACCAAGTCGAGATGGTTCGCAAAGCCGAGGCTCTCGAAAAATCAGCATCCCACATGCGTCAAGCTGGGCACCCAGACGTCGCCAAGACGTTAGAGGGCGAAGCGGAAAAAACCTGGAAGCTTGTCCCCCAAGGCATAGTCGAAACTCTTCATAACTGGGCTCAGTTAACAAAAAATTATGGTAGCCCCGAGTTTGTTTATAAAGTTCGCGGGAAGGACGTCCTCGTTAAGGCCTCATTCACGACGCTTTCACAGATGACATTGCCGAAAGTGGCCGTGCCACGTTTTGCCAGCAAAGCCGATATCGCCGACTACGTCTTGAAGGAAAACGTTCCCGGTAGTTTTCCGTACACAGGGGGCGTCTACCCATTTCGACGTACCGAGGAGGACCCTAAGCGGCAATTTGCGGGCGAGGGCGGTCCTGCTAGAACCAACAAGCGGTTCCACTACTTGTCGCGTAATGACGCAGCTAAACGCTTGTCCACAGCCTTCGACTCAGTCACACTGTACGGTGCCGAACCTGACCGCAGGCCCGATATTTACGGTAAAATTGGCGAATCGGGTGTCTCAATTGCAACGCTTGATGACATGAAAATACTCTATAGCGGGTTTGACCTTTGCTCGCCGTCTACCTCCGTTTCGATGACAATCAACGGGCCAGCACCAATAATTTTGGCCATGTTTTTGAACACGGCTATTGATCAACAAGTTGACGAATTTATCAAAAAAAATAATCGCGTCCCAACTTTGCCGGAGCACCAAGGGATTCATGAATTCACGTTAAAAACAGTGCGTGGCACCGTCCAAGCTGATATTTTGAAAGAAGATCAGGCGCAAAACACCTGCATTTTTTCCACCGAGTTTGCCCTTAAACTCATGGGAGATATCCAAGAACATTTTATCGAAAAATCCGTGCGAAATTATTATTCTGTTTCGATCTCCGGTTATCACATTGCCGAAGCTGGTGCCAATCCCATCAGCCAACTTGCTTTTACCTTGGCGAATGGTTTCACCTATGTCGAATATTACCTCGCCCGAGGAATGAAGATCGATGATTTTGCGCCAAATTTAAGCTTCTTTTTCTCCAATGGTGTGGACGCCGAATATGGCGTAATCGGCCGCGTTGCCCGCCGCATTTGGGCTGTCGCAATGAGAGATTTTTACAAAGCCTCAGAGCGTAGTCAGATGCTGAAGTACCACATTCAGACCTCGGGCAGATCTCTCCATTCGATGGAAATTGATTTTAATGATATTCGCACCACACTCCAAGCACTGATCGCGTTACAAGATAACTGTAATTCCTTGCACACCAACGCCTACGACGAGGCCATTACCACGCCAAGTGAAGAAAGTGTTCGCCGAGCGATGGCCATTCAAATGATTATCAACAAAGAATACGGACTCAATAAGTGTGAAAACATCGTCCAAGGTAGCTATTTTTTAGACCTTCTCACCGATTCCGTCGAGGAGGCAGTGCTCCAAGAATTCGATCGCTTGTCGTCTCGAGGAGGCGTTCTGGGCTCCATGGAAACGCAGTATCAACGCAGCAAAATACAAGAAGAAAGCCTCTACTACGAGCACCTTAAACACAACGGCGAGTTGCCTCTCATTGGCGTAAATACGTTTCTAAATCCAAAAGTAATTTCTGGAGAATATGAGCGGGCTGAAGTCGAGTTAGCCCGAGCCGATTACGCTGAAAAAGATGATCAGCTTAAACGACTTCAAGAGTTTAAGGATAAATCTGCGGCCACAAAAGACCAGGCTATGAAGAGTTTGGCAAAGGTAGTCATCGAAAATGGAAACATCTTCGCCGAGTTAATGACGACTGTGCGCCACGCCAGCCTCGGTGAAGTGTCAGAGCTGCTTTACCGCCTAGGCGGTCGCTACCGCAGGTCTATGTAGATTGGCAATTGACAAAGAATAGGACGTGAAAAATGTTTGAAGTTGCCATAGCTCATCACCATTCGCCGATAGGTTGGCTCACGTTGACCGCTAATCATATAGGGATAACCAAAATTGAATTCGGAAAAATTGGGAAAGAGTTTCGAAGTTCACCATTTTTACAGCAAGCCAAAGATGAGCTAGACCAGTATTTTGCAGGCCGGCGCCGCCAATTTACAGTGCCAGTTAGCTTCACGGGAACGCCATTTCAAAAAATCGTTTGGAACGCGTTGCGAAAAATTCCTTTTGGTGCCACCCCAAGCTACAGTGACATAGGCGACAGCATTGGCCGGCCAAGTGTCGCGAGAGCTGTTGGTATGGCCAACAATAAAAATCCAGTGCCAATTATTGTTCCATGTCACCGTGTCATCGGTCGCAACGGAGGTTTGGTTGGATATGCAGGGGGACTTAATATTAAACGGCAGTTGCTAGATATTGAGCTTTGCGGCGGGTCGATGCTTGGTTTGCAGTTTGGTAGAGAGCCGGATTTTATGGCGCAGCCTTACGTGCAAATGTAGGCAACATCGTCAACCAAGAATAATTGCGGAAAAGGTACAAGGTGTGTTGCGACCTCACTATACTTTCGTAAATGCAAACTGCTCGATATTTTTTTCGGAGGCAGCTTCCGACTTCACGGTTAAAATCATACCGTCGGTAATTTTGACGGTTTGAGGGCTTGAAAATAGAACTCGTCCACCAACTGAATTATTTTTTGTGGCCTGAATCCAAATTGCAGATGATCCCTCGCATGCAGCCTTATTGCCGACACAGAAGCTAACCTGACGTAGGTTTCCGGAATCGGCGTTCGCGGCGAAATAGAGAGTGCTCACGCCTGGCTCACTGCCAGCATCACCAATCATAATTTTGACGTCTTGAGCCGTGCTGGTGTTGTCTATGATTGGAGGCGTGCCATTACCGTCAACAACCGTATCGATGTACTCTGGTTTACAAGCTGCATTACTAGCATCGTTAAGCAGATATCCAAGAGGCTTGCCGAACTCCTTAGCTGTGCATTTGAACCAGCCCTGATATTGCCGTACGTCGCTGTAGATCCCATCGCCATAATCGCAGTTCGATCCCCTTGATGTTGCGCCAATGACTGTTAGGCTGCCTGCCGATTCTATGTATGCAGGGCCGCCTGAGTCGCCGTAACAAGAGCCTACGCCCAAACCTTCCAGCATGGAAAATTCTTTATCTTCTTGAATAAAACGCTTAATTTTCGCCGTTACTCTGCGCAACGTTCCTGCGCCATTTTTTGCTTCGCTGGTAACCCCGTAGCCGGCCAGAATAGTCGCAACGCCGTCGGCAATTCCCGTCAATGGAGAAATGAGCACAGGCCCTAGATTTCCTGGTAAGGTTCCTTCAAAAATGACCATACCGACGTCATGAGTTTGATCAGAATTTCCATCACTCCACGACGGGTGAGCACGAGCTCCAATGACCTTGATGCCTGGTATCCGGCTTCCTGATGGTCCGAAGCCGATGGTGAGTCCCGAGGTCCCGTGCATACAATGGGCCGCGGTGATCACTTGATTAGGGCCGATGATGGTTCCAGTGCACATAGCACCATTGGCTTCCAATGAGACCGTTGAACGCATTGTGATATCTTTGAGATCTGTGACAACGTCTCCACCAACAATTTTGGTCCTGCTTGGGGGTGCTGGATTACAGCTTGCAACCAAAAATACAGTGCCGACAAATAGAATGAAAAATCTAAAAAATGACATAATAGAATTCAGTCGCATTGTTTTGCCGCTCCTCTAAATAATCAAAATTTCGTCCACTTATGATGACTCGCACCAGACTATGTACCCTTGTCGGCTAAATGGGGCTAAAGGTTGAGAAATACTTGTAATATACCGGTATTGTTATTATTTTTGCCTATCATTAACGAGTTACATCAACAAGATAATGACTCTGGCCGGTTCAACTGGTGGGCGATAAAATATAACTACCAGTAAATACAGCTAAAATATGGAATCGTTGACGTTTCAACGACCAAATTTTGAACGACGTAGCCCTGCAGATGTGATTAATAATTACGCTTTTCTGCTCATTTTTCGGCTCATTTTACTTATTATGGGCCGAAAATTGACAGTGCAGGTGGACAGTGCAAAAATTACCTATGCATCCATCATTCCGTTTTTTTTAGGCAGCGTCAGCGATTTTCAATTGAAAAAATTAAAGGAGAAAAAA
>CANJQY010000011.1 GCA_947476525.1 Oligoflexales bacterium
GCGATAAGGCGAGACCGTTTTTGGGGGTTGGAGCGACTTTGCACGTAGGCATAAAGAGGCACAATGAACAAACTTGCGCTTACTCCTACCATTCCGAGGTCAATGAGCACACGCCACGGGATCTCCACGTTCAAAATTCCCAGTGTTGGCAAGTTAATCTGTGCAATGCTCCCACCTGAACCACCAGCAAATGCAAAGTCTAATGCAAAAATCGACATCCCTAATGCTCCGACAGGTACAATCCCAAGTTCGATTTCGCCACCGGAGAGCTTTTCGGAAATAATCGCGCCCAACCCAATGCAGATAGAAAACGTCGCCAGTAGCACCGTCGTCGTGTTTGGATTGCTGCTATTTAATGCGTATTTGGAATAATTTGGTATCTGCGCAAGAATTGTCGCGCCGAAATACCAGAACCAAGAAATTCCCATGACCGCGTTCCAGATTCCTTCTCGTTGTCGACATATGTTTACGAGCTCTCTCATGTCGCGCACAAAATTAAAACTTATTTTCAAACGAGCATCGGCAGGCTCCGCTTTGGGTATGTACATCGAACAAATCCAACCTACGATCGCCGTCCCCATAATCCATGAAGCCACGGCCTGAGATTCACCTTTTGAGGCAAGGGCTCCTCCGAGAATCGTGCCCGAGAGAATGGCCAGAAACGTTCCCATCTCAATTAGTGCATTACCTGCCACCAACTCGGACTCTTTTAAGTGTTGCGGCAAAATCGAATATTTGACTGGACCAAAAAAAGTAGAGTGCACACCTAATAAAAACAGTGCCAAAAATAAGACCGGTGTTGAATGCGAATAGAACCCACCACTGCCGACTATCATGATTAAAATTTCAGCAAATTTAACCCTGCGCATCACCGTCGCCTTGTCAAATTTATCGGCAATTTGACCGGCAAGTGGCGAAAAAATGAAAAATGGCAGGATAAAAACAGCAGCAGCAACATTGACTAAAAAACCGCCGTCGGCCTCTGACGCCGATTGATAGGCCAGCATGATGACCATCGCATTTTTGAAGATATTGTCATTAAATGCGCCAGCTGATTGAGTCCAAAAAAGCGGGCTAAAACGGCGCCTGACCAGTAATTTAGAAATGGACATGATCCCTCACTCATATTTCCGAGGACGTTACATCCTCGACTTCACGGAGCAGTGCTAGTAAGTATATTCTAACTGAAAAGCAACCATTTCACTAGTCACAATGGCGCAAAAAATAAAAACGACTCAATCGACGGATACTCTGCTAAGGTGCAGTGCATCGCCAAAAAAAAAGAACGCTAAATCAACGTGAACGCTGGGAAAATATTATGAATGTTAATAAAAAATCCCCGAAACCGTCGTTAAAAAAATCGGGCAAGTCAAAATCAAAATCTCCCTTCGACAAATATTTTCTCTACACGCATTCGGTTCAAGGGGCCGAGCACGACGCGGAGTTGCTTTGGAAGATCCTGCGGACTTGCTCGGATGGCAATCTGCCTAAAAATCCCACTTTGCAAGAAGATTTCTGCGCGACCGCGATGCTCTGTTACGAGTGGGCAAAGCTAGGTCCCAACCACCGCGCAACAGGAATAGATTTGGACTCAGCCGCATTAAGTTGGGGCGCTGAACACCATGCAGACAGCCTATCCAAAGCACAGCTGGCCAATGTCGAGATGATCCACGGTGATGTGCTTGATAATCATAACGTGCGATCGAATGTTATTTGTGCCCTCAACTTCTCTTATTTTTTTATTAAAGAACGAGAGCGTCTCAAAGAATATTTTGTGGCATCCCGAAAAGCACTCGCGAAAAATGGCCTGCTTATTTTGGACGCTTTTGGAGGACCAGATTACCTCGTGTCGCATATTAATCAACGTCGCAACAAAGAAGAGAAATTCAACTTCTGGTGGGAGATTGAAACATTTGACGCCATTAACAATCAGATCAAATGTCACCTTCATTTTCAACGTGACGGCGAGTCGCGTAAAAATCGCGTTTTTTCCTACGACTGGAGATTGTGGAGTATCCCTGAACTGACTGATATTTTGCATGAGGCCGGCTTTAAGAACGTCCAATATTGGGCTGAAGGCTTAACGTCAAAAGGTAACGGAAACGGTAAATTCAAGCCAATCCACTCGGAAAAAGATTGCCGAACATGGATCACCTACCTCATAGCAAAATAAATTGCCTAGCTAATCCTGGTTTTGCCTAGCTGACGAACGTTTTTTACTTCCAACCCATTGAAATTAATCAAACCAAAGTCTGGCACAAATCGTGCTTTAAGATCTATGGAAGCATTTTCGTTCGTCATCGGAACTATGGAGCAAAACTTTAGTGAAACCCTTGCTAGGACAAGTTCAGAACCAGGCCCACCTTGATGATCTTTTGGGATCACCAAAGGCGAGGGGCGGCAATTTTGTCCCTGCGCCATCAGAACACCCCTCTATTGTTGGTGCGAATTCTAAGGAACCAAGTTTTACTCAGATGCTGATGGCGAGTATTCAAAAAGACAACCAATTGAAACACGTCCAAGGTAAGGCCCCAGCTCCAAAAATTCCGGACCACCTTCCTCGGGCCGAGCGCCCGATGCAAAAAACTGCAATCCCGCAACCTCAGCTGGGTGCCGCCGACAAGCCAAGTCATCAAGATCCTTCAAGAGATGCTGTGCCGGCTAAAAAAATTGGAATTCCTAGCAAGCTCGCCCCTGCATCAACCCCTGATGTCCATGCGGCGGCCATGAGCAAGAGAGCAGCGGCACAAGAAGTGCCAGCGTCACTAAATCCCCTCAAGAAACAAATTGGCGGCAAGCTAACTTCCGATTCCATTTTAAATGGCAACGCCATCCTCGCCTTTGTTGCGGGACGGCTTGATAAATTAGAACCAGAGTCGGTGCCAGGTATTGTACAAGGGAGCTTGTGGATCAAAGAGGCCGTGGCGTCGCAAGACGTTGCTTCCTTCATGGAGACTCCGATGACGATTGGAGATCTGTCTCAGTTGCTCGAACTTGATCAAGGACTATTGAACAAAGCCTCATCGGCGGGTTTAGATCCATCTAACGTTGTGACACCAAACGAATTTCTTGCCGCTCTTGGTTTAGACACAAACAAAGTCGTGAGTGAACTCAAAACTTTACAGGAACGCCTGCCTGTTGAAGGAATTAAACCTTACATAGAACGCGCAAGAGCCGCTGGTGCAAAAGCCGCCGGTAACGACAACGCACAAGTTGACGTTCAAAATCCTTCTGGATCTGAAGAAGCTCCACTAACTTCACTTAACGAAGCGTATCCTGCTGAAATTTCAATACCGAAATCCATGGAGCTAACAGCTTCACCGAACCAGTTGAGTTCACTTGCAAATTTAGCAAATCCAAGTGCGCCGATTAACATGGCTCAGGTGAATCAAAACGCGAGATCAGCAGAGGCGAGCACGCTTGCTGCCGTGAAACCACAAACACTAAACCCAACATCGGCCGCGAAGCCTAACCTCCTTGCCGCCACGTCGCCTTTGATGAATCCAACCAGTGGGTTTTATGCTAAGTCGCAAACATTTTCAGACCCTGGTGACTCGCTGTTGGCACAGGCCATCAGCTCTGGCTCAAACATCATTTCGCCCGCAAATTTTCAAAATGACGGCGCATTACTTGACAGTAACAGCCAAGAAAATAGCAGCCCGATTCTTGCGTCACTGTTACCCGGTAACCAAATGCCAGGGTTACAGGCCATTCAGTCTATGATTTCCTCCCTAACCACCGGCAATACTAATGACGTGAAAACGCCAAATATTCTAACGAGTCTTGAGCCCCGGGATCACTTCGCTGAAATGGGGCAAGAAATGAATCCACTCTCGTCGGTTAGCGTAGATTTCGGAGGCGATGGTGTGAACCAGCGATCGCTGCAAGAGCATTTGCTGGCGCGCGGCCTTAACGTTCAATCTATGAATCAGGCAAATGGCGACGCAGCAGTCACTAATCCTGCGGCATCAAGCCTACAAATTCAAAATGCAAGCAATACCTTGGGCGGGGAAACTCAAAGTGTCGCATCTCAATTGGCCATGAAATCGGCGGAAGCTGCGGCCATAAATTCTAAACCAAATTTTGAACCAGATTCAGTGGCTAAACCCGAGCCTGAATCAGCCACCAATGCTCTCAACAAGAACAGCGCAAGTCTTTTGAGCGGAAATTTAAATTCTACCGCCCAGTCGATTACGTCACTTCGCGAAAGTTTCTCAGGAGATACCGGAGCCTTTCGCGATGATGAACAATCTCAAGACAGGTCCGAAAACTTAGGCGACCAGGTGAGTGATGTGTCGACATCATTCTCCCAAGGTCTACAAGACAACCTCGGAGCTCGGCCGACAGAGTCAGCGGCAACAGGAAAATTGGCTTCGGCCGCAAAATCTGGTCCAGCCGAAACCCTATCTAGTAAGATCTTTAACCACGCGCAAATGATGTTCAAAAATGGCGGCGGATCCATGCGTTTAGACATGGAAGCCCCTGGAATTGGTAAAATTAACGTGGCAATTAATCTAAGTAACAATAATTTAGATATTCGCATAATTACACCTTCCGACCAAGCGCGTGATATGATTACCAAGGAGGTTACAGGACTTCGCGAAGGTTTAATCCAACAGGGTATCAGTTTACGAGGACTGGAAGTTGGGAAAGCTGGAGAGTCGTCATCAGGCAACTTTGCGGGTCAAGGAAATCAGCAGCGTGGACACAGTGGACAGTTCGGACAAAATGCGCAGGATCAACGAGCAACTTATAACGACATGGTAGATTATGTTCAGTCGTTTAAGAACTCTTATGTACCTCGCGACATCCGCCCAATGTCGGATTTGACTACTGCCACAAACCGTTGGAACTCTCGCACAACTTCTTCAACGGGAACTGGTCGCCTAGAAATTCGTGTTTAAAGGCCCTCCAAAACCGTTACACTGGTGCAATAAGCACACGGAGGGATCAGCATGACCATACTTCCATCACAGTTAGCCCCAGTAAATCCGCCGAATACATTTGAGTATAATAAGCTTGCTCTTGCAGACAAACTCGAGGCGGTGGACAAAAACGCCGAGCCAAAAATTGATTTCAGAACATTACTTCAAAGTTCGAATGCAGATACTGACCGAGAGCGCCAAGCAAAAAAAACTGGCGACTTAAGCGCAGCTAAAACTGACGAAGAGTTTAGAAGCATGCTAGCTGACAAGGCAAATCCAAAGAGAGCTCCAAAAAACACGCTCGGCAAAGACGATTTTATGAAGCTTTTCATTGCTCAGATGCAATCTCAAGACCCGCTAAATCCTCAAGATTCCAGTCAAATGGCGGCACAGATGGCGCAATTTAACGGACTTGAGCAGATGATGAACGTCAACAAAACACTTGAGACTATGCTCACCAGCCAAAGCACGGATAGGGCTATTGGTATGGTAAATTATGTAGGTAAAGAAATCGACATAGGCAATGGAATGCTAAAATGGGATAAAAATAAACTCACAAAAAGTTCCTTTGACGTCGAACAGCCGCTTGCCAATTCCTTTATAGAAGTTCGCGATTCTGGCGGCCAAGTCATAGCACAAGAGGATCTCGGCAACCTAATGCCCGGAGAGCATAATCTCAAATGGGATGGTCAGCTGAAAGACGGCACGTCTGCCGGCGCTGGAATATACCATTTTTCTTTGACTGGTAAAACCATGGATGGGGTTGACATACCGTTGCCAATCAAAAGTAAGGTCAAGGTTACCGGCATTGATCTTCAAGCCCCAGGCGGTGCGTTCTTCACGGAGCTCGGAAAAATTTCAATCAAAGATGTATCGAGCGTCGGAGTCCAGGGATTTGAGGCGGAGCGATCAGTCGCACAAGCGGCACAAGGCCTTTCCCAAGGGGCGGGTCAAAATCCAAATCAAAATCTTCCGAATGCCAATCCTGAGTTTGGACCAGATGGTGAGCCTGCAATTCCACAAAATGCAATTCCACCTGAATTAATGGAGGGCCTCAATAATATGGGATTAAGCGGGTCCGAATTAGGAGAATCGGATGCATCTCAGCCGCCAGCAGTTAAGCCAGATGTTGCAGCTCCCCTTGAATCAGCACAGGCCGGGCCGCAGGCTGCCGATCAAGACAATCAGCCCGGCAACATGAATATTCCAGTAACAATCGCCAAAAAGTAAATTGATGAACTACGCCGTATCGTCACATAGATCTATCAGCCCAGTCATTTTTTTCGTCTGGCTATTGGCCACAAGTGGCCAGGCTGCGGCCGAGGCAACTGCAGAAAAAAATTCCAACGCTTCCCCCGTGGCCGCTTCCGTGGCTGGTGCTGTGAGAGTCCAGGGAGAGGTTACCACCGCCGGCACGCCTGACAGTCGTCAGACACTGGTTACCGGTGGACCGGATCATAAATCCACGCCACTGTGCGAGGGTGGAAAAAAGCCTGAAATCACTGGAGTCACTGGCACCGTGATCACGGCAGAAGGTAGCCATCAAAATTCCGGGAGAAAGCATTGTTTTTTGTCAACCTCCTACACAATCGATGAAATATCTCCAGGTCACGCAGCCATAGTCGGCAAGTTAATAGCTAGTGACGTCAATCAGTTTTCAATTGTGGCGGCTTCTGGAAAGTTGTGGAAGCTTTCGAAATTATCGCCTGGCGTCCAAAAAATGGCAAATAAAGAGGTGGTTGTTGAGCTTGCTGCGACCCCAAGTATTAGTGGGGAGCCTCGGTGGCTGGTCGTGCGCGCATTTGAATTGCCTGTGCCTTAGTCTTTTGGCGCTGCACCAAATACTACACGGTGTGAATTTGAAATGCAGATTCTGTTAACCCTGAAATCGTTACTTCATTTTGTTTAAAAGTAACGGTCAAGTTCCACCGATCGACGATTTCTTGAAACCATTCGCGTTCTTCTTCGAGAATCCAATCGCGAATATCCTCACGAACGCGGACCTGAAGATTTTTCTTCCCGGTTTGATTGTAAACGCGCACCATTTCCCGCAAAAGATCGTGGGCGCTGGTCACGACACTTTTAGTTTTGCCGCGACCTGCACAATGAAGGCAGTCGTCGAGTAGCAAATGCTCAAGGGACTCATTGGTGCGCTTTCGAGTCATCTGGACAAGTCCAAGTTCGCTTATTTTAAGAACGTTCGTTTTTGCCCGATCTGATTTCAGCTCCTCTATAAACGCATTGCAAAGCGTCTCGCGATCGCCGGCCAACTTCATATCAATAAAATCGACGACAATAATGCCGCCAATATTTCGCAGACGAAGTTGGGCCACGACTGCCTTAACGGCTTCAAGATTGGTTTTTAGAACTGTATCCGCTGGATTGCTTTGCCCAACGAACCTTCCCGTATTAATATCAAAACAGGTCAAGGCTTCCGCTTGATCTATGATGATGTAACCTCCGCTAGGAAGCTCCACCCGTTTGCTCAGCGCTCGATCAATATCCATCTCGATTCCATAAACATCAAAAATCGGGGCGGGCTCTGAATATAATTCAAGTTTCCCTTGGGCTTCGGCGGAAGTTGCTGCTAACAGCAGCCCAATTTTTTCGTGCAATTGAACATCATCAACGACAATTTTTCCAATTTCATCCGAGTAATTTTCCCTAACCACTCTTTGAGTCAATTCTATGTCGCGGTGCAATAGCGCTGGAGATTCTACGGCTGTAAATTTTGCTTGGACGATTTTCCATTGTTCAACTAAGTAATGCATTTCGCGCAGCAACACATCGGCAGAAGTCCCTTGTGCTGCAGTTCGCACGATCACGGCCAAATTTTCAGGTTTACACGAGGCTATGGTCGCTTTTAAACGAGCTCTTTCGCCTTCGTCCTCAATTTTCTTTGATACACCGACATGATTGAAATAGGGAGAAAGCACCAGGTAGCGGCCAGGAAACGTGATGAACATCGACAGCCGTGCACCTTTATTTCCTAGGGGGTCTTTCGCAACTTGAACCATGAGGGTTTGTCCTTCACGCAACAAACCTTCGATGGCCGTTTTTTTCCATTTCAATTTTTTCTCAAGCTCATGCTCTAGCTCACTACTAGTCAATTCGTGGCTGGATTCGGCGAGGATCTTGCGGCTTTGCGCAATAAAATCGTCGTTCAATACGTCGCTTACGTAGAGAAACGCACTGCGCATTTCACCGACATCTACAAATGAAGATTGAATCCCCGGCAAGACGCGAAGAATCTTGCCCTTGTAAATATTGCCAACCAGCCCTCGATCACTGTGCCGTTCGATATAAATCTCGGACACCCGCTCTTTTTCCACCACCGCAACCCGAGTTTCTGACGCAGAGTGATTGACAATAATTTGCTTCAGAATCATTGGTTTGAGCCTCCTGAGGGAGAGCTGTTAATGGCCGCCAGCACACGTTCAGAAGCCCCCGCCAAGGATTGTACAAACACCATCGTTTCGTTGCCTCGCTTGACTAAATGATCCAAATTTTCGAGCAAATAAGTACGCAAGGCCATTGGATCTGCGGTGTTGAATAAGGCGCTGGCGCGGTTTAACGCTACGGCTTCTTGACTATTCTCAAAGCGTACTCCGCACATGACCGGAATACCCCATGCGGCTGGCTCAAGCACGTTATGTACTTTTGCATGAACCGCTCCCCCAACCCACGCGAGGTCGGCTACGCCGTATAAATCGGAAAGCCTACCTAATTCATCGGCAATAATGACACGGGGGGCCGGCTCAGAAAATTGAAATCTTGCACTTTCGACTTCACTGAGCAACTCGCATGAAATATTGTGGCGACGCACCTCGGCAAATAATCTAGCAATGTTACTTGTGGTGACCTGGTGCGGTACTAATAAAATTTTGATTCGCCGCAAATTGTCGGGTGGTGACCCTGCTGTTATTGCAGCCATCAACAACTCAACATCTGGTAGATGCACACTGCCCCCGATCAAAAGAAGGTCGCATCCCGGTGGATCCCATTGCTTCCTGAACAAAGAACGTAATTGAGCCACCGTCGCTTTTTTTTCTACGGCACGCTCCACGACTCGATCATACTTGGTGTCGCCGGTAATCGAAATTTTACTCGCGGGTATTTTGAGTTTTTTTATGAAGAATTCTTTAGCCGAAACGTCAACAACGCACAGTTTATCCACAAAGACCAACAGCCATCCTTTAACCGCCAAATTTATTGCATCCATCCATTTGCTTCGCCTGCCATAGAGTGCAGGAACCACGGAATTCACCACAACAACCTCGCTCCACATTGCGGCCTGCCATAGAAATGCCGGCCACAATTCGTGGCGGACAATCACGGTCTTGGAAGGCCGTAGTGCAGCAAAAATATCACCCCACTCCCACACATTATCAAGTGGTGACATCGACCACGAGACGTCGTCGCGGCGCGCATTGACAAATTTTGCGGCGCTAACACTGAAAAATATCACGTGACATAAAACGGAACGGTTCGCAGCTATCCTGTCAATTAGGGGTTTTGCCTGCTCATACTCCCCTGCAGAACTACAAAAGAATAAAATACAATCATCGTAAGCGCGACGTTTTTGCGCCAGCAAGACGGGCAATCCTTGAACCTTTGGACGCGCGTCTAATTGCTCTTTGATCTCGTCGTGGAGTAGTGCTAAAATTCGAAGCGATGGTCCAATGACCCACGTAACGAGAAATGACCAAAAGATGACGACTGTGATCGTAAACAGTAGCCTCAAATTCCCAGTTGTGACGTTCTTACGCATGCAAGTAGCCAATTGAATTCTGTAAGGAGCTCCACTCATAGGCGCGTCCTATCATCTATTAGTCTTTTCATATGAAGTGCAATCTGTCTGGTGTCGATCGAGCGAAAACACATTTGATCATTGTAGCGGCAAGGTGTTTTTCCATGCTTACTGCATGGGCGACAGCCTGTGTCAGACGAAAATGACTGACTATTCGCAAGATGTGGAGAAAAACCAAAGGCTTCGGACGTTGGTCCAAAAAGTACCGCCACTGGCGTACCGACCGCCTCAGCGATATGTGCCAGACCACTATCATTACTAAGTAGAGTTTTGACTTTCGTCAATGCGAGCATCGTCTGGTCTAAGGTTAATTTTCCTGCCAAATTAATCACTGCTCCAGGCCACGAGAGTTGATCCATCAACGTGACGGCTGCAACTCTGTCTGCGGCGCCCCCAAGAAATACGAGGCCGGGAATCGTCGTCTCGCCGATGCACTGAGCGGCCAAAGCTCCCAGAATATCAGCGAACACCTCGGTCGGAGCACGCTTCGGCTCGTGAGAGGCGCCCGGAGAGACCGCCACCCAATTGCCAAAACTCATCTCCAAAGCCCAAGACTGCTCAATCTGGGCAAGGAAATTGTTGGGAAGGTTCGGTCGAGAGCGGCCTAGTGAGGCAGCATCTGATTTTTTGAGGAAGACTAGAGCTCGGTGCAACGCGTCTAGCATCATTCGAAATTGCAGCGTGGGAGCTATTTTGCTCGAGGCGGGGAGCCTAGCCAATCGACCTCGGAGCCAACCGAAGACGACCAATTTTGTCCGAAATCGTGGCGCCTTATCTGCGACGAAAACAGGGATTTTAGCCCGCCTGAGAGAGGCCATCATCATACGAGAGCGAAAATTAGTTTGCAAATCAATGACGGCGTCACACGTTTTTAGCGTTTGAAAAATTTCTCGACTTTTCTTTGAACTGCCGCCAGAGGGAATTTCTAGTGGAACAACGCTTGGCCAACACTGATGTACGAGATGTAAAGACGGACTCCGTCCGACCCAAATAACTTCTGCATCGGGGGCTACTTGCCGCAAATAATCCAAGCAAGCCGTCCCAAGGATCACATCCCCGATGCTCGACGTCCTAATAATTCCGATTTTCAATGAAGAAACCTCTAACAAATATTTTTGGTCAATAACCATTAAATACTAAATCTACTAAATATATTCGAATCCTGCGAGTCATGACCCTATTTTTCTTACGACTTATTCTGGCGCCAAACCTTGCACCCGTGCAGGGTGAGGGGTAAAATACAATCAAGATAACTTAAATATCATAGATTTTCGGAGGTTGCCTCATGGACCGTGATTTAAGCGAGCACAAATTCACTGCTCGCAATCAATTTCTCAATATTGTCTACTTCGTAGAATCAGCGAAAACCCATTCCCTTCGAATTAATTTGAGGCATGCGCGGTGGGCGCTGGCATTTTGCGCGTTGACTTGCTTTTGGGCTGTTGGGAGCATTGCGTGGGTAGTATTGCTGGAGTCCCAAATTGGCGGAACTCGCGAACAATTAGCCACTTCGTTAGCCGCAATATTTGCTTATCAAGTGAAAACCGAGAAGGTTTTCGAGGTTGCCTACCCGTCCGACGCAATCACGAACTACTATTCCGAGTCGGCTCAATTGCCTTCAAACAACCCGATAGTAGACAACAAATCTACGATTGATAAAATTCCGAAATCTGGTGTGGACTCTCGATCGGAGGACGTCGCGCCATCTATTCCAGATGTCAACGTGGCGCCAGCAGCTGTGCGTGTAGCATCAGAAGGAGCCTCTGATGCCAAAGCAACTACTGAGGCTGGCGCCGTCGCCGGTGCACCTGTTGAGACGCTTATCAAGATATCAGCCGCAAAAGCATCGGTTGAGGGCAACAAAATTTCCCTCGGGTTAGATATTACCAATCCTAATCGAACAAAGGCTGAAGGGTATGTTTGGGCCGTCGCCAAAGTAAACCGCAGCGGTGAGGCTGCGTCGTTTTTTGGGGCCCCAAATTATGTAAAGATTTCTGCCACTAGCGGCGAAATTTCACAGGTTTCGACGGGTTACCGATTTAGCATTAAGAGATTCAAAAGGAAAGAGTTTGAATTTGTCGTTCCTGCTGGTGGCGCTGCATGGACTCTCGGCGAGGTGACGATTCATTTTTCTGACGTCAAAGGAACCTACGATAGCCGCGCCTCGGCCGCAGTCGAAACGCTGGCTACTATTCCGTCGCCGAACCCGGTAAGTGGGCCTCCCGAAAAACAACAGTAACGCTGTTTTTTCAATAACCACGAGCTAACAGGATACTTCCGGCCACATGACCTTGAAGCAGATAATAATGGCGATCGGTCTAATTCCTTGTCACTCATGCAGTGATGGGGAGGCAACAGTTCATCTTAATATTGTCGCAAAAACACCGGAGGGCATGCAAATTTCCGGCGCCGTCGTCACTCTCGACAATGTGGTCGTTGGGCAAACCAATGCGTTTGGAACGTTAGAATTGGAAACGAGGTTGTCAGCAAAAATACGTCACAAAATCGCGGTTACAAAGGATGATTCTCAGTATTATTACGCACCTCATTTCGAGTCCTTCAAACTTGCGTCGAATGAGTCTAAATCCATTGCGATTGCGCCAAAAATGTATCTCGTCCCCAAGCCAAAAATGAACAAAATGGCAAAGCAGGTGGAAAAATTATCCCAAGCAAGCCTAGAAGAGTCGACTGCCCATAAAGAAGAGTCTCAGTCTAATGACCTTCCGCTGCTTGAGCTTACCGATACACCATTTCCTTCCGCGCAAAAATCTAACTCCAACCGTGCTAAATCTCATTTCATGTTTACCGTTCACGCCTATTCGGGTCGTAGCGTTCTTAGTGGCGCCCGAGCTTCGTGGATTGACGGCCAAAACTTGGAAGCTCACTGCACCACCAACGACCGCGGGCGATGTATCATCGATGCCTACGAGGGGACGAATCAAGCCGGCAGCCTCCTCGTTCAGCATGAAGGTTTAAAATCCTCCTTAACCGTGTTACGCCCCACCGCAAATTCGAACACGCGGGTCTCGTTGGATGCAGGACGTAGTTTTGATTTTAGAACGGTAGCCGTATCCCCGTGGTCCCAAAAGCCACTCGCAAGCGTGATCATTCGCAGCCGCGGCGTCATCGTTGGCACGTCCAATGATCAGGGTATAGCGGTGGTCAATTTTGTGGGCGCGTTGCCTGCAACACTGGACTTAGAGGCGCCGACACCTAAAGGCACGGTGCAGGCCTCGATTTCCGCTGAGCATGACAACGCGATTTTGGTACGATTCCCAGAGCCTTCGCAACGACTATGGCCTACGAATTTAATGTACCCACTACATGTGGATGCATCAGTTGCGGCCAGCAGTGACTTTGCGGATTTGTCGATGACTGAAGCGGCCCTTGCTGAGGCTTCGAACGCTCAACGAAGCACTCTTTTACCAGCAAATTGGCATGACCTACCTGATGATGCGATCGCCTATCTTCCTGTATTGAGGGGCGTCGCCACAAAATTTGCGCTACAAGTGGTTGCGTTTACAAACCAAGGCACTATAGCCACTTCTGATCCTATAGCTCTAGACAGCCCGCGATTAAAGGCGTCGTGGCAGAACACGGCAGCCTTTGCTATGAAGTCACTTCGTGAAAACCTTCCTTGGCGGGGACTGGTCACCAGCGTTAGCGGGCGTTCCATAGAGGTCGCGATTTCAACGGAAAACCTCAAAGCAGGAGACCGCCTAATGGTGGAATCTGGTAAGGGGTCCTTAGGGGCGAAGGTTATAGCCGTCCAAAAAGATAAAGTTCTTGGGGAAATCCTGAGCGATACGTTTGCAGGGGAATGGGATACAGTGGGCGCCATTTCATATAAAGCGAACACTCAATCTGACTCGCTTGCAAAATTTACCACGGAATTGGACTCCCTCAATCTCGCCTCGAGGGGTAGCCCTCGCCTGCGACTCGCGCAAAAATATTTTGAGGAAAATAATCCGCGCGAGGCCTTAAGCGCGCTCGCGAAAATCGCGCCCCAAGGAGACTTAGAATTCGAAGACCCACAAATAACGCAACTAAGGGCGGCAATATTTCACGGCACTGGTCAATTGACCGACTCTCTTCACAACTTGCAAAGAATTCTTGAACTTACGGCAACCCTTGGACAAAAAACCTCCGCACTGACCACGGAGGCCAACATTCTAAGAATTCAAATTGAAGCTCTCATCGTCGTGCCAGGAGATCAAAGTGTCGCGAACCGCTTTGATGAATTGGCCAAGGGATCCGAAAACATTAAAAACGAATTCTTGCGCCTTGGCAAACTAGCGGGCAGAACGTCTGCTATACTAGAATATTCAAAGCTGTTGGCCTTACGAAAAAAAGCCGAATGTGACGAAGACTTGGTCGCCTTAGCCACCCAGTATGGTGTCTGGACTTCTTTTGAAAATTTGATTGACCAATTGATTGACCAACAAAAATGGAACGGCAAAGAAAAAAATATTTGGAAGCGAATTACAAACGGTGAACTTGCGAGGATAGCGATTACTAAAGAAGATCTGAAGTCAGATGGTGTAAAACAAACTTTATAAATCGTCAGTGAATCAACGGTGAATCAACGGAGAATCCCCTTATGTCCTCGGATAGCAATCCAAAATCCGCTTCTGGCGGTGAAGAGTCCCCCGGAAAAGGCAAGACCATGCAGTCCGTAGTAGAACACTTGCAGGCACCGCGGCGTAAGCGCAAAAGTTTCGTGGTTATGGCTGCGGGACCAAATTCCGACGCTGACACGATCAATGCCATCCAACGCTTTATGAAGAGTCAGTATGCCAAAATTTCGTTCGTCGTGTTGAACTCCCTGTCCGATCTTGTGAAGTACTCAAGCCGAAACATAATTTTGGCCTTGGTGGACGACGAATTGGAAGATCGCGCATTAACCATGCAAACTATCCGAAAAATAAAGGAAAAAAAGACTGACGACCCAATGCCCACGCTATTCGTAACCCGCAACGGAACGGCCTTGGTAGAGGCGTACCGAAAAGAATTATCTCGCTGGCACGAAGTCGATGAGTACATTGATTTGCATGAATCTCCAAGGCATACTCTGTTCACAAAAATGCGCGGCATTTTGGAGAACAAAAATCAGCGTCGGGGCCGCCGTTTCAAGGTGGCGATGCCGGTAACGTTTCAAGTGCTCGATTCTGGAGAAAAGCAATATTCGGGCACGTTACTTGATCTGAGCATTCGCGGAGCCTTGTTAAGTGTCGAAGACGGGGTCCACAATTTTTCGGCCAAAGATCAATTGCTAATTCACTTGCCCATCGGAAAGTTTATAAAATCCGACTCGGATATTTTTAGAATCTCCGGAAAGATTCGGCGGGTTATGATCTCAGGAACAAAGGCAGGGATCACGTTCGAATACGTGTCAGATGAAAAAATGACAAATTTAACATCTTTAATCGCCTCAATCGTTGACTTGTCTTTAGCCAAATCGGCCGCCACAACTAGGGCCAAAATCGCGAGGCGGGACGCCGAAACGAACCAGGCCGCCAAGCCATAAAATATGTTATATCATGCAGTTATAGTAAATTATAGCGGCCAAACACTGTCTCAATAGCAAGGTGCTAATAGCAAGGTGCTGGCGCTGCAGAATTTCCTCATCTAATCTCATTTGGGCTCAATCCTCTTCATCAATTTCAACGATTAATCCGTAGTGGTCGGAATTAGAAATCTGTTTCCCTTCTGCACTTTCAAATCTTTCCGTTCCGACCAACGATGTATTTCCAAAAGTGCGCCAACCTCGGCAAAACACAAAATCGAGAGCCAAATCGCCGGACTGATTGTAGCTATTTGCAGACGAATATGAAAATGGCCTTTTGTTGCGGGCTTGATTTTTCAGAGCGGTACGTTGAATATCGATAAATTGGTGCTGGTTGACAAGAAAGTCATAACCAGGTTCGCGACCTGCCGAATCTTGGTTAAGATCATCGCCAAGATTACGAAAATTTAGGTCGCCACCAAAGATCAACCTAGCATTTACAAACTCATATTCAAATTTGGCAAACACCCGTTCAATTTGCCGTTTTCTTAGATTAGGTCCAATTCGGTCACTCAAATGAAAATTTGCAACATAAGTCTGTCGGGGCGACACTGTTTTCAACTTGGCCACATGGGTGCCCTTCATTAGAAACGGTTCCAATCCTCCAGACCATTCTCGATGCGGAACAAAATCGCTTCGTCCTTCGAAAGGAATTTTTGAAACCATGAGCAGACCTCCGTGCCACAATGGGCTTGGAGTCGAATGAAAGTGGTACCCGTGCGTCGCCAAATTTAGGATGAGCCGCCGCCGCAAATTGGGTGAAAAAACTTCCTGCAGCAGGATCAAATCGGCCTCTGCAGCAAGAATGGTTTCAACGATCGGATTGAAGCGGGACTCAATGTCGCGCGAACCGAAGAATGGAATTGGTATCAGCCAGAGGTTCCATGTGAGGATGCGCAAATTTTGACCTTGAATGCAAAGGAGATGAGATTAGGATAACGTAGAAAAGCAGCGTCCAACGTACGTGTTCTGGGGCTAATTTTCAAGGGTTCTGTCGCAATAAAAGTGAATTGACGAAACCGCCCGCTATGGCGATTAAAGGCTAGGCTGCCCATGCAAAAACCCTGGCGGATTTTACCAAGGAGTGGATTTTTAGCCTCTTCAGCAGAATCTGTGGGTGCGTTCGGGTTCGGGTAGGCCGTCAAGCCATAAGGCATGTCATATCAGACCGTTACAATAAATCACAGCGCCCAAACAGGTTGTGGTTTATTCCTCAATTGGATTTCGTCATCAGATGCGGTACATAGGATGCCACAATGGGCCTAATCCAAGCAAAAAAAGGTTAAACTTGCATGCAGATAAGTCATGAAAATAACGAACGTAGCGCAGAAATCGTCATCATTGGCGGCGGCATCCTCGGAGCCTCCATCGCGTATCACTTAACTCGGATGGGTAAACGTGACGTTGTTATCCTGGAAAAATCTGGATTGACCCATGGCGCCACTTGGCATGCAGCGGGCCTGGTTGGGCAGTTACGTTCCTCACGTAATACGACGCGGATGCTTAAAAATTCGGTTGAGCTCTACGATAGATTACAAGCTGAAACGGGCTTGGCGACAGATTGGAAAAAAGTTGGAAGTTTGCGACTCTCTTGTTCTGCTGAACGAGATCGAGAAAATCAACGTATGATGACTATGGCCAAAAGTTTCGATTTAGAAATGCAGTGGCTATCGCCGAAAGAAGCTCAAGGGTTGTTCCCGGTGATGAGTTTAACAGATGTGCGCTCGGCCGTTTATATTCCGTCAGATGGCTACATTGATCCATCGAGCGTTTGCCAGGCCCTTGCAAAAGGCGCACGGGACAAAGGAGCACGGGTCGTCGAGGGAGAGCGTGTGACTGGCTTTCAGGTGACCAATCGTCGAGTGGAAAAAGTGATTACCGATAAGGGAACCTGGAGGTGTGATCTCGTGATCAATGCCGCAGGGATGTGGGGGCATGAAGTTGCAAAAATGGCCGGCGTTCGCGCTCCTGCCTTTGCATTAGAGCATCAGTATTTGGTGACGGATGCTATCCCTAATCTGCCTCTGGGCATGCCTACCATGCGAGATCCTGATCACCTAGTCTACTATAAGCCAGAGATGAATAGTTTAGCCATCGGCGGATACGAAAATGACACGTTAGCCTTCGCGCGAAACGGAATTCCCGCCCGATTTGCACAAGAACTATTGCAAGAAAATTTTGACCGTTTTGAACCGTTGGCCCTTCACGCGGCAAAACGTACACCTATTATTAACGAAGTTGGAGTGCGCAAGCTGATTAATGGCCCAATCCCATATTCGGCAGATGGTGATTTTGTGATGGGTAAAGCTCATGAGTTGGACAATTTCTTTGTTTCCACTGGATTTCTATACGGAATTGCAGCGGGCGGTGGTGCGGGCCGAGCGATGGCTGAATGGATCGTAGACGGGTCTCCAGCATTGAACCTTTGGCCGCTGGATATTCGACGTTTCAGCTTTCATCACAACACAAAACATTTTATGTATACCCGTGCTGAAGAAGTTTACGGCAAACACTATAAAATGCGCTTCCCCGGTGACGAGCACGAAAGCGTTCGTCAATGCAGGCTGTCGCCTATTTACGACGTGTTAAAGGCCAAAGGAGCTGTGTTTGGCTCGCGTGCTGGGTGGGAACGCGCAAATTGGTTTGCGCCCAAAGGGGTTGTTCGCGAGGATAAGGGCTCGTTTGACCGCTCTAAAACTAATTTTTTTGGTGCCGTTGGAGAGGAGCATAAGGCCGTCAGGGAGCGAGTGGCTCTCATTGATCAATCCTCATTTTCAAAGTTTGAAATCATTGGCAGTGACTCTCTAAAAAACCTGCAGAATCTTGCCGCCTGCGACCTAGATAAGCCTATTGGCTCCACTATGTACGCCCAAATGTGTAACTCCAAAGGCGGCATAGAATGTGATTTGACGATTTCGCGACTGGGAGAAAATCATTTTTACGTCGTTACTGGAAGTGCCTTCGGCACCCACGACCGTCATTGGATTGAGAGCAACACTCCGAAGGGAACCAATTCTTATATCATCGACATGACCTCGGCACGATCCGTGATAAACATCTGTGGCCCAATGTCCAGAAAAGTCCTTGAAAAAGTTACGGAAGAGAATATTTCCAACGAAAGTTTTCCGTTTTCCACTTGCCGTCACCTCACGGTTGGTGCAGCTCCCGTGATCGCGGTTCGAATCGGTTACGTGGGAGAACTTGGTTGGGAATTGCATATTCCCACTGAATTCACGCGTCATGTTTACGATCTGCTCAATGAGGCCGGCCAAGAATTCGGCATTACCGACGTTGGCTACAGGGCCATTGATTCTTTACGGCTAGAAAAACGTTACGTTTATTGGTCTACCGATATTACTCCGGACTATACTCCGTATGAAGCGGGACTTGGGTTTCGAGTTCACCTCAAAAAAACTGAATTCATTGGTCGAGCCGCTTTAGCCAAACAAAAGGAAGTTGGCGTCACACAGAAACTTTATGCCTTAGTTTTGGATAAGCCACTAAGTGTCTACGGAGGCGAGGCCGTCCTTCACAACGGGAAAGTCATGGGTGTGACCACAAGTGGCGGTTACGGCTACACTATCGGCAAGTCCATAGCCTTCTGTTATTTGCCAGTAGAAGTAGGTGATCATCACGACGCATTTGAAATTGAAGCATTCTGTGAAAGAACCGTGGCAAGAAAAATTGACGGTGCTGCCTACGATCCTAAAAATGAACGTTTAAAATCTTAAGGAAACCGGCCATGAATGATATCCAACTGGTACTAAAAAACCATCCGCGCCTTTTAGCTTTTATTGACCCGAACGCTACTGCCGAGAGACTTGGCGGCCTCACCAACAAAAATTATTTGCTTACGACGGCTAAAAATAAATTGGTACTGAGAATTCCTGGGGACGGCACAGAAGAATATATAAATCGTGCGCACGAACACAAAGCCGCAATGATAACCTCTGAGTTGGGCGTCAACGCGAAGGTGATTTTTTTTGATCCCGTCACCGGTATTCAGGTCGCACAATTTGTGGACGGCGCCATAACCATGGATGCAGAAAAATTCAAGAATCCAGAGGCGATCTCTCGGGCTGCCGCCAGCCTGCGTCAGGTTCACGATTCAATGCGACCGTTTGAAAATCGCTTTGAGCTTTTTGCGATGATTGATGGTTATTTGGAGTTTTTAAGTGGCAAAAATGCGGAATTACCTGCCGGCTATGGCGACGTGAAAAAAGGGGCGGAGGGTGTTCGTCAGGCTTTGCTCAAGCATAAAACACCATTGGTACCTTGTCACTGCGACCCACTGGCGGAAAATTTTCTGGATACGCCGACTCACACCTACATCATTGATTGGGAATATTCCGGTGTTAACGATCCGATGTGGGATCTAGGAGACTTGTCAGTCGAAGCTTGTTTTGATGCGGTGCAAGATGAGCAACTTCTCAAAAGTTATTTCAATGGGCAGGCCATTGACCCGTTTGATCGTGGACGAATGATACTCTATAAAGCCATGTGCGATCTTCTCTGGACCCTTTGGGGAGTGATTCAACACGTGAATAAGAACGCGTCCGAAGATTTTTGGGCTTACGCGACTCGCCGATTGCAGCGGTGTAAGTCACTCATGGAAGAATCTAGTTTTCAGACTCACGTCCAAGCAGTTATTCGAGGCCCGGCTCAATAGAGGCGGTTATGTGGACGGCTCTTTTCATGGCTATGGCCGTCAGCTATTGTTTGGAAAGGGCCTTCACCCAAGCCCCGTCAATTCCATTAAAATTCGGGATTTGGCAAAGCACCGGAATTGAATGCTGGTGTGCTGCACCGCCGATGCCCACCACATCGATTCCAGCAGCGATTGCAGAGGTCATGCCAGCCGCGGAATCTTCAAAGATCAAGGCTGAGTCTGCCGCAACGTCAAATAAGGATAAGGCTTTCAGATAAGGTTCAGGCGACGGCTTTCCATTGGAGTAGTCTTCAAACCCAATGATATGCTCAAAATATTTTCGAATGTTTAACGTCTGAAGTATGCTTTCAATGTCATGGCGCCTTGAGCCAGAAACAACACCCAGTTTGAATACGGAGGAAAGCTTAATGATCGCGTCAACACTTCCAGGAATGACGGGAACGCTTTGGGCCAGCACGGATCTGTATTCGGTGAGGAGTTCTAGCTCCACGGCATCCAGGTCTTTCGCGATGGGATAGCGTTCGAGCAAAAACGCCACGGATAGGGCCCACGTCCTTCCCACTAAGTAGTCGAGGTCGTTCTCAGGCACCTTATGCCCATGCCGCAGAAAATATCTTCCGACCACTTCGATAGCACAAATTTCGGTATCGACAATCGTGCCGTCCAGGTCAAAAAGAAGCAGGGTTGTTAGTTTATTTTTCATCAAATTTGGGCACACCTCATTAGAGACTTTTGGAAGCCGCCAGCGATTGCCGTTCAAAAAGCCCGAACGTGTGCCCATCAGGATCTCTGATTTGCCAAATGCTTCCATACCCGGGTAGTTTTGTTGGGCCAAATTTTTTTGAGCCACCGGAAAGCTCTGCGCGCTTCGCTATTTCGAAAGCTCCTGACACGGAGAAATAAAGCACCACTTGAGTCGTCGAGCACGCGCCACCAGCGGAGGGTACCAGGCTAATGCCAAAGGGGCAGTCGTTGGGAACATCTAACACAACGTATTCATGTAATTTTGCCGCTGAGGCCAACCAGCCGAAAACATCGGCATAGAATTTTTGACTTCGCTCCAAATTGGTCGCCTGAATCTCGATTTGACAGAGAGACTTGGGATCCAGCTGTGGGCGAAAGTCTTGGCCGTCCATGGACTCACTTATACCTTGAATCAAGTGTTAGGCCTCGACTGCGTCTGATTGACAAACAAAACTTTTTTATCGCTCACAAAAACGGGGCCAATCACCTGGCTGTTGGCAAACAACTCAGGCCTACGCACGACCCAATGTTGCTCAAGATATTTTCTGACTACGGTCTGGCGGATGCGAGAATTATCGGGATTTTCATCTCGCATGAGGCCTTCAAGGGTATCACCCGATTCGGTTAAGACTTGCTCCATGAGCACCTCTGCCGTAGCAAAACGAACCCTCTCATCGGGATCTTTAAGAAAGTGAATGACGCAGTCGTGCAAGCCTGGGGATTTATAGTCGGCAAGGTGGCAAAGAATATCGTAGTTTTTATCTGTTTTCCCTTGGTCAAACGAGACGTCAGAGTACTCCAAAGTGCCTACGAGGCATTCAATCACATGGGCTTCGCTTCTACCGAGGGCCTTGAGGATTTTTATTGGCCAAGAAATGCGAGTCGTATTCTTGAGATGTTCAAGTACGAGTGGGAGTGCTTTATCCCCGTGACGAATAATGCCAGCCATGCATTTTTCTTTCTCGCGACTATCATTAATTCCATGCTCTAAACTGAATTCAAACCGATGTAGCATGGCTGCCACCGCTAATTCGGCATCGTCAACGCTATCTGCCAGGAATTCGATGGCCGCCCATCGATCATCACGGATCGCCTTAGAGTTTTTTGCCATTTCGGCAGCTTTGTGAATCTTGCCCTCAGGACTTCCGCCCATATTTTTAATAAAATCAAATATTCCCATTAGATCCTCATTCTGATTGCGTATTCACAAACAGACCGTACGTCTGTAATTGTCATTTTAAGTCAAACAAAAAAAAACTGTGACCATTGCCCTTAAAAGGGATAAAGTACCGTTACCTTTCGCATGAAATTCGAAGGCACCATGTACATTGGAGGTCGTTAAACATAATGGCCTTCCGTCAGCCAATACTGAGGTTACACTATGCTTGAAAAACCGTCTAGTAAAGCAACTCCGCTCATTTCGGCGTTAATTCTTGCCGCCGGCAAGGGAACCAGGATGAAAAGCGGAAAGCCGAAGGTCCTGCACGAAGTCATGGAACTGCCTATGATCGAGTGGGTTCTTAGCGCCGTCAAGCTGGCCGGAGCTTCGGACATCACAGTGGTTCTTGCACCTGAAATTAAACTATTTGGAGCCTTTTTGGAGGCCCATCCGCAATTGAGGATTGCCGTTCAAAATCGGCAAATGGGAACCGGTGACGCGGTGGCTGCCGCCGCTGCCGCCTATTCGTCAGGGAAGCCTGTAAAATGGTCATCAGGCCGCTTGGAGGCAGGGATCCCATCAGCCGCTGACTGGATACTTATTTGTGCAGGAGATACTCCGAGCATCAATCCAAATTCGCTCAAATCTTTTATGGATGCGGTCATCGCCTCTAAAAAAAGCCTTGGGGTTTTAGGTATGAACGTTTCTGATCCACGGGGTTACGGCCGGATAGTAAAAAACGAAAAAGGCGAGCTTGCTAAAATTGTCGAGGAGCGTGATGCTGATATGCCGACAAAAAAGATAAGGCTCTGTAATAGTGGGGTTATATTTGGGCGAGTGGACTTAATTTTTGATGTTTTACAGAATATTTCCCCAAGCAATTCACAAAATGAGTACTACCTGACAGATATTTTTGCGGCCGCCGCAGCCCGTGGTGACACGACCTTTGTGTATGAAACAGATGCAGCCGAAGAGTTTGCGGGAGTCAACGATAGACATCAACTGAGCTCGATTGAGCGGTTCATGATGGCGCGCCGTCTCAAGACTCTCATGGACGAGGGGGTCACTATCCACCTGCCGGATACGATTTTCATTGGAGCGGACGTTTCTGTGGAAATGGATAGCCAGATTTTTCCTGGGGTCTTTTTAAAAGGCAAGACAAGAATTTCTCGTAATTGTACGATCGGCCCGCAAGTGGTACTAGAGGATGCTGTTTTAGGGGCGGGCGTTCACGTTGGAGCTCACGCAGTGGTGATCAGGAGTCGGGTCACAGGCGGTCAGAATATTTTACCGCAGGCGGTTGTTATCGACAGCGGACTTTAGTGTTTCAACGGCAAGGAAAAAATTCCAGCCGTGCGTGCGACGGAATTAAATTTTAAAATGTAGAACGTCAAAGAGGTTTTTATATGTGTGGGGTTGTCGGTTTTGTTGGTGTTCGCCCCGGGGTTCGGGTGATTTTCGAGGGGCTTCAGCGTCTGGAGTATCGTGGTTACGATAGCGCAGGCATTGCGACCATTAGTGGCGGGAAAATTCATGCTGTAAAAAGTGATGGGAAATTGCTTCGCCTTGAACCGCTTTTACACGAGCTTCCAGAGTCCAGCTTTATTGGTATGGGTCACACGCGGTGGGCTACTCATGGTGCGCCAACCACACAAAATGCGCATCCTCATCTGCTCGGAAATTTGGCCTTAATTCATAACGGAATTATCGAAAATTACCGCGAATTAAAACAAGAATTAA
The DNA here is from genome assembly GCA_947476525.1 of Oligoflexales bacterium. GTDB lineage: Bacteria > Bdellovibrionota_B > Oligoflexia > Oligoflexales > RGVZ01 > CAMDKS01. The sequence continues at coordinate 23,614 of CANJQY010000011.1, forward strand.
TTGCGGATGGACATGTTTTCAGTTCGGAAACAGACTCCGAAGTCGTTCTACATTTGCTTAGCCGCGAATTGAAAACCACTCCAGAAATTAAGGGCGCGCTGCTTAAAATAATTCCGCGATTGCGTGGTGCGTATGGCCTAGGAATCATGTGGGGCGGAGAGCCCGAGGCCCTTTATCTTGTTAAAGAAGGATCTCCTGCAGTGATCGGTGTTGGCGATGGTGAAAATTATTTTGCAAGTGATGCGTTATCATTACTGCCATTAACCAAATCTGTGATCTTTCTTAACGACGGAGAAATCGCACGATTAACCAAATCATCTGTCGATATTTGTGATTTTTCCGGCAAGCTGTTAAATCGGCCGCCATCTATTCTTAGTTGGACCGCCGCAAGTGCTGAAAAGCAAGGCTACCGGCATTATATGCTCAAAGAAATTCACGAGCAGCCAGCCGTGCTTGCTAACATTATCGGACGTCTTGTTAATCCGTTGACGGGAGCCATTGATACCAAGCAAATGGGGATCGACGACCTTGACCTTGCCAAGATACGAAGCATCGTTTACGTCGCCTGCGGCACCGCATACTATTCGGCCATGATTTCCAAATATTCCGTGGAGCAGTTTATTGGGGTTCCAGTTTCGGTGGAGCTTGCCAGTGAATTTCGATACCGAGACCCATACCTTGATCCGTCAACACTTGTGATCGCGGTGACTCAGTCTGGTGAAACCGCTGACACGCTAGCTTGCATTAAACACGCAGTCGCACGCGGCTGCCAAACTTTTGCAATTTGTAACGTGCAGCATTCAAGCATTCCTCGTGCCACGAAAGCCACACTCTACATGGAAGCCGGCCCAGAGGTTGGAGTCGCCTCGACAAAAGCCTTTACCAGTATGGTTTTGTGCCACTATCTTTTTGGGCTAGGAATCGGACAAAAGAAAAGGCAAATACCGGCTGACGTGTACGAAAAAGCGATTCAAGCGTTAAAACAATTACCTAGCGCTGCAGACCGAGCCATCAGCACAGCCGGGCTTGTGGAAGACGTTTCGGCAAAATATTACGAGAGCGGGAATTTTATTTTTATGGGCCGAGGCCCAAGTTTTATGGTGGCGTTAGAGGGTGCATTAAAATTAAAAGAAATTTCTTATATTCACGCCGAGGGTTATGCCGGAGGCGAACTGAAGCATGGTCCGATTGCACTTGTCGACAAATATATGCCGATTGTTGCCATCGCACCGTTGGATTCACACTACGAAAAAATGATTTCAAATGTTGAGGAAGTAAGAGCTCGAGAAGGATTACTTATCGGGGTTGGTGATTTGCATGATGAACGCTTTAAAAACCTTTGTCAGGATTACATCGCTTGCCCACAAATAAGCGACGCAGCCCTGCAAACGATTGTTTCGGTGATTTCGTTACAGTTTCTTTCGTACTATATAGCGGTCAAACGAGGAACTGACGTTGACCAGCCGCGTAACTTGGCTAAATCCGTAACGGTAGAATAAATGTAATGAATGTGACGGATAACAATATGAACATGAGCACCATGCTTAATCGCCTGAACGAATTCCAACGGGTCGCGGCAGTGCATCGCGATGGCCCGGCCGTTGTGTTTGCGGGAGCCGGCAGCGGGAAAACTAGGATTATCACCACACGGATTGCGTGGTTGATTGCAGAAGGCGTATCGCCGTGGCAAATTTTAGCTCTGACGTTCACAAACAAGGCCGCAGGCGAAATGCGCGACCGCGTGCTGTCCATGTGCCCCGTCTCTGATAAAGCACTGGTGACCACTTTTCACTCGGCGTGTGCCCGGTGGTTGCGGGAGTTTGCGCCTGAATTAGGATTTACCTCTGACTTTACAATTTATGATGATTCTGATCAGAAATCGGTAATAAAAAAAATATTACACCGTGGGAATATTCAGTTGGATAAAGACACGAGTGTGGCAGAGTTTCGAACCGGCATTAACCACGCTAAGACCCTAGGGCTTTTCCCAGGCGACCGTATTACGGAGAGAGCTCAATTTCGCACATTTATGCCTTTGGGAGGCGTTGACGTTTATACCGCCTATCAAGAAACGCTGGCCCTTGCCAACGCCATGGATTTCGGCGACCTAATCATGAACATGCTGCTCCTTTTAAAAACAAACGACCGTGTCATCAGAATTATGCAGGACCGATATCAATATATTTTGGTGGATGAATATCAGGATACAAATCGCCCACAGATCGAACTTTTGAAAATTATTGCGGGCAAGCATCAAAATTTATTTGTGGTGGGTGATGACGATCAATCGATTTATAGTTGGCGCGGTGCCGTGCCTGCTAACATTATTGATTTTGATCAAACCTATCCTAATGTCAAAGTGTGTAAATTGGAGCAGAACTATCGCTGCACGGCGACGATCGTTGATGCCGCTGCTGCACTCGTGTCAAATAACATCACAAGAGCGGATAAAACCCTTAGAACAGACAACCCACAAGGCGAACCTATTGATTTTCGTTATGAAACAGACGGAGAATTCGAAGCTTGGTGGGTGGCCGAAACGATTAAGAAAGAGAGCTCACAATACCGCTACGAAGACGTGGCGATTTTTTACCGAACCAACAGCCAGAGTCGTATTCTTGAAGATGCTTTGAGGAAAGAACGAATTCCTTATCGAATTTACGGAAGCTTACGTTTTTATGATCGAGCAGAAATCAAAGATGTTATGGCCTACATAAAAGTCCTTGTGAATCCTCGAGACGATGTCGCCACATTTCGGGCCCTCAACACCCCGCCGCGAGGTTTGGGCGCGGTCGCAGAAGACGCCATCGCGGCTTGTGCTCGTGAGCACCAACTGTCCGCGTACGAGGCCGCCAGGAAGCTTGCGCAGGACGGTGTTCCAAGACTTTCCTCTAAACTTGCAAATTTTGTGGACGCAATCGAAAATCTCAAACTTTCGATGACTAGGTTGCCACTGCCTGAATTTTTGGAGTCGTTGATTGAGGGGATTAATTATTTTGGATTCCTTGCCAAAAAATTCCCAGATCAATATGAAGACAAGCAAGACAACGTCAAGGAGCTTGTGACGGCGATCGCCGAATTTGTGGCAAACAATCCTGGACAAACGCTCGGCGACTGGCTCCAAGAGACCATGCTCGCATCAGAAGTGGGTGGAGACCTAAAGGGCGTGAATATGATGACCTTGCACATGTCAAAAGGTCTAGAGTTTGAGCGTGTTTTTTTGGTGGGCCTGGAAGATGGATTGTTGCCGCACTTTAACAGTACTGACGATATTAAATCGGTGGAAGAGGAACGCCGCCTGCTCTACGTTGGAATGACGCGAGCTAAAAACAAGCTCTCTATTTCGGCGGCGTACATGCGCAGGACCTACGGTAAGACCCAAACAAATCCAGTTTCTCGGTTTTTAGGTGAGATACCTTCAAGATTCGTCAATATTTTGACTCCTCCAGGCGGCGAATCGCCTTTCCTCGACGGGTTTGAAACGGCAGCGCAAGGGCCCAACAAGAAAGATTCCCAGTACTATGATAATGCTGATAAAACATCGAATAATTCGGATTCGTCCGAAGGTCCGATTGTGGCCGGCACTCCGGTGACTCATCCCACCTACGGGATTGGAAATGTTGAAGAAATTGAGACAAATTTCGGTCGTCCAAAGGTACTGGTGCGTTTTAGAGATATCGGACTTCGACGAGTGGAAGCTCATCATTTATCGCGTGGGCATGACTACTTCTAGGCAACCAATGATATAATTGAATCATTCATACAGGATTGATTTAATTATTTCGAGGTGCCTCGTGGTCGCCCTTCGGCAACCTAAACCAACCGGCATAGCTGCGCTACTTTTAGAGCATGGCATTGGATTCCTGTATTGTTTTGCGACTCTAGTTATAGCCGTGGGAATTTTTCGTGGTGAGACGTCCGTGGGGAAATATTTCTCTTTGACAAAATCGCGCACCATCTTGCAAGAAACGGTCACAGGGTTGAAGGCTGAAAATGAGCACTTGGCCGGAGAAATAATTCAGATAAAGGAAAGCAAAGCCTATGCACGCAAAGTTTTGCGTGAGAAATATCACGTTACAGAGGAAAATGAGAAGATCGTTTATTATGCGGATTGAGGGAGTTGAGTCATTTTTGAGTCACGATAAAGGGGGATTTCCAATGATTAGATTAGGTACAAAAATAGCGGTGATTGGCATTTTGCCGTTTTTGGTTTCTTGCGGCAGTGCCAATATAAACAAAATTTTTGGGTCCAAAGATGACTCGTATGCAAGTCTCTTGGAGCGTGCCCAGGAAGCCTACGACGTAAATAATTTGACGTTGGCAGAAACATTGGGCAATAAGGCTTATGCTCGCTCTGACAATAACGGTGACGCGGCCGTGTTGCTTGGTAGTGTTTACTTGAGCAGTGCCGGAATTGACATTTTTCAGTTAGTTAAAAAGCTATCTTCGCTCTCAGCCAATAAAACGTCAACCGCCGCAACAACGACAGGTACATGTGCCTCAACGGCAGCCACCTCTCAAACGGCGGGTAACCTGATGGCCGAGTTGAGTTGCAAGATTCTAAGTTTGAGCGAGGCTGACAAGCTAGTATTAGGTACCGATGTGGATTTTTCGGGTCTCACGGCCTCCACTGGAATTAGCACGGTATATGTACCCAAAGAAGTGACAGATGAATTGCGCGCAAGGGTGAGTGTCCTCGCCTCACTCGACAAGGGAATTAGAAAATTATGCCCATTCATTGATAGGACGTTAGTTATTTCTCAGTCAATAGACGAGCGTCATACCAATGCCGACACTTGCCCAGATCGCACGACATCGAAATTTAATAGTGCGAAAGCACACATTTCATTCGCCTTGCTTCACCTTATAGAGGCATTGGTTTTCCAACAAGGTCTCCTAGCAGAAACGGTTTCGGCCTCGGAGGGTGTCAAGGCTCGCACGGGTATCACAGGTGTTTCTGCTAAAATTAGCGCAGCCAAATTCACCAGTCCAGTGGCATTGGTGACGACACTAGCATCATTTAAAAAGGTGATTGATGCGGTAGCCGACACCACAAACCCAAAAGCGCAGATTGCCTTGGCACTCAATGGATTTATTGTTGTCGCTCAATCTTTTACCGCGGCAGGCGTGCCAGAAAAAGTGACGTCAGTGATCACGAAGCAATTGACTAAGCTAAAAGCTACCGCGAGCACACTCAAAGGTAGCAGCACCGGCTCCGACTCGACCTACCAGTCTCAGGCATTAAAGGGCCAGCTAAACGCGAGCGTAGCTTCCACCATGGCCACAAAAATCAATGCCGCTTGCTCCGTTGCAGGTGCCTGCAGCCCGTCAGATATTACGTCTATGTGCGCTAGCTTTTCCGGAATTTCTGAGGGTGCAGTCGTCACTAAGCCTACTGTGTGTCAGTAGGCGATTGGAATTTCTCGTTGACAGATGCCACCTTGCACTATTACCAGGAATGTCTAAGTCCACCGTCGACAGGAATATTAGCGCCAGTGATATAGCTCGCTCGCGAGCTCGCAAGAAAGGTGATGAGACCTGCTAATTCATCTGGTCTGCCAAGACGTCCTACGGGGATTGCCTTGGCAGACTTTTCCATTTCGACGTCAAGGGATGTGCCGTCACGGGAAGCTTTGGCTTTTCTAAGGTTCACAATTCGGTCCGTATGAATAATGCCAGGTAGGACGGTGTTCGCTGTGACGCCAAAGGGTGCCAGCTCTTTACTGAGAGTCTTCATAAAAGCTGTGACGGCGGTTCGCATCGCTGTCGATACGACTAAATGATCGATGGGTTCTAGGACCGAGAGAGATGTTATGGTGATGATTCGGCCGTAGCTTTGCTCTTTCATTTTAGGAAGAACCGCTTTGGTCATCATAACGGCACTCAAAAATATTTGATCAAATCCTTTTCGCCAGCCGTCGAGATCGGTCGCTTCGGCCGACGAGGGTGGAGGCCCGCCGATGTTGTTGATTAATATGTCGATTCCGCCCAGCAGGCTTATGGATTTTTTCGCAAATTCCGAGACTGCGGCCGGGTCTGACAAATCAGCTACGAGTGCATGGATGGTGGACCCTTGTCCCGAAATTTGTTTCATTTCGGCAACAGCGCGAGTGAGGTCCTCTTGATTCCTTGCACAAAGGACGAGCTCGCACCCCTCGGCCGCAAGTTCTTTTGCAACGGCGAAGCCTAGCCCTTTACTGGATGCGCACACGATTGCTTTTTTGCCTTTAAGTCCCAGATCCATGTGGTAGACCTCCAAAATTAATTAAAATCGCGTCCAAGATACTTGATGAGATAACGTCCCCATTTAATATATTCTTCAAAGACGAAAAGTAATCCATTTTCTGAATGCCACCAATTACTGGGCTCAAAAGGGATTTCCATCACAGGTAGTAGCTCAATAACTGTGGGCTCAGGGCTGGATTTTTGCTCAGTATTTTGCTCAGTATTTTTCCGCAAAACTTTTTCGATGATCCAGCCTGCCCGAGCTGAATGAGGCCAGCTCGTGACGATAACCAGTCGTTTGGGTGTTAAGTGCATGGTGTAAAAGTATTTTTTGATGGCTAACGCTTCGTCGACAGTTGACGTGGCGCGGCCAAACGCTGAGATCATCGTGACTTGACTGGCGTCAATTCCGCCGCGTTTCAGCATGGCCAGTGCTAAATCATCTTCTGACGGAATAAGCCCAGCGTCCACTAACGGGTTATTTTGGGTGGACACAAATAGCACGTGATTTGACGTGCCAGCTAACACAGCCTTGGCCGCTGCTGCGGGTCGTAAACTCGCCTCTCCCATGAGCAGGATAATGTAGTCTGCGCCGTTAACGGGATGATTATCCCTGAGAAGAACACGGCCCATGGGGTAAAAAACCGCGGCGGGATACAAATATACGCCGACCACTAATCCAACAAAAAGCAAGAGGGCCAATGTGGTTTTTGACTTGCGGTTTTTTTTTAAGAAATTGAAGTGGCGATTCCATACTTTAGTTTTCATAGGTACCAAAAACCTAGGCACGCTAAAACTGTAGGGACGATGGCTGCAAAAAGCAGTCGCCACGCATTGATGGAGTCATCACGAAACCCATTCTTTAATAGCCCAACCGCAATGGGATTTGGGGCATTGGCGATCACCGTTAAACCACCACCAGCCACAGCACCAGCAACGAGCAGATACTTTGAAACCTCAGTTAAATTTGGAACAAGGGTCCCAAGAAAGGTTAAGGCGGCATTATCGGTAATGGCCGTCAGCCCAATGGCTCCTAAAAACAAGTGGAGCGGCTCTAACGACCCAATCAGCGGGGCGATCCACCATTGTTGTGCATGACCAAGGGCGATTAATCCGCCCAAGAAAAATCCGACAAGTAAGGATTCTCTTAGTTTTAATGGGTCTTGATGTTCTTTGGTCACATCCGTCCAGCCGAGGAAAAGCAAAAACAGCGGAATAAAAAACGCCATGTTCCCGTGATAACGCACAACCAGACCGATGAATAACGCGTGACTTAGAAACAACCAAAAAGGCACTGTTGATTTTTTATTTGCGGCAGGCAGAGTACATTTTTTCAATTCTCGGAAATTTAGTGCCAGTAGCCCGAGCCCGTTTACGGCTACAACGATGGAACTTTTCCAGCCAAAATTATTAAACATAAAGGACAGGTCCCAGTTCCACTTGGTCGCAACCATGATCACTGGAGGAGCGGCAAAATGAGTGAGAGTTCCTCCAAGGCTAATATTGACGAGCAACACGGCCAGGGTGCTATAGCGAATTAAAAGGGAGCGATTATGATCGAACACGAGAGGTTTTAGCAACAAGGCGGCGACCACCATGGCCGCTGGCTCTGTGATCAAAGAGCCGAGCAGAGGGGCTCCAGTCACACCCATCAAAAAATAAATCGACGTGTTGAGATTTTTAGGCGCCGCGCGAGCAATGCTTTGAACTAAATCGCTGCAAAAAGTCATGATTGGTTTAGTCGAGGCCATGGCCATAATGACAAAAACAAAAGCCGCATCTGTAAAATCAATCCTATCGAGGTAATGAACCGCTGCATCAAGGCCTTGAGTGGTGCTTAAATATCCCAAAAAGGCAATTGTCCATAGGCCAAAAACCACCTCGAGTTCGGCGAAATAATGCAAAATATTTTCCGCAAGAGATCCATTCGGAAACCTTGCCGCCAACCGAGCAAAAATCGTGCACGAAAAAGTATGGACGACAGCCCCACCAAAACAAATGGAGCCAGCAATTTGTGGATTCATTTCGATCACGGAGATTCCCCTCTGTTTGAATGGCATGCAACTCTATTGGCTCTTGACTAAGACTATCGTGTGATTGATATAATTGAAACGGAAGAAAGTCTCAATTGGAGGTCTGACGTGATTACAACACAACTTAGCCACGACTTGGCCCTTTTGATTGTTGCTAAATTGGGCATCAGGAGCCTTGCCACCGCAGAGAGTTGTACGGGCGGGCAATTGGCCGCCGCACTCACAGGAGTGGATGGGAGCTCTAAAGTTTTTGTTGGCGGAGTGGTGGCTTATGCAGACCGCGTAAAAATCAATTTGCTAGACGTCCCTGCGAGCCTCATCGCGGCCGACGGTGTAGTTAGTGCTGAAGTTGCCGAGGCGATGGCGGCAGGCGTTAAAAAAACAATGGACTCGGTGTATGCTCTATCGTCAACCGGATTTTCGGGGCCGTCGGGTGGTACTCTGGCGTCGCCCGTAGGTACAGTGTTTATCGGTTTATGCGGCCCTGACCTATCCCTCAGTCGCCGGTTTTCGTTTACGGGCTCTAGGTCTGAGATTACGCAGCAGGCGGTCTTAGCAGCGTTTAACCTGCTTCTTGAAAATATAAATTGAAGAGCCAGTTTAAATTTACTTTAATGATGTCCCATTGCCTCATAATAAAGCGGTAGTACAGGCTTCATAAATACTTCGCTTTAAGCACGCCTTTTTTTCTTTGTTGATAAAGATTCCCAATTTGCTGATGGCTCCAGCTGATGCGCTGCGTAATCTTTTAAAACATAGTTAATAAGAGACTGATACGGAATTCCAGTCTTCTCGGCAATCTCTTTAAAGTAACCAATGACTTGCGGGTCCAAACGCATAGTGACCGGTTCTTTCAAATGTTTCAAATACTTTGGTTCAGCCTTTTTTAATTTAGAAAAATCGTATTCCTTCTTCATCTTCTTCCCCCAAAAGCAGATTTTTGTTCATTTTTTGTAGCCTTTCTTGCAGAAATGATTCGAATAATCGAACCTTTTGAATTCTCGCAATGCACCACTAAAAGAGACCGGTTCTTGTTGCTAAAACCAACCGCGATATAGCGTTCTTCCTCCCCAGAGTGTTCTGGGTCAAAGAACACCTCCAAAGGAAAGCCCACAAAGATAGTGGAAGCCTCCTCAAAGGACACTCCATGCTTTTTCTTGCTTTCGTTATTTTTGCTTTGGTCCCATTCAAATTTTATCATATGTACATTGTACCTAATATTTTTAATTTTAAAAAGTTAAAACCTGTAGTACAGCATTAATAAATACTGAGGATGTGGTAGAACTGATTCCTGACATGAAACGGTCAAACTAGTCTTGGGGTGCGCTGCGCATTTCTCAAGATTAAGCGGGCAGCATAATAAAGCGGTAGTACAGGCCACGGGCCTTGTCTACCCACCCCTCAGCCATGGAAAATAGAATATTATTTAGGCTGACGATGCAGGTTTTTTGTGGCAAGGTTGGAAGTGATGCTGGTATTTTGAGCGGATAATGGGCGCTGGTTTTTTGGATTCGGTGGGTAGACCCCTCAAGTTGTCCTAGCGTAACTTTAAAAGCGGCAATGGATTTTGAGAAATTTGTACATTTGTTGTAAATAAGGCCTCGTCAGCTGGTCTGCCAAAATAGATGGAGTCGTTGGTGTCTTCTAAGAAGAAATTATACGAAAAAGCGCTCAACAATCCACGAGGTTTGAGATTTGCCGAGATGGTTAGACTCATGGAATCATTCGGATTTCGACTAGACCGGGTGAAAGGCAGTCACTGCATCTTCGTTCATCCCGCTGTTAAAGAACTCGTGAACATTCAGGACGTAGATGGCAAGGCCAAACCTTATCAGGTCCAGCAGGTTCTAAAATTATTGGAAACGTACGGCTTAAAACAGGAGCTATGAAAATGACTCAAGCCAAAGAACATCACATCGCGATTTTTTACTCAAAAGATGACGAAGGCTGGATTGCTGAAATTCCAGAGTTAAAATTTTGTTCAGCTTTTGGCAAGACTCCGCAAGCTGCATTGGCAGAAGTACTTGTTGCAAAGGAAGTTTGGCTTGAATCTGCAAAGTCTAATCGTAAGGAAATTCCTAAACCACAGGCGAGAGCCAAACGGGCAATCTGAGCTTTTCCAAAAGATTCTTTATCTGCTACGCAGCTTTTTTCATTTTGCCGCCTTGATGCCTGATTAATTGCCTCAAATTGAAACCGCAGATAGACAATCCTACCAGTAACAGAACCTTTGAGGCACCACACACCTAAAAATGAATGCCTTTCACAAGGCAAAGGGCCTTCAAGTCGTCAGGCAAAGCACTGTGTAATTGAATTTCATTTCCATTGAGTGGATGTGTAAACATCAGAGACGTGGCGTGCAATGCA
>CANJQY010000012.1 GCA_947476525.1 Oligoflexales bacterium
AGGTTTTTAAATACGAGACTTAAATTTTGGGTGTCAACCACCTCGGAGTCCGGGATCGGAAAGCTCTTTAACAATGTCATAAACTCCGGAATTCGCTCCGCGTTGCCAGGCATTGCAGCGTCAGCGGCACTGAGAGCTCCGGCAAATAATTCTTCGACGTCACCCACACTATTGCCAACTATCTCCGCAACCTCGTCTGGTGAAAATCCAAACCGTTCGTGGAGGAGAAAAACTTCGCGCTGCTTGGGATGCAGTCGCCTGACAACGTGCTCCAAAGACACGAGGGTCGAGGTGTTTCGCTCCGCCGGGACGCCTTGCTGACTATAGGCTGAATTTTCCAGGCGAGAGGTGTCGGAATTCCAATTCTCTATGGTGAAATTTCTTGCGGTTTTATAAAGGAGCACCAAAAGTTCCTGAAGCGAATCCTCCAAGTCTAATGCCGGCCCTACGGCCAAAATCGCTTCGTCCACCGTATCTAGGGATTTCGTTTGTTGACCCGTCATCCGAATTAGAAAATCAAACAACCGAGGCCTTTCTGACGCGAAAATCGTGTTAAGTGCATCAAAGTCTCCTGACTTATAATCCAAATAATTTTGCTTTAAACTTGATGGCCGGTAGCGCATGCTTTAATTTTCCCCCAGACTTTCTATAGGTTCGAGTCACCATGCCAGGTTAAACTTACCATTACGAAATAGTATAACAGAGAAAGCGGAACCATAAAAATAACCACGCGAATTGTATCTTGATCAAATAAGCTTGAACAGGCGATGGCCACATAAAAAGGTATAGACACTAAGTGGGCCGCCCCAAATTTCGACCAGAACCTCCGGGTAAGCCACCTTTCTTTGCCGACATATCCACCCACTATGACTAAGCGCAATCCATACACTAACACTATGAAATCAATGGGCCAAAAGAGCAAAATATTCAAATTATTGTATAAGTCTGTATGAAGCGAAAAGAACCAGCCCCAAATATGGGTCAGTCCAAAGAAGCCTGCCGTGAGGCTCCACCAGATACACACGATTCCAAAAACGCGATTTTGCCACCGTAACGCGGCCCTCTTCCCGGCCATGCGCCGAAGAAGGATGGATACAAATACTATCAACAATGGAATTCCTGCCACCACCCACGTCAAGTAATAGCCGTCTAGCGCCATGCCCTCAAACTCTGGCAGGTCCACCAATACACGCCTGTTCGAAAGGAGAAGTTGACCCGCAATTGGCAGGCCTTGATCATCGTAACTGAGAAGATTAGACAGGTGCTCCTGTAATTTTTTTGGATAGAACATTTCATCCCAACCTCGCAATGGAACGTCGGTATCGCCGTTAAAAATGATGTCTATTCCCCAAGCCACAAAAGAATTAACACTCAAATTTTGACGGGCATAATCTCGGTAAGTAGTCGTTGGCTCAATGATCCCACCTAAATCTTTCTGCAACGCCCCCCCCACCGCAAAGTCAATATAGTCGCGGGGGATCGTCGCACAATTGTTTCGAAAATACTGATACGGATAAAATAAATTTTCTGGCTTCATGTTCCATATAATTTTATCCATGAGCTTCTGTTTTTGTAGGTGCGTCAGCGCGATTTCATCTTCAACGATGCCACGGTGTTCGATGTCACGGTAATAACGAATAGCCTTTTTTGTCGGGGAAAATCCCATTTTATAAATTAAATTTCCACGAAAAAATTTGGGTATAAACAACGGATCTGAAAAGTCAAATTCGCCCCAATTAACTACAAAATCAACTTCATTTGCTTCATCCAGAAACCTCAACATCGTATGGCCAAATCTGGAGTACAACTCCGACCCGTCATTGACCGTAAGCAGGCTGACTGTCGTAGCAGCCAAGTTTGTCGGCAGGCGCGGCACATACTCTGACGCACGCGCCCAAAATGGAGGTGCGAAGACGCCTACAAAAATTAAAAGTAATTTTACCACATCTAGCCTCAGGCGTTTTGTCCTAGTCGAGAGTGAATTTCTGCTTTCAGCTTTAAACGATTGGCCCTGCGAATTTGCGCGGCACCATGACGTCGGCGTTCATCTTCAGTCTCCAGCACCAAAGGTGGAATGGCTGTCGGACGGCTATGACTATCAAGGGCCACAAAGGTCAAATAGGCGGAGGCGGTATGGAAAGTTTCGCCAGTGATCGCATTTTCTGAGCGAACGATCACGCCAATCTCACAGCTAGTGCCTCCAACATAATTGACAGAGGATTGAATGGTCACGATCCACCCCAATCGCACGGGCGCTAAGAAATGGAGGGCATCGACACTCGCAGTCACGACCTGGCGCGCACAGTGCCGCATGGCACAAGTTGCAGCGGCAATATCAACCCAACTCATGACCGTCCCGCCGAAAACACTACCCAACGCATTAGTATGCTGCGGCAAGACCATTTCCGTCATGGTTACTTGGCTCCGGCGCACTGTTTTGGGAGGTAAATTAACGGTTCCCGACATTATGGCGTCTCCCTTCGATTTTTCGCGGAGGCGGGCTCGTAATCGTCGTCTTGCAGTTCGTTTTCATTAACCATTATAACCTGATTTTTTCCGCCACGTTTAGCCAAATACATAGTCTCGTCCGCTAAACGAACGATGGTGGCTTTGTCCCGAGCATGCTCGGGGCAGCAGGCGACACCTATCGAAGCCGTAATGTGAATTTGTTTACCCAATCCCTCAGAAACAAATGGATGGGCATCAATACAGCTGCGAACCCGCTCTGCCGCCATAAGTGCTTGCTGCGTTGTTGCCCCAAGCAAAACAACCACAAATTCATCTCCGCCAAAACGAATCACGCTATCAACGTCTCGAACCGCTCCCAAAATCTGCACTCCGACCTGTTTCAAAACACTGCTACCTGTCAAATGCCCATGGACATCATTTACCTGCTTAAAATTATCGAGATCAATGAACAAAAGGCTGAACGGTAAATGGAAACGTTGATGGCGGCGTATTTCACTGTCAATAGCCACGTCCATAAATCGGTAGTTGTAGAGGCCCGTTACTTCGTCTTGATACAATAACGCCTGCGAGTTATCGAGTCGACGAAGCCAATGCGCCGATTGCTGCGCTGTGCGAACCACAAAATCCACAACTTCTTCGAAATTTACTGTTCCGCCTTCAATTATTGCTCCTTGGCCGATTTTTGGCGAATCACTCTCTCGCCAAATCAAAACTCCTCGCTGTGTTTCAGACTCGTCAAACTGGGCGCAATTATAAACCTCGCCTGCGGCGTAGATTGGATAAAATCCCCTGCGAACATCGTCCTCCCCTGTGGTCACGGCCTGCAATGCCAAGCGAACTGCACCAAGGGCTGCTTCGGACATGACTGGTGCATTTACGAACTTCATGGTGCGACGTTTTTGCTCGCTGTGCGCCGTTTCAAGCGTCATATAAACTACTTCGGCGACTCCAAACCAATCGGAGAGCATGGATACAAGGCGCCGAAGTACGTTACTACAGGAGGTCTGAGCATTTAGTTGTTCGCTACAAAAATGCGCAAACTCAAAAGTCGATCCAATAAAAGTTGGGATTGAGTCGAAGTTAGGAAGCAAATTTTGATTAATTTGAGAGTTGGGCAACAATTCACTCATAAATATTACTGACCTCCTGAAAATATGTATAGAGCTTCGGGTCCAAAAATCAAATGCGTCACAGCGCCAAGTGCAAGAAACGGCCCAAATGGAATTTTTGATTGCCATCCTTCCTGGCGATAAATCACCATGACTGCAATACCAATGATACTACCAACGATGCTTCCAAGGAATAGAGTCGGCAAAATAGACTGCCACCCAAGCCAACCCCCAATCGCCGCCAATAGTTTGACATCCCCAAAGCCAAGTCCATACTGTTTCCGAACAAACCAGTAGGACCAAGCCACACCGTAGAGAAGCCCACCACCCGCAGCAATCCCAATGAGAGATCCTACCAGCGTCAAATCAGGATGAATCCAAGCCACTAACGGTGACAATACAATCATCCCGATACTCAATTCATCCGGAATAATCATCAATTTGGCGTCAATCACACTCATGGCAAGCATCAAGCTAATAAAAATCGCTGCATGAGCCCAACGAACAAAAATGGCAGGTTCAAAGATTCCAGAACCTACAGACCAACCGGAGAACGGAAACTTTAAATACAGTAGTCCAAAAATGACTGATGTTGCAAATTCCACCGCAGGATAATGCCACGAAATTTTAGTGCCACAACAGTTTGCCTTGCCGCGCAAAATAAAATATCCGACAACTGGAATATTAAAATAAAAGGGAATCATGACACCACAAGTTGGACACACAGACCTTGCGTTCTTGAAAAATGTCCGCTCTGGGAGGCGCAGAATAACAACATTTAAAAAAGAACCAATGCATGCGCCAAGCGCCACCACTGACCAAAAAACAAATGATTGAACAGCTTGAAAGCCCAGAATCAACAAGTCATTCACGGTTGCTCCTTCGCATTACTGTCTTTCTTTACGTCACCCTTTAATTCAGTTACAGGTAGTGGGCTCGCCAAACTTGGAGCATTAGGGCTAGGCGAATCTTCATTACGAGATTCATTACCAGATTTGCCCTCACTCACCCCATCTTCGCACTCGGTATCACCACGACAATCGTCCGCATCTCCACCGCCGTAGCCCGCAATTGGATTGCCGAAATCTCCGCGCGCGAGAGCCGTGCTTTTTTGGATCTCAGTAATATAGCCACCCAAAAAAAGATTATTCACAATGTGAGCGAATCGCCGCCCCCCAAAGGGAGTCAACGACCTCGACCGCAGGCCTTTGCTCCATTTGTTTGGACTTGGAATAACCACGGCAAGGTGCACGGCTTGTTCAATCGTCAATAGTTCTGGTCGGGTCTTGAAGTAGTAGAGTCCGGCAGATTTAACACCGTAAATCCCGCCGCCAAATTCACAGAGGTTAATATACCACTCGAGAATTTTATCTTTGGGCAGAAAAAGCTCCAAGAGGATAGTCCCCATCGCTTCCCGCAATTTACGAACGATCGTTTTTTCACGGCTCAAAAAGGTGATTTTTATGACTTGTTGACTAATCGTCGATGCACCGCGAACGTACCGCCCTTTTTTTCTATTGAGTGCGATAGCCTTTTGAATAGCTTCAAAATCAAATCCATTATGCTGATAAAATTTACCGTCTTCGGCTACAACCACAGCATTAACGACGTGTCTTGAAACCCTTTCAATCGGAACCCATTGCTTTGTGTAGGGCCCGACCTCTACACTAATTGGTAGCCCTTTCGCATCGAGTCGAGTCACAGTAATTGTACCAAAATACAGTGCCGGCACAAACGGCACAAACCAAACCACAAGAAGTCCAAAAAAAATGACTCCGCCCGCAATCCACCACTGCTTTTTGGACAGAGCCAATCGTTGCATTCTACTGTGCCAGTCCTCGGCTAAACTGAAACTGCTCTATTTCTGGGGTTTTTCCTTCTTTAATCGACATGACTCCCACGAATTGGCTGGACTTGAATTTTGGATAACTAACTGTATACCTCACCTGTAATTGATCTCCCCGCGCCATTCCATCCGTAAACGATGCTTGAACCATTTTCCCGTATCCTTGAGCTTCGCCAATTTTTGTGAGGAGAGTTTGGACAGGTTTTTTACTGATAGAGCTGATTTCATCTTGAGTCATTTCCTTCGACTTCTTCACCTCTCCAGCTTTATACCAATCACCAACGATCTCCAGCTTTTCAATCTTGACGTCTTTTACGGGACGATCGTTATTCGCTTTCACAAGCGATATTTTTTTGACGATATCGTACCCGGAAACAACTTCACCGAAAATAGAGTGCTTATCATCAAGGTGTGAAACCTCTTTGACGGTTACAAAAAACTGGCTGCCGTTCGTGTTTGGACCGCTGTTCGCCATAGAAAGCATCCCCGGCTTTGAGTGCCTAAGGGCTGGGGAAAATTCATCTGCAAATGAGTAGCCTGGACCACCAGTACCTGTTCCCTGTGGATCACCGCCTTGAATCATAAATTCAGGGATGACTCTGTGAAAAATAAGTCCATTATAGAAACCCTTCCTAGCTAGTTCGACGAAATTTGCGACTGTTTTGGGAGCTTCTTTATAGAAAAGTTTTGCTTCGAACGTACCCTCTGAAGTTGTAAATTTAGCTTTCAACTCGGGGTCGCCCACTGCTGATACAGGCATGGTTATGGTAAGTGAAGAAAACCCTAACACCAGTGATACTAATATCGTGGATGTAATCCATCTAGAAAGCTTCATCAGTCACTCCATTCATCAAAAAAAAATTGTTTTAAGTTACCCGTCACTGGACCAGTTAAATAACGTGTCAAATATTATCAATAGATGACAGTCGGGCGCAAGGAACAAAAGCATGCGGTAGCGGATGCTTATTGTCCGATATTTAACCACTGGCCGCCGGCAACCCAGCCCACAAAGAAACTACCTTGGGCTGGAGTTTCCTTCAAAATAGCACGCTCTCGGCGAACGCCTAATCTAAACCACATGAGATCGGCAACGGGAAAATCAAAGGCCAAACTCCCACTAATGTGTGGAGCCCATTTTGATCGATCTGAGGCTTTCGATTCCATGCGTGCAAGGCGTTCGTCCATAGTTCGGCGAACTCGCGAGACTCCAGCTCCTAAGCAAATTCTCAAGGCGTGAAATCCTTCTAGCATTGCGGTGGAATGCTCCCAGACTAGGTCCAAGGAACGAGTCATCAACTTCGCATCCTCGGTGGTAAGTTCGTGTAGGGACGATTCTGCGGATAGTCCAAACGCATTCGCAGGCCTAGGCGTCCATAACGCCGTCACCCCACCACTTACACCGGGACTCGGAAATGCGTAACCGCCGCGAACGTCAAGCCTCAAAACGTCTCGATCATTAGATAATGCCGTCCCAGGCATCTCAGCCCTAAGCGCTGCGGACGTTAACACAAAAATAAGAAAGCATGCCCCTTTGCACACAGATTGATGACTCAACTGGCGTGAAAGCGCACCACGAAACCTAAAATAAATCACCGGCACCCCACCCTAACGGCATATCGAATGCCGTGATTCTACGTTTATCCAGCAGCCTTGTGCATAGTATGGATAGCACCAGATTCGTTGCCATAATCCGGAGCCAACACGATTACTGGAGAGGTCGCTAACACGCCAGGACCACGAATATTAGTCGCCTCTTCGAAAATTTCCGAGCCGATAACAAATACGTTATTTTGCATTTGCATTCCAATTAACTTTACAATTCCAAACTGCTTTGACATGCCTCGTACTTCGCTCATGCCTAAATCTTCAATCAATGCATCTTTCTGGATATTCTCATATACATCTCGAGACAAGATAATATCACATTGATACGTTTTGGATAGTGCTTCCATTCTAGATGCTACATTAATAGTCGACCCAATGACCGTATAATCCAAACGAATTCCATTGCCTATGGCCCCAAAAATCGCCGGTCCACAGTGCACACCAATCCCCGCATCCAACAAAAACAGCCCCTGCTCGGCACGCCGTTGATTAAGCTGAGCCATCCCTACACGCACGTCAATTGCTGCTCTTGCCGCCGCGGCACAATCTTCAATTCCCTGCTCTGGTACGCCCCAAAGAGCCATCACCGCATCCCCAACAAACTTATCGACAATGCCGCCATGTTTTTTAACGGCAGTCGTTACGACGTCTAAATATTGATTCAAAGCAGTGGTCACCACGGTGGGTTCAAAAACATCGCACATTTTAGTAAAAGATCGAAGGTCAGAAAATAGCACGGTAACCGCTTCAAGACGCGTTGATTGGTTTTGCCTACCGTGGATAATATCGTTCATTAAACGAGGATCGACGACCTTGCCGAAGCGTTCGAGAACCTGCTGCCGGCTACTCACAATCAACGCCCATTCGGTGGCAATTAAAAGTCCCAGACCACTAATGAATGCCTGAATTGAATACCGCATCCAGTCGTACAGGTGCTTATAGGGTAGAAATCCCTCCCCTGTTAAATTTAGATTCTCAGCTCGCCCCCGCAGGGCAAACCCAATAGCAAGGCCAATAGCCAAGACACCGACTGCAGCCGTAACGTTCCTACGAAAAGCGGCCCATGGCTTTTGTCTCGTCTCTCGCCAGGCTAGAAAAGCATAATACGCAGTCGTGAGGTAGGCCAAAGAATAGTTGAAATCATTACTCCTATTTTCGAATATCAATAGGTCTAGGCCAATTCCGTAGCGCCCTGACACGTAACACAATGCCGCCAGCACCGAATAACCGACCACAGGTAACCACATAAGCCGTGAAACAACCCGAAAATAAAGCCCAGAAAATGCGTACAATGCGGCAACAGCCAAACACTTTATGATGCCTGAAACAGTCACAAAATCTACGGACAAAAATTGCGGAAATGAAGCCAAATCATTAACCAGCAGGCCACGCCAACTGGTCAATGTTACAAACAGCGAAAAGGCAAAAATTTCTCGGTAAAATGGTGTAAAAAAGCAACCGAGCCCGGCCAAAATGGCTACAAAAAAATAGCCCGTTGCTGACGGTAGCATCCGCGTTTGATCAAGTCCTCGGAAGGACGCCCTTAGTTTGGGCGCAACGGCTGGGGGGCTAAGAAATGGCTGCCCGACCGTTATCAAACCCGGCGCCAGAGACCTGCCCGCAATGATCTCAAAGCCAAATGTCAACGGGCTTCCTCGTGCCTTTTTCGGATCAAAAACAATCATCCCCCGAGACGCATTTTTGTCGGCAGCAGGCACCTCTACGCCGTCCACAAAAAATCGGAATGACTTTCCTGCGATTCCATAAAAGTCGAAAGCAATTAAATCACCGGGCGTAACTACAAAATCGGGAACCTTCACGTCCCAGCGTAAATGTAAGGTTCCACGCCAAAATTTTTTTTCCGCGGCTACAGCAATATTATAAATCGGCGTGGTTTCACGTCTCAATAATCTTGGATCGACCTCTGGATTTAACGGACACGCAGGTCCAGGGCAAGACGCTGCCACGTTTCCTTCAGTCACAACGTCATAACGATATTGCACACCTTCGAGACTCATGACTGCACGAGTGTCGGAAGCGCTCAAGTCTTGTTGCATGGATTGATCGGCAATTCTGGTGGGAGCAAAAATCGCAAACGCAAACCCAATTGCAAACATCGCAGACAGCTTGCGTTCACCATACCGCTTCAATCCACTAAGACTAGTCCACTGAGCCATCTTGCTTCTCCTGATACCGCTAAGATACCGCTAATTTACTCGAACAATTTTTGGAGCGATCGTGCTTTTATCGGAAGATGGTCCTTGATCATTAGGCATCTCAATTGGGCACTGCGCAATATTGACCCTGCTCACAAGTAATTACCGCAAGATACCGCCGTCACAAAGAACACTCCTTTCTTATCGGGAGCCTTGATGCTAGGCTAGCTCCACCCGCGCCCAATTAGTTAACGACTAACTCGGGGGGCGGAGTTGCTTTTTGGAGAGTACTATTGGTCTTAAGCACACGATCTAAACAAGGTTTCTTCACGGCAGTATTAGCCGGTATCTGCATTATTTCCCTGCTGCTTTGCGGCGGAATTTATGCGTACTTATGGTCTGAGGGCGTGTTAGAAGGTGAACAAGAACAAATCCAGAAGCTGACGGCCGCCATCATCCCGGATAATTCCACGGTCCTCGACCGATCGGGTGTGAAAATTGGCGAATACTTCAGCTACTATCACATACAAATCCCAATAGAAAATATTCCTCGACCGATGATCAACGCACTTTTAGCGGTTGAAGACCGAAAGTTTTTTGAACATGCAGGGGTCAATTGGAGTTCCATTGGAAGAGCGTTCATCGCCGTGGCGACGTCGGGCCATCTGAAGCAGGGAGGATCGACCCTGACGATGCAGCTCGTCAAAAACTATCTTTTAACCCGCGAAAAAAAAATATCGCGGAAACTTCGCGAAATCATTTTGGCCTATTACGTCGAAAAGAATTTATCTAAAGAGCGAATTCTTGAACTGTATCTGAATACTATGTACATGGGGCACGGAGCGTACGGCGTTGGCGCTGCGTCCATGGTCTACTTCGGCAAACCACTTTCCGAGCTTTCCCTAGCGGAAATTTCTTTGCTTGCTGGACTATTTCAAGCCCCAAGTGCCTATGACCCTCACAAAAAACCTGAAACCGCCATCAAACGGCAGCAAGTGGTTTTGAATGCCATGGTTGCTGCCAATTTTGCGAGTCCTGCAGATGTAGACACCGCCAAAAAAATGCGGTTAGAATTCAAACCGTGGACTCCCGTTAATGAAACAGTGGCGCCATTTTTTATTGCCTGGATTCGCTCAGAGGTGAAGCGGTTGTTGAATGAAGATGAAATGGTGCTCAATGATCGCGGCTACAAAATTTCGACCACATTAGACCGAAAAATTCAGGAGATCGCCAACAAATCTATTCTCGACAATTCACCCCCCCTCGACCTGATCCAGACTCGCATTAATTTACATCGCAAAAAAACCTCCTTTGAACGCATTGAATCAGCCATGTTAGCGACCGATTCCAGAACTGGCGGGATATTGGCCATGGTCGGGGGTCGTAATTTTCAACAATCGCAATTCAACCGCGCCATTTCATCGAAAAGGTCTCCGGGCTCGTCCTTTAAGCCGGTGATCTACAGTTTGGCCTTAGAAAAAGGCATGTCGTGGGCCGATCTAGTTTACGTAAGTCCTATAGACGTCGGTGGATTTCACCCGAAAAACCATGAAGGCGATGATATGACCGAAGTCACCCTAGTCAAAGCTCTGGCAAAATCCATGAATACACCTGTGATCAGCCTCGCTCAAAAATTTGGAATAAAAACAGTTATAGATCGAGCCGAGCTGCTTGGCGTGAAATCGCCGATGAATGCTGAGACAGGCATTGCCATTGGAGGTTTCAGTGCGAGCATGATGGATGTCGACTCCATCTACAGAACCATCGCCAATGAAGGCGTTCAAAGAGATGCCTTCGCCATCACTAAAATCGAGGATCGCGACGGCAAGGTGCTATATCAATTTGACCCCGCCACGGCTCCGCAGGTGCAGGTTTTTAAGGCTGAAATTGCCACACTTCTTCGGTCGGGGTTACAAGCCGTGTTGACCAACGGCACAGGCTTGGCCGCAAGCCAGTTTGCTCCGTATGCTGCAGGGAAAACCGGGACCTCTGACGGCTCACGAGATAATTGGTTTGCAGGATTTACAAAAGAATTCGCGATAACCGCCTGGGTAGGAGGTGACGGCAATTCATCACTTGGCGACGGGGCAACAGGGGCCTCTTTAGCCCTTCCCATTTGGTCGCAGTTTCTTGCGGAGTCGATGGCCGCAGGATTTCCTGCCACACCTTGGACGACGCCCGACTCCCTCGTATCCGTGACCATCGACCCAGACTTCGGTAGTCCTGCAGACGTAGGAATTCCTGTCCTGTTTTTAAAGGATAAAATTCCAAAAAAATCTCAGGCCACGGAAGATATTAGAACCATTAAAAGTGGTAACGGCAGTTACCGGGAGCTAAAACTTGGCGAATAATTCCCGCGGCCCCTCGGCAATGAACGCCGCACGCAACAACTCCCGACCTGTAAATTTGGTGCCGTTGTATTCGGTAATCTTCTCAATTCTCTTTGCTGCATGCTCGTTCATTGGAGTCAATCGCCAGGTGGAGGTTGTGCTCGCCACGAGCGAAATCGTACGTGTGGACCTCACTCCCAGGCACTACCGAGCCTTGGAGCACTGCCAAATGGCTGTTGCCAGCATTCCGCACAGCCTTTTTGCATCCCTCGCACCATTAACCCCAGCACAGCGTGCACTGCTGAAATGGCCTGCCCAATTGGCCACTGTCACCGCTCATGATTGTAATTCGTTTCAAAAACGCGGCGAAATATTAGATGATTTTGATGGCCTCTTTTCCTCAAAATCTCCACGTATCGGTATCATCTTACCCCCGGCCTCAGAGAATAAAGCTGCCCTCGATTTAATTATCGCTCAAATGCGCAAAGATCTGCTGGCTGAAGGCTTTCACTCAAAGGACACGTTAATTATTCGCCGCATAGAAAAAAACAAAACGGATGCCTTAAAAGCCGCAGCAGAACTTGTTCACATGGACCGCGTCTCACTTCTAATCGGCGGCCTTCATCCCTCACACGCCGCGGCCATTGTCCAAATTGCAGATCAGTCGCAAACCCCAGCCTTAATCATCAGCGCCAACGCCCCACTTGGACGTACCAAGCAAACTATGCGAGTTTATCCACCGCTAAAACGGCTGGCCATCCGGTTAACTACAGCACTGCAAGAAAAGGACGTCCATGACGTCGTCGTTGTTTATCCAAATAATAGCAATTTAGAGCTTTTCAACCTTATGAAACAGCTAAACGGTGCAGGCCTCCGCTACTCACAAGCCAGCTACAATTCATCAGATGCGGCATCAATACTTGCAGCCATAAAAAGCCAGACGGCCAAAATTGCGGCTGCCCAGGGACGACCTGCTGTATTGATTTTTGATAATTTTAGAATGGTTCGGCACATCGTAAATATCGCAACCACCGCTCTACCCACGTCGAATATTTTGTTTGCGGGAAATCAGCAATGGCGCTCGCCGGCCTTGGTCATGCCTCGAGACGAAGCTTTGCAAGGGGCCATTTTTGTAGATTTTATCGGCAGCTATCGCAATCTACCAGATACTTTGGAGACCCCAATATCCGATAACGACTATTTTACAACTGCCGAGGCTGCTAGCCGGTTAGACTACCAAATTATCGGGCATCGATTAGGAAGTTTAGCTGCGGAGGCTGCCCACTGGGGAACCAATCGCCACGAAATAGCGAACCGAATTCAAGGCTTCAAAAACAAATGGGACCTTTATTTCCCCAGCTCAGAACTGGCCTTCGACAGCCAGAGGGAAAGTAGTTGGCCAGTATTTCTCTTTGGCGTAACAGATAACACAATAAAGGAACTTTAATATGCGAAGTCTTTTATCATGAGCCAATTGAGGCCTCGTCTCGTTACAATCTATAATCTATGGCCTTTCCTCTTCAAACTCACCTAGCTTACGGTTTTTTAGAACATTGTCCCAGTTAAAGATTCGGCCGTTCATCGCAATATATACGCCCGGTGGGAGGGCTTGGACAAACCCAACGGCGCACCCCAAATTGAATAGGCCATCAGAACTCCCGAATTTGAATGGGATCATCGCACCGGTTAAGATGATTACTTTATTTATTTTTGCATGACCCAGAACTGTGGCCGTCTCGACCATTGTATCCGTACCGTGAGTAATGACGATCCGGTCTTCAGCACACCGAGCACAATTATCGCGAATCGTAAATCTATCAAGTTCAGTCATATCGAGGCTGTCGACCATCATTAATGTGGTTGACGTGAATTCAACTTTGCAGCGGCCGAGCTTTAAAATCTCATTGATGTGAGTATCTTTGAAGAACAGCTTGCCGTCTATCTCGTTATATTCTTTATCGAATGTGCCGCCAGTTACAAAAATTCGAATGGCCATACCAAAACCTCAATTTCAAAAAAAAACAAGAGGTGCGTGTACTAAGCAAATTTACCAGGAGTAAACTCCACTTGTCCAGCTCCTCTCGCCTTGATTCAGAGAACGCCGAACAGGCTCCTCTCAGCACACGCCCCTCACCAGACCAAATGCCTTGATAACAGAACGACTCCCGAGGAATCGAACCACCTTCCCTCGGCCCTACATTCCTAAAGCAGATAGCAGCCAATTGTGCGCCGATTGAAAGAACGGCACAAATACCAGACTAATAATCGCCATCAGTTTCATAAGGATGTTAAGTGATGGCCCGGAGGTGTCCTTGAACGGATCTCCCACCATGTCCCCGACAACCGCAGCCTTATGCTTATCGGTCCCTTTGCCTTCATGCTTCTCAATATACTTCTTTGCATTATCCCAGCCACCACCAGAATTTGAGGTCGATAGCGCCATGACCAAACCAGAAATCATAGATCCCGCAAGCACACCGGCCAACGCTTCCACACCGAAAATAACCCCAACAAACAAAGGCGAGAAAATAACTAGGACTGCAGGTGCGACCATCTCTCTAAGTGCAGAGTTCGTCGAGATCGCAACGCAGGCTCGGTAATCTGGACGGCCCGTACCTTCAAGGAGCCCTGGAATTTCGCGAAACTGACGACGAACCTCGTGAATCATCCCTTCAGCAGCACGTCCAACAGCAAGCATTGTTTGAGCGGTAAACAAAAACGGCAACACACCGCCGATAAATAGGCCGGAAAATACGACTGGGCTAAGCATGTTAAGAGCTTCAAAATGTGCTCTAGTTAAGAAAGCAGCAAATAAAGCCAAGGCGGTTAACACGGCCGAGCCAATGGCAAATCCTTTACCGATTGCAGCCGTTGTATTACCGGCAGCGTCCAATAAATCTGTACGATCACGTACCTCTTTGCCCATATGACACATCTCTGCGATACCGCCAGCATTATCTGACACAGGACCGTACGCATCGATGGTCAATCCAGTCGCGATTGTGGAAATCATTCCGATGGCAGAAAGTGCGATTCCGTACATTCCTGCCATAGTCCACGATGCGTAAACAGTTATTCCAACCGCAATAACCGGAATAACGGCAGACTCATAGCCTAAAGACAATCCGTAGATGATGTTGATCGCTGGACCCTTATCCGAGGCGGCAGCCAAGCGACGAACATGCTTAAATCCGTGGGACGTATAGACCTCCGTCACAGCACCAATAACCATACCTGCCCAAAGACCCGCTAACACAGAATACAGAACCTTATCTGGGGTAATTTCCATGCCGCCAATCGTAAAGTTCTCGATCATCACGGCCTTCGTTACGAAGTACAAGGCAATGGACATGAGAATCGTTGAAATAATTAATTGACCTCGAAGCGTGGGCTCAACTTGCGTTGCGTCCGGCTTTAAACGGGCAAAAAGTGCCGTGATCAAGCAAACAGGAATTCCAACTGCACTAATTAATAGAGGATATAAAAGAGCACCCATGTTCTGAGCCAGGTACGCTGACGTGCCCCCAATCACTAGGGCCGCACAGGTTGCTTCAGCACAAGATCCAAACAAGTCGGCACCCATTCCTGCGATGTCGCCAACGTTGTCCCCAACGTTATCGGCGATCACGGCTGGATTGCGTGGGTCATCTTCAGGAATACCGGCCTCAATTTTACCAACAAGGTCTGCACCAACATCTGCTGCTTTGGTGTAGATACCACCGCCAACGCGGCCAAACAAAGCCACGGTGGAACCCCCAAGTCCAAACCCGGCGACTAGTTCCATGATGTTGTGTTTTTCAATTCCGTGGGCTGACAGCAAGCTATCGAAAATCAGAACCACCAGTAGCATCCCCAAAACAGCAAGGCCGGTCAATCCAAACCCCATCACGGAGCCAGACTGAAAGGCCACGCGGAAGGCTTCAGTAATACTTCGGCTCGCAGCCACCGCGGTTCGTACATTGCCTATAGTAGCAATTCTCATTCCCATGAACGCACACACACTCGATATAATAGCTCCGATCACAAAAGCAAGGGCCGTATATACCCCTTCATTTACGGCTGCTGTATCTGGATTATCCAAAGCAAACCCGATAACCACTGCGAAGCAGGCGACGAACATAGCCACGTACTTATACTCTTCAGACAAAAACGCCATCGCCCCCTCGGAGATGGCCCCCGAAATTTCGCGCAGTCGAGCTAGCGTCTGCTCAGACCCACCGACTGTTTCGACTGTCAGCTTCAAAGAACTAACTTTATATGCGAAGTATGCTGCGACGGCCAAAGCCAAAATCGCACATCCCGCAATCACCCCAACCACACCACCACTACCAACAACAGATTCCACCAAAACCTCCTGAAAACGAGTTCGTTAAAGCATTCATATTTAAATAGAAACAAGCTTCCATTTATGCCCATAAAACTCGTTCCTTTCAACAGGTTTAGATCCACTTTCCTCTAAAAAATGGAATCACTTTTACAAGTGAATAAAAAAAAGACATGGGTGGCACCCAAAGGCATAAAAAAGTTACAAAAAAAAGCACAAAAAAAGTCCTGCCGAGGCAAAACCTTGACAGGACTCGATTTCAAAGGACCTCCTAAAAAGGAAGTCCCACCGAATTACTTCTTCTTAGCAGCTTTTTTGGTTGCTTTTTTAGCAACTTTTTTCGTTGCTTTTTTAGCAACTTTTTTCGTGGCTTTTTTGGTGGCTTTTTTAGCAACTTTTTTAGTTGCTTTCTTAGCTACTTTTTTCGTCGCCTTCTTGGCTACTTTTTTCGTCGCTTTTTTAGCAACTTTTTTTGTGGCCTTCTTAGTTGCCTTTTTGCGAGTTGCTTTTGCCACTGGGGCTCCGTGTTCTACATTATCCATTTTACAATCCTCCTAAAAATTTGTTCTTCAATTCGCTTCGCTTCGCTTCGCTTCAGATCCCGATGCCGTACTCTCACGAGTAGGGATTTATTTCTTCACTATAAAAGTGTCTAAAAAAATAATAACACAACACACGGTAAAAATCCAAGCCTTCTCAGCAATTATTTTTTTTTTTTTTGAAAATGACTCCAGACGAATCCAAGATTTGGATTTCAATTATCGATGAGGCCTCTTCTCGTTTCCTTGACCGGGCAAAGAATTGTTCCGCACGATAAGGCGCCAAGCATTTTTAATTTTCGTAGAAGCGTTGCGCGCCAACGATTTCAGGCATTTTTGGTAAATTGAAAAATGTCCAACTCGCCAGCTGGTTAAAGATTTCCTTACTTGTGAAGAGAAGCTCGCCGAACTAGTGATGGGTAAACAGACGAGGCACTCGATGCCAAAATGGGATCAAAAAACTTTACCCCACAGTGAGGCTAGTAAGAATCTGGGCAGATGAAAACTAAGACGATTGGAACTTTGCTGGCGATTGACGACGAAGAGGGCCTTTGAGAATGCACATGTTCGGTCTCAGAAGTCTTGGGGCTCAATGCGTTGATGGCAGAAGACGGGGAGGACACCCAAGGAATCCTTTCGACTCAAACACCAGGCATTCTCGTATCAGAGATGAACATGCCGCGCATGGACGGCTCGACACTCCTCAGCGAAATTCGGAAGACCTGGAGCCACCCGCTCATTTTATTCATTCCGGCATTCACTTCGAACAGGTACACATTAAAAGCGCCAAGCCTCGGCGCATACGACTACCTTGATTCAGGGAGGATCTGGACACGCGGAGTTTACTCCTGGTAAATGAGCATCGTCCAGCGACGAGCAACGCACAGTCAGGGAACACCGCTCTATATAATGTGGTCATGTCATAAACTAGCAGGCCACAATATTAAAGGGGCACTTACCCTGAGGAAGTGCCCCCTTATCTATAGAGAGAACATGAATCTATTTTGTTGGTCTCGGGTTTAGAACTCGCAACGCAGCTTCGGCACGCGGATTCAAATGGGCCTTCCTCTGCGGCGGCTCGCTGCCTTTGATGATCGTCGGAGCCTTAGGAGCAGGCTCAACAACCCGCTTTCCTTTTAATTCTGCTTGAACCACTGCCCCAACTCGGCGCGGGCCATCAACCAGATTTACTCCACCCAGCTCAATACTCGTCGCCCCACCAGTACCCGACCTTTGCAAAACTCCCGCAAGCTCAGAATCACTTACAAGAAGCAGCACGGGTACTCCGCCGTCTCCGACAAAGGAAGGCAGAGCCTTCAAAAAACTAGCTTTCTGCGCATCTGCCAAATTTGTGTCCGACCATCGATAGACGACCACTACCGAATCCAGTCGTGACGGCCACAACGATGCCGCCGCAAACCTCTCGCGCTCCTCTACCCGAACGATTTCCAGTAAGGCAGCACACCGCTGCGCTGCCGCAACGACCCCGGGTACTGCATCCGACAAAATATCTAATGGTGGCAGTCCGGCATCTACGAATACGCGGCACCAATCCTCGCTCAGTTCTTTAAGGCGAGAACTGATCCAAGTCGTGGTTGACTTTGCCCCCAGCGCCCGAGATGATTCATCCAAGCCCTTTTGAATTCGATTTCGCCGCCCGTCTCGGTATCTCAGCGTCGCCCGGGCCTCAACAATTAAAAATGACACATTACTGAGGTCCATCTCCTTTTGGCTACCGATAATTTTCCACCATTGACGAACATGGGTCTCTAACGCTTCCTGAACCGCAACTCGGTCGGCAACTCTCAAACCCAAGTCTTCTCGTGAATGCATTATAATGAGGTATTCAGTGGCATCTCTGAGCAAATCCGAGAATTGCTTCATCCCGATGCTCTCGCTAATCCCTAGCTCGAGTGCTTTTATCGACCACTCCGCCTTTAGCCTTTCATTTTCTGTGATCGCCTTTTGAAGAAGTACATTCAGGGCCGAGGAATCTTTTTCGAGGAGGGCTTGAGCATCCACAACCACATCGGTCAACCCCTGAGACGTCTGAAGTGCGTATTCGGTGGCTATTTTTACTGACTCAACCTCTCTAGCCAAGCGTGAAATCCATTCCCTCTGGTGTTTAAGCGCAGGCTCAACGTCCCTAATTTGTTCTTCGACTATCTTACTGGACCCAAATTTAAAGCGGTCAAACCAATTAAGAGGCTTAGTAGTGACTACCTGACGCAAAATCGAGTTGGAAGCCTGACCTGATGATTGTGAGGAGTAGCGGTCCACCTCTTGGCCCATTTGCTTAATTCCCAGCAGCATACTTGCAAGGCAGCTTTCAATGTCTTGACCACTAGTTCGAGATCCCGCCAAGAAATTAGTCCAAACCTTCACTCCCTCCACATTGGTAGGACGGATTTTCTTATCCATGATTACTGCCACTCGGTTGAGATTCTCGATAAATCGACCCCAGGCCCGCAAGGCCACCAACTGATCCAAAACTTGGCACGAATCGGGCAACTGATTCACTGCGGCCAAAGTTTCCTTGGTCCACTTATCTTCAATAGCCAAAACTCGCGCACAAGTCGATTCATGAAGGACTGAAAGACGAGAAAATGATTCGCCGCCGCCATTAATGCGACGAATTAACTGGTCAATTTGATTTAGAATATCAACTTCAACTTGCATGGACTCGAGACTTTTTTCGGCATCTCCCGGTGCATCTGTAAGGCCGCCTAAAGTCTCAGCTTGACGTTTTAATTCATGAAACGCACCAAGTAAACTTGAGCAACGATCTGCAATTTTCGACAACTTTGTTGGATCGGAGAACTCCGAAATATTTGTTTTCTGCGCACATTTTCTGGATATTTCTTTCGCGGCAGTAACTCCCGCAACATCTGAGTGTCCGGCACGCACCCCAAGGTCCCAAACGGTGGCCGCAATTTCAGTTTCTCGAGAAATAATTTGGCGAAGCTCCAAGGGAGCCACCAGCCCCTCACTTTGACTCAAACTTGCATCTAAATCCAAAAGTGACGCCAGCAAGGAGCGTTGAGCATCCTCTAATGATAACATCCGATTATTCTGTCGAAAGACGCTTCCTTTTATCCCCCGCTCAATAGTCCAAACATCTCCGGCGTCATCGACAGCATCTAACCACACTTCTTCAAGATTCTCAGATCTCTTCCCGGACAATGCAAATTTAAGCGCTATTGCAAGATTCTCTAGCTGGTTATCGGTTCCAGAAATAGTCACTACTGGACGCATTTTCCCTATTCCGGCTGATAATTTCCAACCTTGAACATCTTTCGCGCCGTGTTTTCGAAAGCGTATGCCTGTAATATACACGTTACCCCCCTCACAGTGCTCAATGTTTTCCAAAATCTGCCGATACAAATGTTACAGCGATCAACCAAACTTCGGAGAATTGTGTGCCCATCAAAAACACCCACAAATTCACGTTCTCAGATCTCGACGCTATGAACCGAGAGATCATCGGAGAACTCGCGCGAGAGAACCAAATAACTCGCCTAGCTTGCTACCGCTTGTCGGGGCAGGCTGCGACTCTTATTCTCGACACTTGTGAAGAACCGAGTATCGCATGGCCTGCCATAATTAATACTGCTAATTATTATTGTACACTAAAAAATAGACCACACCTTACATTTGGTTGGCAAGCAACCGCGAACAATGAAATAAAAAAATGTCCCGCGCTTCGCGGCACAAAATCATACCTCCCCCCCCAAGATCCGTGGGCTACAAAAATACTATTTATTGTAAAAAAGAAGGCTCGCTCTTCAGGAGAAATTGGCTCTTTAGACGGCTTTCTTGAAGCGTTGGCGCGAAAATTTCACTTCTGGCTTGCAAGTGACGAACTGCGCCATTTTATTGACGACACGACGATACAAGAACAAGGCCGCGCGTTTGGATTGCAGGTATCACATATTGTGAGCCATGAAATTAGAAATCCGGTCATGAATCTATTGAGCCTTGCTCAAAGCCATTTGATCGTATGGAAGGATTCTGGCGCAGAAGTACAACAATTCGCAGCTGAGGTGGAAGTCTACACCCAACGCATCTGGGATGTGATCCAAAAACTAGAATTACTTGAGGCCAACGGCAAAGACGATTTCCGTCCCGCTGAAGTGGCAAAGGAGGTCGACCTTAAAGAATTGGTGTCATTAGAGTGTGCAAAATGGAGCACGTCACCACCAAACGTCCTCAATCAAGACAAGACGACATCAAATAGACTGCGAATCAGTATGGCCGACGGTCGTCTTCTCATTTCAGGGCTCCCATCATTGATCAAAATTTCGGTTCGAGAAGTTCTTCAAAACGCATTCATGTATTCCGCCGGTACTCCCATTACTGTGGCGCTTTATCATGCGGGCGAAAATATAATTCTCGATATTTCGGATGAGGGCGCTCCCATCCCGCCAGGGCAAGAAGAGCTTATGTTTATGCGCTACTATCAGGGTCAAAAATCGCCATCCAACAAAAGCAGCATCACACGCGGCCTTGGCCTAGGCCTGTATTTGGCACGGTTCATTTGCACCTATCATAATGCTCAGTTAATATTTGTGCGCGGTGTCGGTAAAAAAGGTGTATTCCGCTTCATTTGGCCAGAAAACAGGCGCGAGTCTAAAGCATCATAAACGAGGAGAAAAGGTATCATGGCAAACATCCTTCTAGCGGAAGACGAAATCCATATTCAGCGCCTAGCTAAAGTTGTCCTCGAACGAGGAGGCCACAAAGTTCAAGCTGTAAGCAGTGGAGAAGTGCTTCTTAAGTTTCTTGACACGGCCACCAGCCTCCCCGACCTATTGATGTTGGACATTATGATGCCTGGAATTGACGGCCTGCAAGTTCTTCGAACTCTTAAGGCACAGGCCAAATTTGCGACTATTCCTGTAATCATGCTGACGGCCCTCGCCCAAGAGGCTATCGTCTTAAAGGGAATTCAATTGGGGGCTAAAGATTATATTCGAAAACCCTTCCATCCTGTTGATCTGCTGGATAGAATCAATCGACAATTACCACAACCACTGCCTCAGGCGGAAGGAAATTAGAGCCCGATGATCGATGCCTTTGATAAATCTGGTCGTTTTCTCACCGCCTGTCTCCGTTTACTGCCTGCCGAATTAGCTCACGATGTTGCCCTACTAGCTATGGAGCACGGTGCACTACGGTGTTTTCCGAAGCAACAACAGCCCACCCTCGAAGTACCTCTGCAAGTGCATGTTCCCGGTATCGGACGCCTTCGCCACCCAATCGGCTTAGCGGCTGGTTTCGATAAAAATATTCGCTGCCCTACAGCATTTGAACACATGGGTTTATCATTTCTTGAAATGGGAACGGTGACCCCACGCCCGCAGCCCGGTAATCCTAAACCTCGTATTTTCAGGCAACCGGAAACCCTATCCATTATCAACCGAATGGGTTTCAACAGCCACGGGGCAGCTTTGGTCCTCCATCGGCTGAGGGAATTGAATTGGAAACCTACGAGTGTGCCTCTCGGAGTTAACCTCGGCAAAAATAAGACAACCCTCCAAGAGGATGCTGTCAACGATTTTGCGGCTGGAATCATAGCGTTTGAATCCCACGCACAATGGCTAACCGTCAACATCTCATCGCCGAATACTTCGGGACTTCGAGATTTGGCGACTCCAGAATTTTTGCGTAGCCTCGAGCAGGCCATCGGTAGCCTTCGCTCAAAATGCTGGATTAAACTCGATCCTGACATGGATAGAGGGTCCTTTCAAAAAATGATTTCAGCCATCAAAACCGAAGGTTTTCAGGGAGCTGTGTTATCGAATACACACCGCGTGGAGTCACCCCAGGCCGGTGGGCAAAGCGGTCACCCGCTACTTTCACCGAGCAACTCATGTTTAGAATGGGCGTGGGATGTCACAAAAGGAACCCTTCCAGTCATCGCATCAGGCGGCGTCCTGTCTGGAGTCGATGCGTATCATAAACTGGCTAGGGGCGCCTGTGCTATCCAAATATATACAGCCTTGGTGTACCGGGGGCCCGGTGCCACCGCGAGAATCTGCGAAGAACTCAGCAGTGAGCTAAAACTTCGAGGTTTTGCATCGGCCGAGGAAGCCATTGGATCATGGTATTTATAGTGTTTGGAAGGAAATTCAAAGAATTGCATTGGGCTAAGCATTATAGTAACTCATCTCCCTAGCGACCTACAAAATGAGATGTTAAACCGCCATGAAACCCTAAAGGCAATGAGGTGAAACGAAATGGAAATTACAAGACGAATCCGCGACAACATCCACGGAACCATTAATATCTCAGCATTCGAGGATCTGGTCATTAGCCACCCCACGGTTCAACGCCTTAGGCGAATTAGACAACTCGCTTTTTTACAGTATGTTTTTCCGGGCGCTAGCCACAGCAGGTTTGAACACAGTTTAGGGGTCATGCACCTATCTGGAGTGGCATGGCAAAAAATTTTTGAAAATCAAAAAAATCTGCGCAACGTTACTAAAAAATACAATAACTTCGAACAACTGGAAAAAAAATCCTCAGACACAAAAGACTCCCACGAATCTTTGAGCCCCACCTTTGCCATGCTCGACGAAATTAGCGAAGATGCATACACACTGCAAGCTTTGCGACTCGCAGCCCTCATGCATGATCTTGGCCATTCTCCATTTTCACACAGCGGCGAAGGTTTCATGCCCACCTGGCAAAAAATGAGTGACAATCGCGCGCAGTACCCAGACTACATAGCCACCTTTATCGAGATGCAGTGCCAAACATATCGCTCACAGGGGCAAAACCCTGCCACGATGCACGTTCGCCACGAGATATATACGTTACTCGCGGTCGATGCCGTTTTTGCCGATATTTACCGTGAAAACCCCAATCTAAAAGGCCCCAAAATTTCCGCTCAGGATGTTGCCTGCATGATTGCACCTGAGATTCCACCATCTAAAAATAGCCCCGTGCTAAAATATGGCCTTCATCGACTCTGCAACGAGCTCGTGTCTGGTGAGTTCGACGTGGACCGCATGGATTACCTGCTAAGAGATAGCCGAGAGTGTGGGGTAGTTTATGGCATTTTTGACGAAAGCAGAATTCTCAACTCCCTCGCAATATATTGGGACGACAAAGGAAAATCACTGCATCTGGCAATTCAGTTTTCGGGGCTTGCTGCATTTGAGGATTATCTCCGCGCACGACATTCGATGTACCTGCAGCTTTATTTTCACAAAACCTCGGTTGCGGCCGAGGCCATGATCAAAAGAATTGTCAAAATGATTCCGGATTGGACGCTCCCCCTGAACATTCAAGACTATGCGGCAATTGACGAATACAACATGCCAACAATTTTGATTGAAGCCGCGAAAAAACTAATTTCCGACAAGAACCAACTAGAAGTATTTACCTCGCTAGTAAATGATCTTATGTATAATCGAAAATTATGGAAGCGGGCTTTTGAAGTCGCCTCCAACATCGGACCAACGACAGGAATCGAAAGCCTCGACGAGGCGGCGACTGTTATCGCAAGCCTCGGATTTAAGTTCGAAAAAGTGTCTAGCAGCAACTCTCTCACCCGCTTCAAGCCGCGCTCTGCCAATGAACCAAACCACCAATCACTTAGACTCATCAAAAAAGATGAATTTCAGTTCCCACGGGTCATCCCAATCGAAGACCAAATGAGCCTATTGGATCAGAACTCCCGAGTCCAAATAACCAGACTTTACGTGGAAAACACGAAAGATCCAAAAACTGGCAAACTTTCCGTAAACGTTATCCGCGAGGAGCTACAAAAACTAATTCGCAATGATTAACAAAGCCCGCTGATTATTCCACTCAAGTCAGACTTTGATTCTTGACGGTCATTAAAAACCGGACGCATTCGATGGCTGACACCCTGTCATAACCAAATTTCCGCTCAAGTTCCAATAGGGTTGACTTAGCAGACGCATTTTCGACAGCGCTAAATTTCTTTTGAGCCTCACTATCTGGAGCCAAAATGGCCTTCAATGTCGCAGAAATTAGCAGAGACTTCTGGCCATAATAATGCTCCTTTATCCGCTGTAAATGGTCGAAGAAAATGACGCCAAAATCAATCTTCTCCTTGGGATTGTCAATCTTATAGCTTGCAATCCGAGACAATAAGCTTTCACGGAATCGTAGGGGGTCGCCGCCGCTGACTCCCAATATCACCTCGACGTCATTCATCTGAGTTTCCGATGGAATTTCGTTACTTTCCTTCTTTTGATTAAATATATTCTCCTTCTTTACAAACGCTACCGCCTGCTCAACGTATTTCGAAAGTACTTGCTCGTATTGCCCCTCCTCTACCAGCGACATAGCAGAAAGCAACTCCCCCTCGAACACCCCGGCAAACCAGTCTTTGACGTTACGTATGAAAAACGCCGCATCATGATACTTGTTGCGAGGCTCGAATTGTAGGAAATCATAGACGCTTCGCTCCTTGAGAAAATGCTCAAGCGCCGTCATTATCACCATCGGAGTGATAGTTTCAAACGACTCGTCTTCGCCCACCCTATGGATTAAAGCCCGAACTTCTCGGGGGGAGGCACCAAACCGTCCCTCATAGATGGCATTTCTTGATGACTCATTTAAAATCATTGGGCGAATTTGCCGAAGGATCGATTGATCCGCAGCCACAAATGCGTCGCCAGTAGGTTGTCTGTCGTAAAGCATCGCTTTCGCAAATGGCTCCAAACGATTGATCACACCCCGAAATTCGTTCGGATAAGAGTCCGCATCAGGATGCATTATGCGGGTTAAAATAGCCCACAAGGCCAGCGATTCTATCGAGTGAGGCGCAATTTTCTTCACTTTTGAGATGGCTGCAACATCGCGTTTGTAAATTTTAACTTCATCTGAAATCTTGAGCAAATATGGCACCTTGATAAACTCGAATCGGCCCCGAAACGAGCCAAAATCCGGCAGTGTCTTAAATGCGTCAAGGTGAGTTTCATTGGCGGTTGCGAAAAAAACGACGTCTAAATTTTGCACCGCCGAAGGCAGTGCAAGGGTTGCCCTCTCCACAGTTGTCAGCAGATATTTAAATGTCTCCGTAGGCCGCTTCAAAAGGTCGCTAAATTCCAAAATTCCACGGTTCGCTTCGACGATTTCACCAACACACTCGGTAAACCGGATGTTGTGGAGCACTGCCGGAAGGTTCGCTATATTGCGGTCCATGGTTAGCTGTTTTTCTTGGGCGTCCATAGACATTTGTGGCTCTACCGTAGAAATACCAACTCGGTACTGTCGCGAATAGAAAAATCGCTCGACCTGAATGTGACTATATACCTTTTGAACCTCGCCTTCATAAGCGACCAACAAATTCTCAAATATTAATTGATTTCTTTTACTCAAGCCCGACAAGAAAATGTGAGCTGAACATTCTACATCCTTAAGATCAGCACGGTCCGAATTCGCCACGTAGTCTTTCAGTAACTTTTCACGAAATGGCATGGGAATCAAAAACAGTGGATTCTCTTTGAATTCACTTTGTAATTTGCTCGAAATTTGGTTTTCACTAAGCGTCGCAAAACTCTCTCCCTTCGCTGTACTGGCTTCATATTTAGAAGAGAATCCAATTTTGCCCGCCTCACCGCTAATGGCGCGCGGTGTTGAGCCTTTATCAACCGGAAATATCCAATTAAATCGGTACACAGACCCCTCGTCGGTCTCGCTATACCGCTGCATTGCATGGGAAATGGCCTCAATCGTTGAAGATTTGGCAGAGCCGTTTGGTCCATGCAAAAAAATCACTTTGTTGGCAATCCCCTGCCTAACAAAACCCTGCAACACCCGAAAAATATCCTGCTGAACACTTTCGCCTCCTACAATAGGAATTCCTTTGTCGGTGCCGTTGTCGAAGAGAGTAAAACGACGAAAATCAGCCGTTTCGTTCAGCTTGTCTGAGTTTGGATTGGTCACCCCGAAATACAAAAAACAATCTCGCAAATACTCAGACGCATTGCGCATCAACCTATGCGGATTGGCCTTTACTACGTCTAAAAACTGGTCAAACGACAAAATACTCTGCCGCGCCCTGTACAGATGTTTAATCTCAGTAGAGATGTGATCAACTGATTCCATTTTTTCCACCATTATTCGACCAACTTTCCAATTTGCGCCACCAACTCTTCTACCGATTTAAATGGCTTTTCCATGATGTCATTACCACCGGCCGCTAGCGCCTCTAACGCTTCCGGCTCACTTCGTCCGTGCCCCGTCATTACAATAATCGGAATCGATGCGTTCAGTTGGCGAATTCGAAGAATAGCTTCCTTTCCCGACATTGTAGGCATGTTCAAATCTATAATAATAACATCAAATTTTTGAACTGCAAAACAAGCCAAGGCTTCCATTGGATCTGTAAATGTATGAAGGTAATAATAGTCTTCCAACAGAAGTTGTAATATTTCAACGATTCCCGCATCATCATCCATTGCCAAAACCCTAGGCTTCGACTTCTGTCCAGAAACAACCGGAGCCGCAGCAACAGCAGCAGCAGCAGCAGCCGGATCCTGCCCCTCCAATAATTTTTGAAGCAATCCTATGATCTTTCCTGGATCGCCAAATGGCTTAAACAATACCTCACTTGCTCCCAATCCAATCGCTTCCGCTTTATCAGCAACCGTCTGAGCATGACCCGTGATTAACACCACAAAAACTCCAGGACGCACCGATTTCACGTGCTTCACGACGTCAAGCCCAGATAGAAATGGCATTCTTATATCTGAAATGACTAAATCATAGTGCCTTTTTGTGATCTCTGCACAAGCCTCTCGCGGATCTGTAAAAATTGTTACATCAAAATCGTCTCCGAGGAATATGCCCAATAGAGCACCGATCTCGGGCTCATCATCCACAATTAGTACCGAAGGATTTTTTGACATCGCCATATTCCTATCTCAATTCGCTTCCACTAACGAAACCAAAAAAAAGATTCTCTTTGTAGTATTGTACCTCAATCAAACTGGCCCCGTCGAATGGATATTGGTTTGGATGTCTGTGAGGCGGGGGTGTGACACAAAAATATCCGCCGAGGACGGCCATATCTATTTGAATTAACAGGATTTATTGGAAAATTTTTTGAAGGACTTGAACTGCTTTTTTTAGTTACACTTTTGCAATCGTCGATTTGCAAAGGTGAACAGGAATGACCCCTCAACTAGAAAAAATGTTCCAAGAGAAAATGGTACGGCACAACGCAAGTTTGCCCATTAATTGTCCAAAATGCGAAAAATCTGCAGCTAATATGCGAATTTGTCGAGCTGGATTTTTTTTGCGAAATTGTGACGGATTAAAAGTGCAACGTTTCAGGTGCTTAGATTGTGGTCGCAGATTTTCAACCGCAACGAGATCACTAGAATTTCGACAACAAAAACGCGCACCAAATTTCGCGATTTTTCGGGAACTGTCTTCTGCCGTGAGTCTTAGGCGCACGGCAGAAAATACTGGGGTAAACCGCAAAACAGTGTCGGCTCGTCTACAATATTTTGAAAAATTATCGCGTATTTGTAGTGACTTCCTTGCTGACGATCTCAGACGAAGTGGGAAGCTTTCGGCACATGTACAATTGGATGATATGGAAACGTACGAACATACAAAATTGAAGCCAATCTCCGTGCCAATTCTCGTTTGCAAAACGATGCGCTATGTTTATGGAGTTGATGCCGCTGCGATGCCTGCAAAAGGCCTAACTGCGGCGTTAAGCCGAAAAAAATATGGACGCCGAAAAGACGACCGGCCGGAGGCATGGGAGGCCGTTTTAAAGCAAGGCAGCAAATTTATTCAGCCGGGCGCAACAATCACGAGCGACATGCATAATTCCTACGCCAAAACAATTGTCGCAAATCTTCCTGGCACTATCCATTTAACAACAAAGGGACGACAGCCGCGCTCGGCTGGGCAAGGGGAGCTCAAAAAGGGCGGGCTTGATCCGTTGTTTTCCATTAATCATACAGCGGCCATGTTTCGCGCGAACACGAGTCGCCTCATTCGAAAAACTTGGTGCAACACAAAACGAATTTCCTTCCTGCGAAGCCACTTGTGGGTGTATGTGCTTCGACATAATTTCACCATTGCAGCAAATCTCGCAAAAAAATCGGTAGCCACTCCCGCAATAAAAAAGAACAAGTTGGCGCCCACTTAAGCAGAAGACGTCACCATCTCGGCCCCATTTGCTCTGCGGCCCCATTTACCATGCAATGCAACAATTGTAGCGAGACACATTCCTTCGCCAATATAGCTTGCCAGGTCTGAATATTTACGGCTTTCTAGCAAAATACGGCTAAAAACTGCCGCCACTCACCCGTACGCCTTCCACATGCCTCAATAATTACCGTTATTCACTGCCAGACATTAGGTCCAACCAATAAAAGATCCACTGAGTGGGGCCAGTTAGTGGTATAGTCAATGCAAATGCAAGTTCCATCCACTTATTTCCTCGAGAGGGTTTTTGCTATATGAAAAAGACTTTTGTCATCGATACTAATATTTTGTTGAATAACCCTGCTAGTATTTTTAAGTTTGACGACAACGACGTAGTCATTCCAATTTCTGTGATTGAGGAGGTTGACACCTTCAAAAAGGACCTCAGTGAAAACGGTAGAAACGCGCGAGAGGTGAGTCGAATTTTAGATCGCCTTCGCGAGCGTGGAACTTTATCGGCTGGAATTCCTCTTTTCGAGGGTCGCGAAGACAGCGGCCGTTTGTTTATAAATCTG
Source organism: Oligoflexales bacterium (assembly GCA_947476525.1). Lineage (GTDB taxonomy): Bacteria > Bdellovibrionota_B > Oligoflexia > Oligoflexales > RGVZ01 > CAMDKS01. Next base: position 29,104 of record CANJQY010000012.1, read on the forward strand.
GGAGCGGATTTCGAGCTAGTCGGCCGCCTGGCGCAAAATACGGATAACCAGATACTAGCGGTAGCATTGACGTTACAAAAACAGCATGGCGATTCTTGCAAAGTGGTGATCATCACTAAGGACTCTAACCTCAGAATTAAGGCCGATGCATTCAATGTAGCTGCTGAAGATTTTGAGGCTGACAAAGTTGATATCAATCACATGTATAAGGGAATTTCGACCCTTCGCGTTGGCGGTGAGGTAATCAACCAATTTTATTCTCGCCGAGAATTAAAACTTGAGGACAAGACGATACTTCCCAATCAGTTTGTTATTTTAGAAGACGAGACGGACGCCAATCAATTTGTATATGGGATGTATGACGGGCAAGATCAAGTACTCAGGATGCTCGACCCGCATAGCGAGGGTGTTTGGGGAATTTATCCGCGCAATATTGAGCAGACGTTTGCGCTCGAGGCTTTATTGGACGACAACATAAGGCTAGTCACTTTGAGTGGGGGCGCAGGAACGGGTAAAACGTTAATGGCGATTGCGGCAGGCCTTACTAAAACGACCGACGACAACGAATACCACAAATTGCTGGTAGCCCGGCCAATTTTCCCGCTAGGCAAGGACATTGGCTTCTTGCCAGGGGATCTCGATGAGAAATTAAATCCTTGGATGCAGCCTATTTTCGACAATCTTGAATTATTGTTGAGTGGCGGGCAACAGGGGCGTACGAAGCGTTTCAGCAAGAGTTATCAGGAGTTGATCAACCAAGGCATTTTGGCGATCGAGCCTTTGACATATATCCGTGGCCGTTCTCTTCCCAACCAATTTTTCATCGTGGACGAGGCACAAAATTTAACTCCCCATGAAATCAAAACGATTTTGACTCGTGCCGGCGAGGGAACTAAAATTGTTTTGACGGGCGACCCGTATCAAATAGACAATCCATATATCGACAGTGAGAGCAACGGAATGACTTACGTCATTGAAAAGTTCAAGAACGAGCGAATTGCGGCACACATCACTTTCAATCGCGGGGAGCGAAGTGAGCTTGCAACCCTTGCTGCGGCGTTACTTTAGCGGTTAAAAACACATCTCACTGCGGGCGTTAGCAAGTCGCTGTCGCCGGAAAACGCCGCAGAGAGACTTGTCCCGAGCGACGAGGGGTCTCGGCCAATAACCACGAGCGTTGTTCTGCGTCTTATCTGGCCAATCCTGGCATCTCCCTGGACAATATCGGTGGTAAAAGCGGGGGGGGGATTGGCATGGTTACGGTTCAATAGTTAGCCAGCGGCATTTGTGTGACCCTCTGAAAAACATAACCCACTGAAATTTAAATATATATTTGCACATTAGCCGACCGCCGGGCTGGTTAGCCACGACTAACCGTCAAGAGCTAATGTGTGCTATAGGCCTCGTTTACATGTTTTCAAATTGCTGGTGAACGTGCTAGCATAAGTTCTTTATAGGGCTCTTTATGGGGTATATTTTGAGCCTGTTATCGTTCGTGCTTTTAACTACACTATGAGGAGTATTTGTTTGCTAGTTATCAATCGTGCCGCCGCTCGCAGTTATACGAAAGTTCGCCTTGTTGGCGAAGAAGCCAATGAAGTCATGTCAGTTCTAGAGGCGCTTTCGCGCGCAGAAGATTCAGGACTAGACCTCGTGATGATCAGCGACAAGGGAGACTTCCCGGTCATGCGCATTCAGGACTTTAAGAAGGTCCAGTACGAATTGAAAAAAGCCAAGAAAAAACAAATCGTTCAAGAACTAAAAGAAATCCAGCTCAAACTTAATATTGCGGAGCACGATCTTTCAACAAAAGTTGGTGCCATAGAGAAATTTTTGGCTCGTGGCGACAAGGTTAAAGTCATCGTCCGACTTAAGGGACGGGAGCGAGAAAACCCAGAGCGTGCGCGCACACTACTGGAGCGAGTGATCACCAGCGTAAAGTGCAAGGCGAGTTATGTGCCGGGACCGATTACGATTGCGATTTTAGAATCACTCAAATGAATTCGCCGTCAGCAAGTCAATATTGAATTACATTAAATAACCCACCGAAAAGAATTCGGTGGGTTTTTAAATGTGTTAGTCAAGCCCCCCCTAAAACCTTGCCACAAGGCAAAAAACGTTCGAAAACAAAGTTTTTTCGAATATCGGGCTGTCATTATTGACAGGACCCCTCATTGTATCGTCTAATTTTATATAGAGACTTTTCCTATTTCGTTCCGAATTCGCCTAGGCAGGACGCCAAGGTACTTTCTATAGTTGCGGTGTCACCGAACTTTCGCAAAACACCATTAGTCGTTAATTGAAACCAAGGAGGTATTTACGATGAAAAAAATAGCCGAGAATCGTTATCCCAATTCGGCCACTCTATTCAAATTCTGCAAAGAGGCGCTTGCGATTCGCTACGAAGGCAACGTCAAAGTTATCGACCAAGATGTCGGTGCGATATTGGGCTATGACCCAGCTGATTGCAGCCATTGGAAGAAGGGCAAGAAGAATATTCGCGCACTTTCGACCTTGCGTGCTATTGCTGATCATCTTGCGATTGACGATCGCCTTTTGATCGAAATCGCCGCTGGAAAAGTTGGATTTGACGAGGCTGTTTTTGAATTTCGCGGATACGGTTCATTTGCGTTAAATGGTCGTACCGGTGAAAACCTGAAAAAAGAATTTTTCAAAAACCCGTCTCGGTATCAAGGCGACAATGCGAAACTAACGTTTGAAGAGTTATTCGACATTGACCGTGCGAGTGTTTATAAGTCCGTCGAATCCCTTCTTGCCATTGGAAAATTCGAGGAAGCGCCGATTTACATCCCAGAAATTTGTAATCTATTTCCAAATTTTGGAATCGTGTCAGACGACACAGTCTCAACCGCAGTCGACGTTAAGTCTGAGGGCCAAGGTGCAGACCTTCGCGTGACGGTTCGTTACACTGGTAGCGATATGCGTCCATACCTTCGATTCCTCGTCGCAAAGGAACTCTTCAAATATTTGATCCGTAGTGGCAGCATGCATGTTGCGAACATTCGCTCCTGCCCAGAAGAAGTACTGGATATTCGAGCAAATATCTTCGCAGGTCTTTTGTTAGTTCCTGGAAAGATGCTTCGCAAAGAAGTTGAAAAAATCGACTCCGCGCATGATATCGTTATGCAATTATCTGAAACCTTCTGGGTATCGAAGGCTATGATGAACCAAAGACTGCGCGACTACATGGAAAATTTAACGTAATCAGCATTTCAATGTCAACTAAAACCAAAGGGGAAACCCTTTGGTTTTTTTGTTTTTGACCAAATCCGATTTAGCCTTAAGAGAGGTACTCGACCTCAAGTTTTTAAACGAAGTTCCGATTAATGTTTGCAGATGCGCATCTTAGTCCACATATGTATGGGAATGCTACATGAGCAACGCGTTTAAACTTTCAAATGGCAACGTCCTTCTTTCAACAGAAGCGCCTGGCGGGATTTATAATGCCTCCCAGTTGAAGAAGATCGCGGCACTGTGCGACAGAGAATCTATCATCGTCAAAGCTACCGAGGATCACCGGCTGGCACTTTTTGTAAATCCAGACAAGGCCACCGAGATCACAGCCGAACTGCAGTCCATCGGCCTAGGCGTTAGACCCTATCAAGAAGGGCTTCACCAGCCGGTAAGTTGCATTGGCGAGCTATGCAAGGACCACGAGCAAGACGCACTCGGAACCGCCTTAGACATCACCTCAGAGCTCGAGGCCATTGCCTTGAATAGCGTCTTAAAAATCGGAATCAACGGCTGTGCTAAATGTTGCGTTCCTTGCCACACCTTGGATATTAGTATTGTGGGTGATCCGAACGGCTACCGAATTTCATTGGGTGGCAAAAACTCGCAACTGGCAGAAATGGCTAGTTTCATGGCCGACGGCGTTCCGGCGGCTGAGACCCCTAGGCTCGTCAAATCTATCGTAGAAATCTTCAAGCAGAATTCTCAAACTGGCGAATCCCTTCAAGAGCTAATCGAGCGAGCGGGAGGGGCAGCCTTTGTTGCCGCTCTAGCACCTTGGAGCCAAGACGCAGCCGACACAGGCGATCCATTTGGATCCTCATCTGGGGCATCTGAGGCATCTGAGGCATCTGAGGCATCTGAGGCATCTGAGGCATCTGAGGCATCTGAGGCATCTGAGGCATCTGAGGCATCTGAGGCATCTGAGGCATCTGAGGCATCTGAGGCATCTGAGGCATCTGAGTTAGAAATGGACTTGGCCGGCGAAGAACAAGAAGAGACA
>CANJQY010000013.1 GCA_947476525.1 Oligoflexales bacterium
AGTAGGCATTCAAGAAGAAGTATTAGCCATTCCATTGAATTCAGTCATTGAAAGCATTCGGATCAAACCCAGCGAAATTCAAACGGTAGGTAACAGTGAAGTTATCAAACTTAGAAACACGGTGTTGCCACTTCTCTATCTAGACGACGTACTTGGACTTAACGCAAAACAAGAGGACTACTGGTATCGCCATCAGGACCATACTTCTAAGGCTAACATCATCACAAAACGCCGTCAAAAACGCGAAGAGAGACTTTTTGTGGTCGTAGTCGGCTCGGCTGATCGACGCTATGGATTGGTCGTAGACGCACTTCTCAATCAACAAGAAATGGTGATAAAGCCACTAGGCGTTCTGATGCGAGGAACCCCATGCGTGGCGGGTGGCGCAGTATTGGGGAATGGAGAGGTTGTGTTGGTCTTGGATGTTCCTGAAATTGAAAACCACCACCGGGCAAAATTAAGAAAAAGTGTTGCTGCGTAATTTATTCATTGGAGGATGATATGAGGATCGACCCTTGGGGAAACGAGATCGAGACTGTAGGTACTGGCTACGCTGGGCTATTTGCCATTAAAAAATCACTCGATGGCGATATTTCCACCGAATTCGTAGATAGGACGCAATTTATCGGAACCAAAGTTTCCGGTGAAGAGTTCCTTCTAAACATCGATGTAATCAATGAAATCATCATGCTCACCCCCATTACTTTTGTACCAAATTCCGCAAAATATATTGAAGGCGTCATAAATCTTCGCGGCACGATTTTACCAGTGATAAACGTACGAAAAATGATGGGCATGCCTCGAGGCACTCCCACCGCAGCCACGCGAATTATTATCTGCAAGGAAGAAACCCATAACATCCGAGTGGGACTCCTCGTTGACCACATTACGTTTGTCGTCGCAATGCTTCCCGACTCCGTCGACGCAGCATCTCCACCGTTGGCCACTAGCGGTCACGACCTGCTATCAGGTGTTTCTAAAGAGGGAAATCAGATTCGAGGCGTTTTGGATCTCGTAAAGATATTAACTATCGCTGCTGATGGCAATGCCCTAGATGCCAACGAGACTGGCTCTGATGACGAAGCCGCCTGATAGCCCGTCAAGCCTCGCCGATGATTCGACCAACAAGCATAAATAAGAGGGCGCCCGTTTCATTGGGCACCCTCTTATTTATTGGGCTTACTATTTAAACACTGACTTGCCGCGATTCAATTAAACTTAGCGCTTAAGGTTTACGATTTCTTCAATCATGGAGTCGGTCGTGGTAATTGAGCGACTGTTTGCCTGGAATCCGCGCTGGGTCATAATCATGTTCACAAATTCTTGAGCCAAGTCGACGTTTGATTCTTCAAGAGTCGATGCATAGACCGCGCCACGAGTACCACTTTGTGCCAATCCTACTTTTGCAGGACCAGAATCAAGGGTGGCGTAAAATAAGTTACGTCCAGCCTTCATCAATCCATCCTGATTTTCGAAGCTTGCTAGGGCGACTGCCCCAAGTTGACGTTGGACACCGTTTGTATAGATACCGCGAATCGTTCCGTCTAACTCGATTTTTAAACTCTTAATGTTACCAGCTTCATAGCCATTTTGACTGTGGAAGTTGGTGACGCTTTTTGCCGAAATTGAACGGGTTGAGTTTAAACCGCTACCTTTTTCTGCGCCCATGTTCTGGCCAAAATCAATTTCAATCACTTGACCAGGCTCGGCACCTTCGCTAAAATCGACGCCGCCTCCGTTAAAAATCTCTTCCATTAAATTACCTTTGGCATCGAATTTTACTGTGCCTGAACTACCAAGCACATAATCCGCGCCTTCTGCTGCCGTCGTTACGTCCTTTGCGTCAACGCAAGCCTTCCAATTCCACTCGATTCCTTCACTCACAGCGACCCTTTGATAGAAGATGGTTAGGGGATGGCTTCGGCCGTGCGAGTCGAAAACCGTCATCGTATTGTTAAACTGCGTGCTGGCTTCAGGATTCATTATGTCAAACTCAGCATCGTTTGGCTTAATTCTCGCATCAAGGTTGATATCCGTAATTATTTTGTCGGTTTTCTTCGGAGGAATCGAATTCGTTTCGATACGAACCTCTTGAAGACGAGACGACAAATTGCCTGCCTTGGTTGACATGAATCCCATAACTCGGCCGCCAGAAGGGTCGGAAAGATACCCATCTTTGTCAAATATAAATGACCCGACCCGAGTGAAGAATCGACCCGCAGATTCTTGCACCTCTGACGTAGAGTTACTCAAGACGAAAAATCCACTTCCTTGAATCGCCATATCAGTTAAGTTATCTGTAACAGCAAGTCCCCCTTGTGTGTGAAGGGTTCGAACCGCACGCATCCGCGCACCGCGACCAATCTGTCCACTACCGCTTCCAGTCGACATATCTGAAGAGAGCATATCCTCAAACTCAGCTCGATCTTTCTTGAAGCCTTTAGCATTGGCGTTCGCAATGTTGTTGGCAACAACTGACATACTGTCGGCCATTACTGACAATCCTGTGACTCCGGTGTAGAGCGCTTGTGAAATCGGCATACAGACCCCCCTAGGTTGAACGTTTAAGTCAAATCTTATTTAACTTGCATTCGTAAGACTATCAACTGGGTGGCTGACCATGGCAAAAGTGGTGACTTTTCAAGGATTGCTGAATTTTGGAGGAAAAAAAGGCCACCCCAATATGAGGTGGCCTGCATTTTCTGCCTGGATGCTGTTCATTTCGTGACAAAATTTCTGTTTTTATGTAAAAATAAAGGCACTCACGCTACGATTTTGAGGGCGCCTCGACCCTGTTCTTTGTCGCCAGTTCGCTTGCCATCTGGCACTTCCTTACCTTCCGCAATCATTTGATCCTGATATTTCTTAAATTCTTCAGGTTGAAGCGCAGGTGAAGGCACACCATCCGCACGTGGATTTTCGATAACGTCTTTCCAGGCACCATATAAAGTGTTTAGCAAACGTTCGACGTCATCAAGACATTCCACTTTATTGTGGACGTTAGCTTCAATTAATTTATCAATCATAAATATATAGAGATTTTCTAGATCTTGCGCTAACTGGCCACCGACCTTGAAATCAAGGGTTGCCATCAACTCACTAACGATGGCAGTAGCCTTGCTTATCGCCTTGCCTTTATCGGCGATTTTTTTGTCAATCATCGCCGCACGGGCCTGCTTCGTAAATCGAATGGCTCCTTCGTACAACATCAACAATATTTTCTCACGACTTGCTGTTACGACTTGAGTCTTCTGATACTGCTTGTAGGGATTTACCATGTCAATTCACTCCTTGTGTTTAGTCGTCTCATCCTTAAGACGACATGCTGTGATCTTCCGCCTCCACCATCACCCACCATCACCTCCCATGCGGCCCGCCAGGACACTGCCCTGCGACTTCATGTTGGCTATTTGCCCATCCAAAACTGCGAATCGCCTGCGAATGCTTTCACCTTTTTGCTCCGCTCGCGCTTCACGTTTTGCAATCTCTGTGTCCTGTGACTTGATGACATTTTCAAGAGATCTAATCCTACTCTTGACCGTACCACTTGCCGGGTCTCGAAGGGCTTTTAGCTTTGAAGCCATAGTCTCTCCGATTCCCTGGCCGCCAACTCCTCGCACAAACAATTGAGCAACGCCTTCATAGTCTTCGGTGAGTGCAGATTTAACTTTAGTGTCGTCCATAGTGAGGTTACCAGTTTTGGCATCTGTCGTGATTCCTATGTCATTGATTGTTTGATACTTTATGCCATTTACTCGGCTCTCACCAATTGCGGATTGGACGCTGCGAAGTACCAAAGAAAGTGACTGATCTCCAGATAAGACTCCACGCTGTCCCGTATTTGGGTCTTTGACTTGCTGACCATGACCGAAGGTGTTCAATGCATTATATTTATCAACAAACGCTTTTATGCTTTCCATAGTCTTGTCGACGTCATGACTAATATTGACCTGCACACGTGTGCCAGGCTCCGAGCGTTTAATATTAAACGTCACACCGTCCACTAGTTCGTTAAGAGTGTTGCCAATATCTGTGACCGGAACGTCTTCAAATAGGACGTCCAAACTTTGACCCGCAACTTGATTTTGAAATTCAAGAAATGTGGTGTCTGCATCTAGTTTTATACGGGCTTCCGCACCAGATTTTTCGCTGATCACTAATAATCTAAAACTGTCCGGGTTATATTTTGTGTTGATTACCATGGCACGAATGCCGGCACCTGCGTCATTGATTTGTTTTGCAACATCCGACAGCGTGGAGCCAGGCTCAATGGTCACTTCTGCTGGCGACATATCCTCCCGTTCAATTTCCATGTAGCCAAAGCCAACGTTCGTAATGTCTTTGTCAGGAAATCCCATGGCTATTTGCTTATCTGCACGCGCCAGCTTACGCACCTCAAACTCGTAACTTCCGGCTAGCGCATCTGTTTTGCACAGACCATCCATAATATCTGGATGGGAAGACTCCACCTTCATTTTAAAAAAGTTGGCCCTCGACTTCATCGTATTGAGCGTGGTGTCTAGGTCGTTCAAAAATCCATTTAGCTTATCGACCTCTTTTTTCTCAGTGGTATATTGCTCTTTGCGCTTTTTCGCAGATTCAACCGGCATTTTTTCGACTTCAATAAGCTGTTCCACAAGCTTTGGATCAAAGCCACCACCAACCCCAGGCATTCTTATTGGCATAAATATTCTCCTTTAGTGAAAGTAAACCTACAGAGAAAAACCGTGATACTATTACGTTAGTAAGCAAAAAATCTAAGATGCAGGGGCCCACATGGACTCAAAAATCATTCTCGACATTTCAAATCCGAACTCTCACGGCGACTGTGAAATTCGCGATGCGATGCTCGCTCGCTCACTTCGCGATAGCAGCGTGTCGAGGGATTTTGCCCGCGAATACCCACTCGTACTGAGCCGTGGAGACACGGCCACTAGTTGGTGCGTCTATAAATACGGTACACTCGTTTCTCACGCTAATCTTTGGCCACGAACACTGAAACATCTTTCTAGTAAAAACACCTTGCCCATTGGACTGATTGGCAATGTAGCCACTCACCCCGACCACCGAGGCCAAGGATACATGTCCACTCTTTTTGAACACCTGGCAAAAATTGCCCAGCGGCAAAACCTCCAAGCTCTCGTCCTTTGGAGCGACATGTTTCCATTTTACCAAACTTTAGGGTTTTCGTCGATTGGTCGCGAAACTAGATTTTCAGTGGCTAAAGGTGATCGCTCAAAGGCCACTGGGATTACTTTTGGGACGGCATCTACATTGACTGATTTGGACCTCTATACGATGCTGCAGAGCAGACCAAGGCTAGACTGGACCCTTGACCGCTCTCTAGACGAGTTTAGAAGGCTGTTATCTATTCCAGACACCCATATTTTTATTAGACGGAAGGGCCAAAAAATCGTGTCATGGCTCCTCATTGGAAAAGGTGGCGACATGCGTGGAGTCATTCACGAATGGGGCTCAGCGTCTGCAGACGAGCTCCTGAACGATATTCAGTCGATTCTTCACGACCTGGAAATCAATGAGCTCTTGTTGCTAGCACCAGCAAACCTGCACCAGCACTGGCTATCGGCGTTCAAGTCGCGCGCAACGTCCAGTACAGACCACCCCATGGCCCTCGGAAAAACGGTTGGCACCAACAACGAGTCTATTTTGGCCCTAGCGCGAGGATTCATCTGGGGCCTTGATTCAATCTAGTCTGGATTTCGAGTCAAATGAAAACCCCCCTCTCCACGTTAGTGAGGAGGGGGGGTTCTGTGGATTTTTCTACGTGCACGGAATTCTCACAAAAACTCAGGTTTAGCCCTTAAGCAGCCCTAGCGCCATCTGAGGAATGCTGTTTGCTTGCGTTAATACGGCGAGACCAGATTGCATCAAAATATTATGTTTTGAAAGCTCAGCGGTTTCATCTGCGACGTCAACATCTTTGATACGGCTGCGAGCAGCTGAAAGATTCTCGACGCTAATCGAGATGTTTCGGATGGTTGACTCTAATCGGTTCTCAACGGCGCCAAGTTCACCGCGAACTGAAGAAACATGCTCCAACGCCTCATCTAATAATGATAGACTTCGCTGCGCGGCGTTCTTATCGTTCACTCCAACTTCCTCGATGCCTAACTTGTCGCTGTTTACGTCAAGCTTGAAGGCATCAAAACTAATTCTGTCAACGCCCAAAAGATTCTGGCCACCAGTATTCACTTGAAAGTCGAGTGACCCTCCAGTTCCGTCGAGCAAATAGGTGCCGTTGAACTCTGTCGAATTTGCGATCCGGTCAATCTCTTCCTTTAGACTTTGAAATTCCTCATCCAAATATCGGCGTTCACGATTACCAATGGTATCGGATGCAGACTGGACGCCTAATTCGCGGAGGCGAACCAAAATATTTTGAACTTCGTTCAAGCCGCCCTCGGCCACTTGAATTAAAGATACGCCGTCAGAAGCGTTTCTCTGAGCTTGAACCAAGCCTCGCGTTTTTGCGCGCAACTTATCCGAAATAGCGAGACCGGCGGCATCATCACCCGCTCGATTGATTCGGTATCCACTGGACAGTCGTTCAATAGAACGATCTAACAATTGCCTCGTATCACGCAAATGTCGTTGCGCTGTTAACGAAGAGACGTTAGTCGATATTCTCAATCCCATTAGAATGCCCCCCACACAGTTGGTCTTCTTTAAAATCGTACCACAGCGGGTTTTTAATCACCAACTTTTGGGCGTAACAATACCTAATTTTTTTAAGAAAAAACCTTGTCTTCCTCCAATAAAATTGGATATATCCTATGAATTCAGATAGTTGTGATGCGCTAAGGCGACACAATTTGGGGCAAGTCTTTTAACAAAGACTCCCCCCTGGTAGCCGCAATTTTCACGTTCCAGCCGAGGTGGCCGCTGGTCAACCAATACTCTATTTGATTATTATTCGAAAGCTTTCGGAATTGAACCACTTCCGAGCGAGAGCCTCCACCCACTAACTTGACTTCAGCATCGGCCGGAGCGGCGCTCAAGCGAGCCTGTTCACCAGGGGATGCATAGGCGGTCGCCTTCAATTGATCAAATCGCTCAAACCAAGACGTGGCGGAAACCGCGGGCGCACCATCGCCTTCAACGCCTGTCCAAATAAGCACTCCCTTAGAATCGCGCTTTACATGGCTTAGAGTTAAAGATTTACCGCCTACAGATAAAGTCGCCGACTGAATCTCCTCGGGATCAAGATCCATAAAATTCCGTTCATAATAGCTAATTTCTGCTTTTTCAAAGTCTGAAATTAATTCAGCGCTAATTAGAAATACGGCCTTATCAACCTGATTCTGCACGTAGGTATTGCGCGCCCCGTACATCTGCTTGCCAATGGCCAGTGAAAGCAATAGCGCCCCCCCAGAGTCTTTCACCATCAAGAATTTCTTGGAATCCTTCAGGCCAAACCCCGCCAACTGTTCGTTACCGATATTTGGTATGATTCTAATCGCACGAAATGGAGAGAACACAGCGAGGCTGTCTTTAAATTTTTTCGACGCCAAAAAATTCTGTGGAACTGGCGGCGAAGGTGAAGCTGCAAGGGAAGGCACAGCCTTCGCTCGAGTTACGTTGATCCACCAACTGTCGACCAAGTCTACACGCCGCGAAGCCTCAATCACGCCCTCCGGTGAAGTCAATTCTACTTTCGCAATCTGACTCAATTCCAAATTGATAATCGCTATTTGCATTTCCGCATCACCACCTACTGGACGTGACGCCCAGTAGGCGCCGCCAAGGCTCGCCGCCAAAACTAACCACCAACGCCACATGAGGTTTTCCCAACAAAGCTTCATACTGCACTTCATACTGCACCTCCAATGCGAGGACGTCGCGATCGCCGTGTGGCTAAGGCTCCTGCAAGCAGCACAAGGCCCGGCACCAAGACGATCGTCCCGTAAAACCACGCTGCATCCTCTTTACTAGTGTGCCGAATCCGGATGTCTTCTTCCGACACGGGAACGCCTGTCACTAAGGTTCCTCCGACTAGCCACCTTAGGGAATCCACGAAGTATACTAAGTTACCTTGATTTTGAATGAGGGGATCACTGATAATGGAGGCGTCGGCAAATGCAACGACGCGCCCAGGAGGGGTCTCGTCAGGTTTGGCCCCAGGCAGTGGGCTCGGCTGTGCGCCTGATTTTGGGTCTGGTTTCGTGCTGACTTTTTGCTCCGCAACGGCTCCGAGAACCTTTGGCCCGCGAACTTCTTTGCCTTCATCGTATTTGAAATTACGATTTTCATCCACAAACGTATCCGAGAGGCTGCGTACCGTATCATTCACACTCCATTCTGGAACGTCTTGTTTCGTCGTAAAATAACCAGACCTAAGAGTTAAAATGGCAGCACCCTTCTGATCATTTCGAGCTAGTGTCTGCACGGATTCATGGGACGTGAAAACGGTGGTATATAAAAACCAAACATCGGCCGCCGATTTTGTTCCCGCATAGTGATTCGTCATATTTGCCAGCATTTTCGGCTCAAAGGTCAATCCGATTGTACTCAGCCATTTTACTAGGGGGTCATGGGTTGCATCTCGAACATTCGGACTCATCGTGGTGCCTAAGGGCACATCCACGTCGAGCAAAAGCATTAATTTACCATGACCCTCAACATATTTTTGAAGCACTTCCGCCTCAGCAATGAGAAATGGCAGGTCACCACCGGCGACCACGACCGCGTCAGCATCGGCAGGAACCTCTTTGGTAGAGCCTTCGGATACACCGAAAAATTTCACTGTATAATTCAAAGTACGAAGGTACTTCTCTATTAATTTAATAGATTTCAGTCCAAGACCTTCATCTGCTCCATTCCAGGTTAATTCGCCGTGCCCCCGGGTAAAGTACACTACTTTTCTTTTTTGTGTGGTTGCAAGCAACGCCTTTTGAAATTCTATGTCGATATTTTTGAGAGTCTTTTTGGCGGTAGACATCGTCAAGCCTAGGTCAAATCTTTCAGTATTCGAACCAGACTTCAGTACGACGTAACCATTGCGGTTAACCTTAAACTCCTCCGCCGATAATGGATTGATTTCCACGTCAAAGGTATTGACGCTTAAGTGAGGGCTTAAAGCTGATATGCCGCTAAAATAAAGATGCACATGGGATAAGACTTCGTTGCCAAGTGGAAAAAATAGTGCCACTGAAACGTCTTGCTCTAAGCTGCTTATCACTTTAGCGGTCGACTCGCTTGGCCGCGTTGTTTTGAGGTAGCTAAGGTCCCATGTTACGTTCTTTTTTACGGCCATGTAGTTTAGGGAGGCAATGATCACAAAAAGCATTGCCACTTTCAGGGCACTGCGCGCAGTAAGCCTCACTCTTTGTGGCTCGGCCATCTCTGCTCGACCATTGTTTAGCTGAGCCCATTCAATGCCAAATCCCATAAAAAAGCCAAAGACGGCCATCAAAACCCAAGACGCCAACAAAGCCTTCATCGCAAACGTATCAGGAAATGGTCGACTGCCCAATAATTTAAAATAAAGAAAGTAGAGGCCCGAAGCTCCCAATATTTGGGACTGCCAACAAATCGCCAGGCGCCAGCTCGGTAACTCACGGTTGTGCCCGCGAGCTCTCGCATCAAGAAGACTTTTGATGGCAAAGGCTATGCCCGCGACCATCAAACTAATTCCTACGGCCACCAACCACATATGACTTGGGGCACCAACGAAATATCTTTCGCCTGCAAAAACCAGGCCGATACCGGCGACAGTCGAAACCACTCTTAAATTTTCAACAAAATGGGTACTCATATAGCGACCTACTCTCTTCCTTTGAATCATCCATCCTTAAACGACCACACGCTGACCCGGATTATTTGGATTTACCCCTGACACCTACGCCCGACAAGAGCTCGTGTCGAACACTCCAAAAAAAACACAATTAAACCCAAATAAAATACAACATCTTTCAAATTTACTTGGCCATTGCTAAACGGAATGAAGTGCTCACTATGAATTGACATCCAATCAAACACGTCGCGAAACGGCTGATCGACCACTTTGGCGAGCATCCATAGCGTCAAGAAAATAACCGTTAAAAATGAGCCTCCCACTGCTGCAACCAACTGGTTTGGAGCTAGGGTCGAGGCAAACAAGGTGATCGCTATGGTTGAGGCTCCGAGCAGGGACAAACACAGGTAACCCGCAGCGATGTGGCCAAAAGATATTTTGCCGTGGATCATAACCAATGCAGGCATATAGAGTGAAACCACGTGCAAAATAATCGAAAAAAGAAAAGCCGATAAAAATTTACCGTATATTATTTGACGCTCTGAAATTGGCGATGAAAACAATAGGACTATGGTTCCCATTTGCCGTTCTTCTGCCATTAAACGCATGGCAAGAAAAACTCCCGCAACCATGCTTATGCCGCTTGCGAAATAGAAAAAATCCGCGATGACTTCTGCCGATAATTTAGGCTCGTTACCGATTGCAAAGGAGTTAAATAACAGGCCTGTAATCATGAGCGATGCTGCCACAATAACATAGCCCATCCATGTGCTAAAAAATGCGCCTAGATCTCGCGACGCTATTTGCCACGTCTTATGCATGCTTCACCCCCTCAGGCTTGCCAGTCGATTTATTGGACGATTTGACCAAATTCATAAACACGGCCTCCAGTCCATTTCCCTCACGGCTCATCTCCAGCAGATCTGCACCGGAGGAGACGATACTTTTTGCAATTTGCGCTCGCACGTCACCATCACAATCGAGAGTCACAACGGAAATATTAGCGGAATTATTTTGTGCGCCTGCATTTTGTGTAATCCCAACCTGCCGCACACCCTTGATCGCCTCGAGGGCGGCTACGTTAACCTCTCCTTGAACTTCTGCTATAATCCGCATCGTGGTGACAAACGCCGTTTCCAATTCTGATTCTTTGCCTTCCGCAACAAGGCGCCCCTTGTCAATAATTAGAATTCGGTCACAGGTCCGAGTAATCTCAGAAAGAATATGGCTAGACAAAATAACCGTATGCTTACCGCGAAGCGACAAGATCAAGTCGCGCATTTCGACAATTTGTACAGGATCTAGGCCATTAATTGGCTCATCGAGGATGATTATACTGGGGTTGTGAATCAACGCTTGAGCAATACCTGCTCGCTGCCGAAATCCGTGGGACAACTCTCCAAGGCATTTCCATGCCACCTCTTCGAGATTTGTTTTCCGAAGCACGTCGGAAATTCTACTTTCGATTTGATCGGCTGGAATATTTTTCAGTTTTGCCACAAAACGCAAATAGGGCACCACCTTCATTTCATCATAGAGGGGAGGCCGGTCGGGCAAATATCCGATCAGCTCACGAACTCGGTCTGCGTCAAATTCGACAGAAAATCCAGCCATTGATGCCTGGCCAGCAGACGGCAACAGAAAAGATCCCAAAATTTTAAGGATTGTACTCTTTCCGGCTCCGTTAAGTCCAAGAAGGCCAACAATTTCACCTTCCTTGATTTTGAAACTTACATCTCGCACGGCTGCGTGTGGGCCGTAAAACTTGGAAAGACTTTGCACATCAATTAATGCCATTTCGGACTCACCTCAGCTTTGCGAAAACTTCAAGATTATGGTAACGTCGTCAACAGCATGCCAATTATTTTTCATTTCGTCTAGGTGGTTATTAAGGCAGAATATATTTCTCAGGCGAAATCTCAGCCAAAATTGAGACCGCCCAGTTTGCAACGTTGTATTTGGAGAAAATTTATGATCAATATTAAATCAAACATCTGTAAAATCGCTGTGCTTCCCACCTGCCTTTTGCTCATCACACAAAGCTGCCGAACACCGCTTCGTACGCAGGGCGAAGACGCCGGGCCATCAACTATTGAAGTACGCTTGAGCAACATGACGGCGGCCGATCGAAGTCGAGCAGGATTGCAGTTTACGATCTCAGACTGCGGCACCTCGACAGCAAGTGGGACTAAAATAACACCAGCTAACGCTAGTGCTACGGTCATTTCTTTTGAAAGTCTGAGCGTCCATGTAGATGACCGGTGCAACGTTCAGGTACTCTCCGACAATCCTAAATCATCAACTGAAAATTGGTTTGATGAGCCGGGCGTGTTGTATTCCGCAAAAGGAGTTAAAATCGGCCGAACCTCCGGCAAGCTTACTGGCGTAGCGATTCTCAGGCAAGTATATGCCACAAAAACAGATCAACTTCCAGCCAGCGAGCTCTGGAAACTAACGGCTACTGTGAAGGCACCGCAGCCGTTTACGACTGGGTGCACCTGCTCGATAGCGAGCCTACCTGTCCTTGGAAATTCTGTTGCTAAACTTGAAATAGGCAGCGAAAATACCACCGGCTCTTGCTTATTTACCAACCTCGTTAGTCCTCTCCTTGAGTCGACGGCCTGCTCAAAACTAACGGTCCAGTGTGGCGCTGA
Organism: Oligoflexales bacterium; assembly: GCA_947476525.1. Taxonomy (GTDB): domain Bacteria; phylum Bdellovibrionota_B; class Oligoflexia; order Oligoflexales; family RGVZ01; genus CAMDKS01. The sequence goes on from CANJQY010000013.1 coordinate 12,409, forward strand.
TATCTACGAAGGTCAATGGCCCGCCGGCACTACCGTTGATGGAAAGCAATCAAAGGATTGGGCGTTACATGAATTAATGCTAATCAAAGTCAATCCAAACGACAGCGTCGAATCGGTCATTGACGTTGCCCTTCCGGGCCAGTAGGAATTCAGACGCTTAATGAAAACTTAAAGATGCGTCACTGTTGAAGGTACTGATTCCGGAGACATCGATATCTCCAAAATTTCGGCTATTTCGGCGACTATTTTTAGCCATTTTACCCATTTTTTTCGCTGGGCGGGTAGCATTAAATGTGCGCATTTCGCTTAGCTCGTAGTCCGCATCCGACTTCATTGCACCGTGATCCCAGTCGTATTGAAGCTCTGCGGCGAGGTTACGAATGCGGCGGGCACTCAGCCAACGAAGGAAGATAAACGGAGCGAAGAAGGCAATAGCCAGTGAAACAGCGGTAACCGCTATGGTTACTTCATTTTCAAAGCGAACTGGGGGAAGCCCTTCAACGGAAATCGACGTCATCGCCTTCCAAGCGGACTCATAACTTGCTGGGGTTGCAAAATTTGCGGCGAGGTCACTATAGGTAAGGAGATAGGACTTCTTAGAGCCAGAAACAATAACTTGCATTTGCATCATTGGGAAATTATTAACCGTCAACTGCGAGTACAGTACGATTCCATCGTTTTTCCCTTTGTAGTCAAATCGCTTTACATCCGTGAACATAAAATCGGTCAACGCGCCTTGGCGAGCAAACATTTTGGCCACATCTGCTTTAACTTCATCTACTGACATTTCATCCATATGACGAGCTTCGGGAAGAGTCATCAGTGTAATGTTGCGTGCAAAAATTGGCTTGCTGTAATCGATAGGGCCAGTTTGCGTAGGCAAGACCTCTTTCATAATGAGCGCCATGCCTGAGGCTTTGCGCTCTATTTTCCAGCCAAGAATTGGCGTAATGGAAACGTCACCGTCTAATTTAATTTGTAGACCATTAGAAATTTCGTCAACTTGAGATTCCAATGGCACGGAGGTCGTGGCGTCGGCCGTTGTTGCGGCAGTCGTCGAAGAGGCCATCGCGGTAGCAGGAGAATTTGCTGCGACAGTTGAATTTGCTGCGACAGTTGAATTTGCTGCGACAGTTGAAACCACCGTCGATGCGACCGCGTGCACTAAATCGGTTTTAGCGACTTTAGCGGACGCTACAGCAGACTTAGCGATCTTCACGGCTCTTACCAACGGCGACGTCGCTTCGGCAGCCGGAGCCTCAATAGCCGGTTCCTCAATAACCGGTTCCTCAATAGCGTTGTTTTCTGCGATGTTTGAGAGCGCAATACCAGCAAAACTCATCAAACCGGAAACGATCATCATGGATCTTAAAGCAGAAATCCTAATTAAAACAATATACTTCGTTTTCATACAACATCCTCAGCAGCAAGAGTTAACAACAGGAAGAGCAACAACCTCATAACGTTATACGAGGTTCTTTATTTGTATCAATTATTATTATCAAAGTCAACAATATATTAAAGATTTTATAAATTAATATGCAAATGCCTGTATATATTAAGATTCATGAATACATAATTGCTTGCGAAAGACTCCTGCCGGGTCTAAAATCACCGTGAACGGGCGACATGCAAGCGGAGTAAAAATGCAACCATTTGTATCTATTGAGGGTTTTGGCTCAGCAGCCGTCGGCACCATTTACGGGATCGGCCGCAATTATGCGGAGCATGCCATGGAACTGGGCAATTCGGTGCCAGTTGGCGAGCCAGTGGTGTTCCTAAAGGCCCCGTCCTCGGTCCGCTCACTGCTCAGCGGGGGATTGGCGTTTGCAGGCGAAACCTTTCATTTTGAAGCCGAACTCGTTATCCGCATTGGGCAAAATATCGCAATGGGATCCCAGGGCCTGGGGTGGGCATCGGTTGCGGGCATCGGGCTTGGCATTGATTTAACCCGGAGAGAAAAGCAAAATGAATTGAAGTCAAAAGGCCTTCCTTGGACCCTTGCCAAAAGTTTTGCAGGATCGAGCCTTCTATCACCTTTTATTCAAGCGAGTGAGGTAGGGGGGCAAGAGTTTTTTCAATTTAAATTTTCAGTCGACAATAAATTGCGACAAAATGGGGACACCCATCACATGATCTTCGACGTGCCGAGCATCCTCCAGTATCTGAGCTCGTTCAATACTCTGTTGACAGGCGATCTGATTTTTACAGGCACACCCGCTGGAGTCGGCACTATGTGCAAGGGTGATCCTTTCACGCTAGAGCTGATGGAGCCCCACCGTAAATGGGAAGGTATATTGTAAGGGATTGAAAACGGCAACCGTCAACGCGCTAACGCAGCCGCACCCATCAACGATTTCAAGTCTTGGTCATTGAATGCAAGGCCGAGACCACCGAACGGTATGGGTCCATTTTCCGGCAAATAGGTGACACTATTTCTCTTGCGCGTAATATCATCAACTCCGGCCATCAAGTAAATATGATCTAGGAACAGTACCTGCATGTAAGCTTTTAGGCGAGCCACACGGCGCCATTCGTTGTCGTAGCTTTTGAAGTCAAAGGCTTCGAGTGAAAAACGAAGTTTGTCGTGAAAGAAATTGAAATCAACGGCACTACCGCCGGTGCTTTCAAAGAGTCCCATGCGCGCCGTGACGAAGTACCAGCTTTTTGCAAGCTGAAGATTAAATCGTGTGGCTTTTCTCTCGGTTACACGCTCTCTAATTTTTGTGCTCGATGGTCTGTTGGCTGTACCTGGATCAGTTTCAATAGATTCCGTTCGTGTGTCACTAACGCTTTCATTAACCGCTGTCACACCGACCAGGTAAAAACGGTCTGGTCGCATTCTCAACATGACATTCAAATAAGTCTGACCGGTATTGTCAGACCTTGCTTCTGCGTGTGCATCCATGGTGATAATCGTTTTTGTGGCTGGCGAGATCGCCTCCCTCAAATCTTTAAGCGTCGATTCAATTTCGACGATAGCCGCGTCATCATTGACAAGTTTACCGATGGTGCCCTCGCCTTTTTCAATTTTATCGCTGATGAGCCTAATATTTTTGGTTGCGCCTTTGACCTCGCTCATGCTGTCGTCAAACGATGCAATGATGCGGTTTAAGCGTTCTCTGTTGGAATCATCGAGCACGTTATTTAAGTTGCCAGTAAATTCTTTAAAATTCGCAAGAGATTTATTTAAGTTGGTAACAATGTTCTTGATGCCTTGAGGATCATCGCCTACCGCCCCTCGAATCGCAGCTGATGATTTCCTGAGATCAAGAGAAACCATTTCAATATTATCAATTATATTCGCAAAACTTTTCTCGCCTTGACTACTGCCCACCACATTCGCCAACGTGCCGGTAATTCTTTTGACATCTTTTCCGATATTGCCGAGCAAAGCCATCATACCCTGCATATCCATTTGATCTTCTGATCGCGGGATTAGCCCCCCGGCCGGAATATACTGGCCGGAATCACTGACCCGAACTATTTCAAGATAAACATCCCCTAAGAGGCCCCTGGTTCGAATTTCAATTTTACTACCGACCGGTAGTTTTATATGTCCGTCAATTTCGACTATAATTCTGGTCGTGGCGATCTCCAACTCAACTGAACGCACTTTACCGACAGTCACGCCGTTAGTTTTAACATGTGTTTTAGGGATGATTCCGCCAGCATCGCTAAGTATTGTGTAGTACTGCACGCGTTTTGAATCAGACAGCATGTTTGGATTCAAAACAAAAAGCATATACCCAAGCGTGAAAAGCGCCGTGAGCGTAAACACCCCAACTTTAAATTCGTCACCCATTTGCTTCCACATAGCTTTACGTCTCCCGTGATTCTAGTCCGCCTATCGGCACCTTGCTGAAAACCATTAGACCTTGCACCGTCACCCACAAATAAACTTCGACCCCCAGGTTCAAAAAAACTCCATCGGCCCGTCAACTTTTCCACTGAAAAATTGCCTGACAACCCCGTCCTTCGAGGCTTTGAAGTCATTTGGTGTACCTGCCAAGGCAACTTTCCCTTGATACAAAAAAACGATATATTCGGCTGTCGCCAAAGCAGCTTTCAGGTCGTGAGAGATCACCACGGAGGTAATGTCGACAATATCTTTGTTTATTTTGACAATAAGTTCGTCAATCATCTCCGAGACGATGGGGTCCATGCCGGTGGTTGGTTCATCGTATAAAATTATGGCCGGTTTCGCGACTAGCGCACGAGCCAATCCCACTCGCTTTTTCTCGCCGGTCGACAAATCTGTTGGATAGCGGTGCTGCATGTTTGGTAGCCCAACTTGGGTCAGAGATTCTTCGACGCGTGTAAGCATTGCGGCCAAGGGCATTTTCGAGTGCTCTTTTAGGGGGAAAATTACATTTTGACCGATTGTCAGAGAGTCAAACAAGGCGGCTTGTTGAAATAGCATGCCAAAATTCTTTCGGTATTGACGCAGCTCCTCATGAGTAAAGTCAGTGATGTCCTGATCGTTCACAATCACGCGGCCGTCATCAGGCTTCAAAAGGCCCATGATGTGCTTGATCGTAACAGATTTTCCTTCGCCGGATTTTCCGACAATAAACGTTATTTTACCGCGTGGAATGGTCAAATTCAAATGGTCCAAAACAACTCGGCTTCCAAATTTCTTCGTAATATTTTTGAATTCTATCGCTGCCGACATTTCAAAACCTCAACTGTATGAACGTAATGCACACGTCCACCAATAATATTGTTAACAATGTTGCTACCACCGACCGCGTCGTCGCTTGGCCTACACCTTTTGCCCCACCGTGAGCATTCAATCCGTAACGACAGGCGATAGCGGCGATTATGAACGAAAAAACGAACGACTTTTCCAAACCATTTGCAATATCTCTTGGCTCGACCATCCACTTGATTCGATCAACAAACACGCCGACGTCTACGTCAAAAACGGCTACTCCGGTAATATACGCACCAAAAATTCCTATAAAAATAAAAATTCCGCAGAGTAGCGGGATGATGCACATTGATGCGATCACGCGAGGCACCACGAGGTAATTAATAGGATCAACGGCCATGGCCTCCATGGCGTCCACTTGCTCATTGACACGCATTGTTGCAATCTCAGCAGTCATCGAAGACCCTGCACGCCCGGTCAAAAGAAATGCGGTCATGAGAGGTGCCATCTCGCGAGTGAGAGCCTTGGCCGTGGCTGCGCCCATGATGCTTTCAGCCCTAAATATTTGAAAAATTCCACCGATCTGCAATGCGAAAACCGCACCGGTAAAAAAGCCTGTAAGAATAATAATGCTTAAAGACTGATTGCCGACGAATTCTAGCTGTTGAAAAATCAAGTCCCAACGAATCGGAGGCGTCAAGGCCTGGCGAAAAATTTCGTATATATACAGACAAAATGCGCCCAAAGCTCGAAACTGCGACGTCACATAACTGCCTATAACGGTGATAGCAGCAACCAAATAATTTTTTTCTACTGCCGTTGTCAAAACAAACGCCTCCAGATTTACTCACTTTTACTAGCTCTCACTAATAATTGTAGCTCAATATGGGGAAAATTTTGCTAGGCAGTTTCTACACACTTTGCAGATCGTAGCGAACGGACAGACAAATTGATAGCGTTCGGCGGAGCATCATTTTTGAGATTGCGCAAAAAATTTTGAAAACTTCAATATTCCAAGCATACTATGAATGTCGTCCACCTGATCATCGATCCGAAACTCCCATGCATTCACATTTTTTTTGGATTCATGAATATCTTTTGAAAGACTAGCAATCACCTGATCCTCAAGGTGGCCTCGCGCGCGCAGTATTGCGCCGTCAGTGCCTGTTGCATCTTCCAAAGCACTGCGCACGACTCGCGGCAAACAGCGATTAAAAACAGCGCCTTCTAGGTTATAGCCGAGCCCGTGCAGTTCGCGCGTTAAGGATTTAGCAGCGCGGGCTGCAGCCTTATGTGGGACCGCGATAAGAACAAAACTGGTTGAATCGCGTTTAATAATCTCCAAAACTCTTTCACCTGACCGATGAAAGCCATCAATCACTTCTTGCATCAATAAAATAAACTCGCCAAATGACTTCAAGGCACCAAACCCTGTGACACTAGTCACCCCGCCCAACATCTTCTCGCTAATCGTTGCAAGACCGCCAAGCCCAATACGACCCGCAAAAACCACGGGTTTCAGCAGCTTGGCGACCACTTTATTTTCGACGAAGCCGGAGAGCACGTTAGGTCGCGCCAAAAAATCCAATGCATGGGCGTCTGGTGGCGTGTCTAAGACGATCAAGTCCCAATCAGGACTCTCGGCCAGCTCTTGTAGCCGTGCCAGTGCCATGTATTCCAACGGCCCACTGAGGTTGGTCGAGGCTGACACGTACAACGGGTCTCGCAGTATTCGGTCTGCGATCCTAGGCGACGGTGCGTGCTTACGCACCATCGAATCAAAAACCGCTTTTTGGTCAAGCATCGCTGCGTGGAGGCGTCCAGTTATCAAAGCATCGTCAGGGAAATGAACGGGCCTAAGTTCATGCCCTAGTTCAATTCCGAGGGCTGCCGCCAGTCGTTTTGCGGGGTCAATACTGAGCAACGCAACTCTGCGCCCAAGGCGCGCCGCATGGATCGCTAACGCCACTGACGACGTGGTCTTGCCGACGCCTCCAGCGCCGATAACAATGATGACCCGCTGGCTTCGCAGCATTTGCTCTATTGGCGTGCCTTCGACCGCGACAAATGTTGCTTTTTGGGAACCCACCTCAGCATTGAGTTTATCTGACATTAGCCCCTCCTAAAAATAAATCCACGGCTTCCGTTGTGATTGGCTCAGCCACCGCTCCTAGCTCCGGCAGGTACCACACGGGCAAATTTTCCAATACTGCTTGACGCGCAATTCCACCTGAATATTTTTTAAATGCGAGCCGTTGGCGTTCGCGACGAGCCGCCATAAACTGCGTGGCCAAATTACCAAGTTTTGCGCCAAAGGCTAAAGCGTCCTGGACGCCTTCTTTTTGAGCGGTTGGCGCCTCAGCGAGCTCAGGAAGCGAACGATTCATAACGATTCCTGCCAAATTTACTGGAGATTTCTCGGCCAAAATCGGCAAAAATTCAAGAGCCTCGCTAATCACCAAGTCTTCTGCCACCGCCACATAAAACATTGAGCACTGGTTTTTGTCTTCCAACCATTTTTTGACGGCTGTCGTGTGGTGAACAATTGGCCCGGCCAATCCAGATTGTAATACAGCGTCGGGCGTGGTCATCAGGCTCAGGAAGTGGCCCGAGGCATAGGAATCCATGATGATTAAATCAGGCCGCGTCTTTTTTGAAAGATTCTGTGCAAAGTACAACCGCCCGAGCAACATCAATTCACCGAAGCCAGGTATCGCAGTAAACAAACTATGCACAATTTTGTTCGAAAGTACGACGTCCAGCAAATGCGATTTCATCAGATGGTTCGAAACATAGTCTCTAAAGTTTCCGGCCGCACTGAAGTTTGCAACCCCCAATAAGCCGATCCACTGCTCTTCATGGCCAATTTCGGCAAAACCTAAAAGCGGACCAATTTGCGCAACCGAAGATTGCTCTACGACCAGCACTCGCCGGCCAAGTGCGACGGCCCTCCTTGCCAACATACAGCTGACCAAGGTTTTGCCGATGCCCCCTTTGCCGGTAACCAAAATTAATTTTCGTTCGCGTAATAATGTGTCGATAGCGGTAACCAAAATCAAATTCCTAATCTTTTAACCGTCAAAAAATAGCGCGGCAAGGCTTTGTTTTGCAACGCAGACTCTAGTAGTGCCTCCGGAGTCCCCTCGCGTCCAGGCCCTGTAGGCACAGTTTCGCCGATTGATGAAGAAGAAGGGAGATCCACACTAATTCGACTTGTATCATAGCTAACCAGAAATATCTGTGCGGAATTCATCACGGCGAAAATTTCCCAATAGCGCAAATCTCTACCGTCTTTAAGACGCAACGACGTTTGATTGAACGCCGCGAGGCGATTTTCTGTACCAATCACCACCGGACGAGCCGTTCCATAGTGCCCCGACGAGACAAAGTTCGAATCGTGATCAAATAAACTATAGGAAAACATAATTTCGTCCATTCTCGCCGTGTGTGCCGAATTTTTTAACAATTCTTGAATGGCAATCCGCAAGTCTATAACCTCACTCTTAACCTGCCCCCGAATGCTAGCCGATTCCCTTATCAAATAGATCTGATAGAACAATTGCTGAGCGAGCATTTCTCGCTCCAAAGCTTCCCCTTTTAGACAGCAGTACACAACAACATATTGCCCACCACCCCAATCAAGACCCAAAAACCAGCTAGACTCCCGATCAATGCGAAGTGTCCCATGCAGCTTAATTTCCAAATTTGATGCTGCCTCAAAAAACGACCCCCCAGTAGTATTCATGCCAATCGGAATAGCGCGCCGGGTTTCTTCCAAGTACCCGATAACTGGTGAAAATTTCTGCGACATCAACAGTCCCATTTGAGCGGCAAGGGCATCGAAATCCCGTTTTTTTCTGGCCAGTTCGTTTTGAACCTCAGGGCCCAAATTTGTGACGACAATTATTCCAATGGTCTCACCACCCAAGCGAATTGGCACTAAAACAAGCAGCGAAACGCCGCCTCTGCTCTGCTGGCTGGATTCACCTCGGTCTGACTGGCCTGTGCCAACGGCCATAGTGGCGTCATTTTTATCGGTGGCGGAGCTGCTTTGGACTGCAGAATTATTCACGTCTTGTGGCTGTGATTCTTGGGGGCGAAGCGTCTGGCCAAGGTCGATTATGGCTGTAGTGATGTTGTCGTCTGAAAAACTTGACGAAGGTTTCGCGTCCGATACATGCACGGACAAGGTTTGGCGAATTGTAAAATACGGCGCCACATCGCGTAAGATTTTTTCTGTAACCTCCCCACTCAACGAAGAATGCACGACCGGATCGCCTTTGATTTGGTTGCCTAGGTACACGGCTATTTTGCAATCCGGAATGAGCTGCTCAATGAACTTCAGTGAGGCCATCAAATCTTCACGAAAGTCTGACTGGGTTCTAAATGCTCGAATAATGCCATCGAAGTTTTTAAGCCCAAGGTTTAGATCCTCGCCCGGATTGGTCCCGGCAACTGAACGATCATCTCGCTCGCGGCTAGACTTGTAACGACCTAAATCTCGACTCGATTTACCGGTTCTTAAAATGTGCGAAGCGAGTCCGTCCAGGCCATGTTCTGTGGCCATTTTGTGGGATATTTTAAGATAATCAGTTCTTCTCCCTGCTTTTAGCGAGAGCAAGTGCCTGCCGAACCAAAAATATGTTAGTACTTGGCAAATAACGTTATTCTCACTTTTCGCTGACAAGAGTGCTTCGTCATATAGTTTATTAAAATTATTTTTACCCATCAAATCGGCACACCGCGCCTCAATCAACAATTGACACGGACGGCCGCCGGACTGCCAAGCCTGGCGGCGAATGGTTTCGTTTAGGCTAACGATCCAAGCGGCAGTCATTTTAAATCCTGATTCAGACTGCCTATTTTCAGCTTTAAAAAGCATTGGAAATACTAACGTAAAAATACCAATAAGATCCATTTGCCACACTTCGAATACTTCGTTGTCTTGTTGACTCATAATAAATTTTGTAACTTTCTGAAATTGCACCTGAGTTTGTGCCATCTCGCCGCGAGCAAAGAGTTGCATTGTCATAACAATATCCGTGAATAAATCCTCGCGCGCTCCGACGCTCCGTCGACGGCGAATAAATTCTTCACCAATGCCAACCAACCTCTGCCTACGATTCTGCAATAGCATGCCAAACATCAAAATTGCCATTGATACACTGCTAAGATGATTGCGCGTTGGGATGGCCATTCGAACACTTGCGTTAAGGGCTTCCGCATTTTCGATTTTGCCGGCAGTCAAATCAAAATACTGCTTAAACACCAATAGGTTTACATACGCGAGACCATCATGTTCTTGATAGATGTTATTGAAGGCCTCCTTTAGATGCAACGCCGAGTCTTCCCGTCGACCCTTAATGTAATCAATAGTCGTCGCTCGAATTAAGGACACGTAGCCCGATGTTCGGGAAAACGAAAATTCGCTAGCAAACCGGTCCGCCAAATCAAACAAGCGGTAGGATGCTGTGGTAAAACCCAAACCTGCTAATTGGCCTGCTCTGTCGGCCGCAATTCGTATGGCGGTTTGGGCGGAAGCCTGACCCCCGAAAACCAATTTCACCCCTTGGTCTACAGCACTCCTAGCCTGCATACCATTTTGACGAGACAAAACTACGGCGAAGAGACGGTATAATTTCGCGGCAGAAAAAATTGGCTCCTCGACACCACTTTCACTGCGATAGTTCACTTTACAACGGTCCAAGCCTGCGCTCCATGGGCCACTTTCCCAGCCCATAGTGAGCCCATCAACCAAAAGCCCCCAGTAGTACCGTATGGTTGACAATAGGTGAGTCTCAGGCTTAGGCGCACCTAATGCTTGCAAACCTTTTGAAATAAGTTTTTTGGCATCAGAAATATTGCCACAAACATTATTCAATTCAGCTGATTTGGCTGCGGCGGCCGCGTATTCGAACTTAGACATTGGTAAATTTAGCCAGTGTGCATATTGTGTTAAGGCCACCTTGAAATTCGACCGCGCAGTATTTATATCGGCAAGATTTTCCACGACATGCCGCTCTGCGAATGCGCCAAATTCTGATGGACCACCTTTGGAAATGACATCACTAGCAATACTGTAGTAGTTGTATGCGGCGGTCCAACCTTGTTTTTTACGCATGGCAGCACCCGCGGCCATATTGAATTGCAGACACAAAGCCTCGAAATCATGGTTTCTAACTCCCCCATGCCGACTCTTATTTAGGTGCCGCACGAGCGAGAAAAGTACCTGGTCCTGAGGTTTTTCAACGCTGGCTAATAGCTGCCTTGCAATTTTTTCGTGAATAATCGCACGCTCCGCGTGATCGATGACATTGTATATGGCGTCTCTTACCTTTTTGTGGACAAAAATATAAACCTTGCCTAACTGCCTCAATCCTTCAGTTTCGTGGTGTCTGACGATAACACCGCCACTTAGCGCACGATCAATTAACCTTATGACATTTGTGGCCGAATTTTGGCCCGCCAAAAGCAGCAATTCGTAATGGAATGACATTCCATTGCAAGCGGCGGCTCGAAGGATAGCAAGATCCACACCCTTAAATTCCCCAAGGGAACCGAGTACCAAATCAACCGCGTTCAGACTAATGACTGCGCCCTGAATCTCACGAATGTCCCATTCCCACAACATCGTCTTTCGATTTTGAGTGATCATGTCTAGGGCTACCATGCGTCTGGTTAGCTCCACTAGGTGCATTGGGACGCCACCGCTACGTGCTAACAAATACTGGACCAAATCAAATCCCACCAGCTGATTTTGGCGCAACATCGAACTCACAAGCCTGCTAGAGGTGTCATATTCTAAGGCCTTCAAGTCTATTTCCGTGTAGCGTAATTTGAGGCCTTTGAATTTTTCAATAAATTTTTCAAATTCACTATCCACGCCTTCGACATCCAGACGACACGCAATGACGAGATGATATTGGTGTGAATTAGCGTTCGAAAAAATCTGAGTGATCAGTGCCAAACTTTTTGGATCCGCCCAGTGCACGTCGTCAAGGATCATAACCATCGGCTGTGTGTCTGGAGCCAAACTTCGAGCAAAATCGGCGAAGGCTTTCGCAAATCTTGGATAATTATCGCCGTCACTTTCAAGGCCGTCGGCAGGCTCCGGGATTTCGGCGAGAAAAGGCTTTAAACCCGGAACTACGTTGGCCACGAGGTGAGCCTCGGGGCCAATAATTTGCTTAATTTTCTTCGATAATAAATCCGCTTCCACTGGATTAATACGGATAATTTTTACGAGTAGTTCGTTAAATGCGTTGGCTAGTGCGTTAAATGGCAAGGAGTTTTCGTGTTGAGTGAAAAGCCCAGCGACATACTGAATTCTCATGGCCGAGAGTTTGCTTTTGAATTCGTCTAGAACCCTAGTTTTTCCTATGCCTGCGCCACCGGTCACAACCGTGATTCTAGCCCGTCCCTTGTGGCTGGAAACTTGTTTATACTCGTTTAAAATGGCGTTAATTTCAGCGTCTCGACCCGTGATCGGAAGTTGCGCAGAAACGGCAAAAAACTCGTCTTTCAGAGCTAGTGGAAAACTTGGCACCAGGCTCGGATCAAGCTCCCAAGCCGCTTTTGCTTTAAGCAAATCGGCCGACAACGAAAATGCCGTTTGATAGCGATCGTCAGGCCGTTTTTCTAAGAGCTTGTGAATAATTTGAGCGACCACCAGTGGCACATCTGGACGAACATTTCGGATTGATTCAGGCACCGAGGACTGGTGCGCCCTCTCTAACTCCTCGCGGTTTGCCCCGTGAAACGGCGGGCTCCCCGTAAGGATTTCATAAAGCACGCACCCCAAAGAATACAAGTCAACGCGGTGATCGGAAACCCCAAAACCAGTGGCCGAAAGCTCGGGAGCCATATACAACGGGGTACCGGCTTTTTCTTGGTTTGCGTCGTCGTCACGCCCAATCATCGAGCCAAGGCGCGCGACTCCAAAATCCAGCACCTGCACGTGGACCCCTCGGTCACCTCCAACCACTTGGCTAACGATAATATTGTGGGGTTTAATGTCACTATGAATGATGTTTTTTCCATGCGTATAATCCAGCGCATCTGCCACCTGTAAGCCTACCTGAAACAGGAAATGTAGGTCCTTGCGGCCTTCATGTTGGATGCTCTGATTTAGACTTTTGCCGCGTGCAAAATCCATGATGATGTAGTAGCCACCCGTAAAATCCTTTGATTCTTCGCCCTGAAAAATGCCGAGCTCATGGAATGCGATGATATTCGAATGATACAGCTGACTCATGAGCGAGGCTTCTTTTTGAAAACGCAGAAGGTCAGCAGACGTCATTTTTTGTGTGCGATGGATCACTTTGATGGCGACATTGTTCGAAGGATCTTCAACATCAAAAGCTTGATACACCTCCCCCATGCCACCACGCCCAAGCTCAAGCTCAATGCAGTAGCGTTGGCCAATCCATTTGCCAATAAATTTTTTGGAAGGTGCGCTCACTCATTCTCCACTAACGCTTCTAAAACACTGCCTTTATATTAAACGACGCCTATTGTTTCGGCGACTTACAGAAAAACCATAAGTCCCCAAAAAATTTGCGCCCCTTTGACGCGCCATCATATTCGGTGTAACATATCAATTGAACTTAACTAATTGGAAATTTTTGGTGTGGAAATTTGTTTCATTTTTGCCGCATAATAATTCGAAGTATTCGATTTGCCCTTGAGGAGCCCCTATGACCGAGCCTATGTCCACACCAATTCCGGTACTTGCGAACTTCCACGCCGAGGGTGTCGACACCATTCGCCACTGTAAAATTATTGGCACTCTAGGCCCATCTTCGTCGGATGAAGAGACGCTTCGCGCTCTGATATTGGGAGGATTGAACATTGCACGTCTCAACTTCAGTCACGGCGACCACGCGATGCACAAAAAGAACATTGACCTTGTTCGACGAATATCAGCCGATACGGGACATCCTGTGGCTATCCTTCAGGATCTTCAGGGCCCGAAAATTCGTTGCGGAAAACTCATAGGTGGAAGCCTCGAAATAAAAACAGGTGAATCGTATACTTTAGTATATGCTGCCGAACAAACGGACCCGAAAATTATTCCCATCGACTACAAAGATTTGGTAAAGGACGTTTCTGTCGGCCAACGCGTGATGATGGACGACGGGAATTTTATATTGAGAATTGAAGCCATCAACGGACAAAATGTAGTGGTTCGGGTTGAATTCGGTGGAATATTGAAACCTCGCAAAGGGGTCAATTTTCCAGACGCAAAACTATCACTTCCCGCAATGACGGAAAAGGACAGCAAAGACCTGCTTTTTGGCATTCAAAACGGGGTTGACTACGTCGCACTTTCATTTGTTCAAGACCCCGCCGATATTCTTGGAATCAAAAAAATGATCAAGGCCATGGGGTCTGATATTCCCGTAATCGCAAAAATTGAAAAGCTTCCCGCCATCGATACCATTAACGAAATTGCACAGGTTGCTGACGGTTTAATGGTGGCTCGTGGTGACCTCGGCGTGGAGGGTGACGTGGAACGTGTGCCCGGATTCCAACGCTTGATTCTCGCTGCCGGAGCTCGCTATGCGAAACCCGTGATTGTGGCTACCCAAATGCTTGAATCGATGATTGAAAACCCCCAAGCCACTCTTGCAGAGGTCGCCGACGTCGCCAATGCAGTGCTGGACGGAGCTGATTGCATTATGCTTTCAGGCGAAGTCGCCTCTGGAAAGTACCCGCTCGAATGCGTCGAAACGATGGTCGACATTATCCGAGAAGTCGAACACTGGACATTTAAACGTCCAGACCGCTATTCTGCGACAGAACTGCGCAAGGATACAACCTCGTGGGAAGACCACGAAGCGATCGCGCGTGCCGCGTGCGAAGCGGCCGACTCCCTCAACGCAAAGGCCATTGTTGTGTTAACGCTAACTGGTAGTATTGCGCGCAGTATTGCCAAGTGGCGTCCAAAAACACCTATTATCGCAATATCGCCACGCCCCGAGGTTGTACATAGGATGAGTTTGATTTGGGGCGTTTACGGCATGCAAAACAAATTGTTCTACAACACAGATGCATTGCTCGCAGAACTTCCGGACCAGCTTAAAAAATTAGGTCTTGTTGCTTCGGGGGACACGATTGTTATTACTGCCGGGATTCCAATTAATCATGTGCGTCCCACCAATATGATTAAAATCAATCGGATACCATAGATTCATTCCAACAATAGTGTTACGCCCTCGACCTTTACTCTGGTAAAGCATGGCGTCTGCACCTTTCACGACATCTGTCGCATTGCCTTCAAAATTTGGGGGAACCCAACACAAGCCTTGACTACAAGAAACGTTGACTGAAAATCCTTGAAAGGCAAATATCTTTTTTTCAATCGTTTGCCGCAGCACCTCCGCTTGTTCTAAAAGAGCCGTTGCCTCGGTGCCGTGCAAAACGATGATGAACTCGTCGCCGCCAAATCTCGCCGCGAAATCCAAGCCCTTTCCTCCGGGACTGGCCGTGTCAATTTGTGGTCCAATTTGTTGTCCACTTTGTTGTCCAATTTGTTGTCCAATTTGTTGCGCAATCAAATGACCCACCGATTTTATGACAAAGCTTCCAACCATATGGTTCGTTGTATCGTTAACCTTTTTGAAATGATCCAAATCCAACATAATCAAAGCCAAGCCATATGCCCCGCTTCGGCATTTTTCAAAGGACGCGGCAAATTTTGCTAAAAAACTACGCATATTTGCGAGTCCTGTCAGCTCATCAACCAGATTCATATTCTGGAACTTGAACAAGGCAATGCGCATTTCGTCGGCTTCGAGCTTCTGAGTCAATAAAGCCAGCACATTGAGGTGAACCACGATCAAACTAGTGCCTGTAGGAAGGATAACATCTGCTCCGGCCCGCAAATGAACCGTGGCAACATTATCATAAACGGCTGCCTTGGGTGACACCACGATGATCCCTGTATGGCGCTCGCCATCAAGGGCCCGCGTTTGAAGTACGACGGCCTCAGAATGGCCGCTAGAAATTCCTGTAAGGATCACCACATCTGGATGGTGTTCTTTTATATAGGCCACGGCCATTTCGCCACCGTTGACCGCAGCAATTTTTTTGAGACCCTCCCCAACTAAATCTTCCATGGTAATTCTCAGCAGCTCTCCTTCCGTTTTGTCAGAGCAAACAATAAGAATACTTACTAAATTTGTTTGGCCTTTTTTGCGCATGATATTCATCCTTTCTGACGCTCTTATCTGACATTCATATTTTTTGGCGGGCCCCTTTGGGTGTATCAATAAAACATATAAACCCAGTCTATCCATCAGGCATTTGCCCGTGAGAGCTTTCGGCATAAAATCAGAGGTCTTAAGTTTTTTTTTAATTAGACAAATTAAATGATTCATATCGGCATCTTAGGATTGATGGCGAGTCCCCAAGCTGGACCGCTGGCTTTAGCGCTTAGTCCCCCTGTCCGATACGAGAGATGTAAATTAAATAATAAGGGACTCAATAGTGCACCGCATTAAACCATTCCAATCTTTTCTGGCGGTTGAGGTCGATCCCCGCATCGCACCTCGGCGGCATGATGCGCGCAGTAGGATTTTGCGGATTGTTTTGGGCATGGCCTTCATTTCTTCACTTGGCTTTGGAACTTTCCTATTTTTTTGGTGTCAATCCATAGGACTATTTGCATTAGACAAGGCGAAAATTGCCAATCTCGATCGTTTCGAATATCAGGATAATTCCATTGTTTTCGATAAGAATGGAAATAAAATCGGGGAGTATTTTGATGAATATCATTTATTTGTGCACTACGACGAGCTTCCTCACGCATTTGTGGACGCTCTAATCGCAACGGAAGATCGACGATTCTTCGAGCATTCTGGGGTGGACTATCGTGGAATTCTCCGAGCTATCTGGACCAAAATCAAGCTTCGAAAGGCTTCCGGCGGCGGTGGCGCAAGCACTATCACTCAGCAAGTGGTGCGTTCTGTATTTCTAAACAATAAAAAAAATATTAGCCGAAAAGTGACCGAAATCGCCTACGCGCTAGAACTAGAGCGTACGATGTCGAAGCAAAAAATTCTTGAGTTCTACGTTAACACAATGTTCCTCGGCAACGGTTCTTACGGCGTGGGCGCAGCGGCAAAACGCTATTTCGGCAAAAAAATTCAGGACCTATCCCCTGCCCAATCAGCCATGATCGCAGGCCTTTTTCAGTCTCCAAGCCGATACAATCCCAAGAAATATCCGGATCGCGCGAAGAGCAGGCAGCTGAAAGTCATTAACTCGATGCTTCGCAATAAAATGATCACTAAAAAAGTTGCGCAAGAGCTATCGGGCGCCCCCCTCAACTACCGCGAATACAAATATCTCAACGCACAAAACGCCTCTTGGTTTGTCGACTACGTTCGCGAAAATATTCCTAAGTTGATCAGCATTAAGAGATCGGGAATTGGCTCGCAAGGCATTAGTGGCTACCGCATCTACACGACTTTGGATTCAGACCTGCAGACCCTTGCAGAATCGTCGGTACACGCCTACGATTCCCGGCTAAATGAGCTTAGTCGCCAAACAGGAATGATCCGAGACAGCGCCAATGGAGGTCTAAAGAAATCTCGAGTCGAAGCCTCCATGCTAGTGACCGATCCCAACACGGGCGACGTGCTCGCGATGGTCGGTGGCCGCGATTTCAAAAGATCTCAATATAATCGGGCTTCCAGCGCCATGCGTTCGCCCGGCTCTGCATTCAAACCCATCGTATTCACTGAAGCCTTGCTAGCCGGAAGCAAATGGAGTGACTTGCTTTACGTTAGCCCGATTAACATTGCTAACTACCGGCCGAAAAGTGAGGAGGCGGACTATCTGACAGAAACCACATTGTTACGCGCCTTCTACCGCAGCATGAATGCACCTGCATTGGACTTGGCCGAATCAGTTGGGATGCCGGCCATCATAAGCCGCGCCAAAACTATGGGCGTGACGTCACCGATCAAAGATGAATTCGGATCGGCCATTGGCTCCTCTGATGTTTCGATGATGGACCTCTCTCGCATGTACGGCACCTTTGCGACGGGGGGTGTTCTAACCGAAATTGATCCGATCACGAAAATTACCGATGCCAACGGGCAAGTTCTGTGGGAGCGCCCAACCCTCGCGTTACGCCAAAAAAGAGTACTAAATCAGCAGGTCGCCTATCTTATGACCCAAGGAATGATGGCCGTCCTTGCAAAAGGAACAGGTTCGTCGAGCAAAGATCTTTCGGGAATTTCCGCAGGAAAAACAGGAACAAGCAATGACAATGCCGACAACTGGTTTTGTGGTTACACGCCTAATCTCGTATCGATTGTTTGGGTCGGAACCGACGAACACACCGCGATTCATGCAAACATCAGTGGGGGTGCCATTGCCTTACCGATTTGGGATCAATTTATTCGAGGCTCGCTACGCACGCGACGCGCTCCAAAATTTGTGCGTCCATCCGGCATTGTCGACGCCGATATAAATCCCATCTATGGCCATCTAAGTGAGAGCGGTATAAAAATGTCTTTTATCGAGCAAAATGTACCTATGGAATCTACGTCCCCCCTAGAGCACTTGGAAAATGATTCCTCAGGAGGTTTTCGCCATGCGTTCAACAACTAAATTGATTTTAATGTGCTGTTTGCTTGTTTCGCTGGCCCAATTCCCGCGGCCCGTGGCGGCCAAAACTCCGGATGTCGCCGAAGATTGCGTCAAGCTATTTGACAGATATGCCGTGCCCCTGCAAGAGCTGTGGAGCAAACGCGGCAAGACTTTGCGCGGTGAAAATACGGATGGTGCCGCTCTCATTGAGGATTTCACATTGTCTCATTGCCAAGATCCAGATACTCGCGTAGCGATAACCTCACTCATCTCAAAAATATTAAACGACCATTCCGGCAAAATCGGAGTGATTTTGCCACTGTCGAATAACAGCTACTTTCTGCATGTCATTCGCAGCTTTGAAGCAAATCTTGCCTCTAAAAACTTGGATCCCAAAAAAATACTCGTCGTCCTAGACAACCAGGGTCGAGACGATTTGACAATCCAAGGCATCGCATCCCTCATTTTTGAGCATAAAGTTTCGGTGATAATCGGCGGACAAAAAGCAGGAGATACTGCGCTCCTGCGGCTTTGGGGAAGCCGATTGATCGTTCCCACGTTTCTACTGACGGAGCCGCCCGCCGGGCCGCCGTTCCAGAATATTTACTACTCTCGCCCGACTCAGGCAACTCTAGCCAAGGCTGCCGTAGCGGCCAATATTCGGTTTGGCCACCG
This sequence comes from Oligoflexales bacterium, assembly GCA_947476525.1. GTDB lineage: Bacteria > Bdellovibrionota_B > Oligoflexia > Oligoflexales > RGVZ01 > CAMDKS01. The sequence goes on from CANJQY010000013.1 coordinate 31,340, forward strand.
AAGAATTTCGGTGCTTAGTCCACAAGATCAACATAGTGACCTATTTATTGCCGCGTATGAATTGGCGGCAAAGGCTGCGGGAATCTCTATTGTCAACCGGGTGCCTTATGACTCCACGCGTTTTGACTTGATGGAGGCCTCGGGCAAAAAAATATTTCATTTGGACACAAATGATCGCCAAGATGAATTGAAGGAACTCTATAAAGCCGCTAAAGAACAAGCCAAACAAAGTGGGGAAAAGTTTAATCCAAATATGGTCGCTCTCCAGCCCGATATTCGCCAAGATGCGGTGATGATCCCCGACAACTTCAAGGTCGTTCGACATTTTGCAAAAATTTTCGCCTATTTAGGCGTGAGAAAAATGCCACTTTTCGGTCAATTTGAGTGGCGAAGTGAAGGGCTTATTGCCCCATGGGACGGCTTCCTCGGAGGCTCCTACTTCGTTGACTTTCTCGGCGCTTACACATCACTTCCTGCGCCAATTAAGATTCCAACAACGTCAGCCTCACCATTTTTTGTGGCTCCTGATAAAATTGAACAAGCCGATTTTTCGCTGGTCGCATGGCGTGCAATCGAGTGGCCCCTTCGCCTTTCGCAAAAAACCAGCGAAATGCGCCGTAAACTTTACCGACTGATTCCAAAAATCAAGGATGACCACACCGAAGGCAATTATGACGAACAGAACACCATCATATGGTCGCCGTCAATTTTCACAGTGAACGGAAATGGCAGCAAAAAAGGTGAACTAAACCTGATCGGGCAATGAAGTCACAGTGTCGTTCCTAAAAACTCCATCTGGGACAAATTCGCGACGGTGGGAGCCCTGAAGTTGGCAGGGTTTTGTCGCAAAAAAACGAGTTGGCGTAACCGCTCGCTATCGAGATTGAATGCTAGGCCGCAAGCGAATAGAATTGCTGAGCTGGCGTCTGTGGCCAGCCGTTCTTTTTCCGCATTTGGCCCTTTCG
>CANJQY010000014.1 GCA_947476525.1 Oligoflexales bacterium
CGGTGTCGACGAAATATTGGTGAAGCCGTTTACACTCGGCGACATTTATCCTAAAGTTCATATGAGTTGGAAGAAATATCACAACCCTAGAAATCCAGAAAAAGTTTATGAACTGGCAAAAGTAGCGTTGCGCGACAAGAAGTATGATGTCGCCGACAAAGTCTATGGCCTGTTGGCAAGTACCTCTGATAAATCAGCGCGGCCGCATGTGGGTCTTGCGCGATCGTCGTTCGGGCGAGGTGATCCGAAAAAAGCACTTGAGCATTTGGCGGCGGCTGAACTTCGAAATAAGTCTTATGTCCATATCTTTGCCATGCGCGGTGAAGTTTTTGTTCAAATGAAAAACTTCGACGATGCACTCAAAAATTTTGAACAAGCTATTGCACTTTCACCTCTCAATCCTGTCCGTTATCGCGCAGCGTGTGATATCTTGTTCGCAAGAGAGAGATTTCAGGATGTCATTTCGCTGCTGGAAAAAGCGGTTAAGCAGGGGGTGGAATTCAAAGAGCTGTATCACTATTTAAGTCAAGGTTATTTTGCGATCAAGGAATATTCAAAGGCACAGCGTTATGTAAAGTCAGCTCTGGCATTGGATCCAGAAAATGTCATTTATTTGAATCAAATGGGAATTTGCCTGAAACAACAAGGACTGCTTGACGATGCCAGCAAAGTTTATAATCAAATAATAAAATTGGACCAAGATAATGTGGCCGCACTATATAACAAGGCTATGCTCTGTGATACGAAAGGTGATGTCGCTGATGCCCTTAAATTGCTCGAGCGAGCTGTTAAGAAAGATCCAACTTTTGAGCCGGCAAAAGTTAAAATTGTCGAATTGAAAGCAAAAATGCCGAAAGTAGGCTAGGTTACGTCCAAAAGTTAATACCAGCCTTGAGGCAGCCATGCTTTGATATTCATTTTGCGCAAGCTCATTGCTGCACTCCATGCGTGGCCTTCTGATTTGGAGATCACAAGAACTCGGTCCATAGTTCGAAGAAATGGCAACCATTGCTGAGGATTTTGTGCGTGAAACATTCTTGCAGAGTCATGCATTGGCAGCGTTAAATGATCCATATATGGACTCATGTCGACAACAATGGTCCCTTCCTCGAGTGCGGCAGCAGCTAAACTGGTAATATCCAAAAAAATATTATTTCCAATGGCAATGCATTCTTCAATGACGTCGCACACGTGCTGAAAAGGCATGCCAGAAAGTTCAATCACTTCGCCAATCGTAGTGGGAACTTTTTCTCCAATTTTAAGTAGTGCTGCTGGCGGTAGCAGAAATCTTTCAGTTAATACAATATCTATGTACGGTAGGCCAGTCGCGTCAAGGCGGGTGGTCGATGTCAGGGCTAGAACTGGAATTGTAGACATGAATTTCTGCTTTTTTTCGATTATGTTTTTCGGGTTGCTAACCAGGCCTAGTGCGTTATGATTGAAGCCTTATGATTGAAGCTTTTGATCGAGTGGACGATAAACCTCAATGAGGCCTTTGGTAAAATACGCAACATGCCAAGTTTAATTCTAATGTTCCCCCTCACTTCTCGCAAGGAGAACTGATTTTATGTTTCAAATGCCCAATTCAACGGTTGTCGCCTGGCGGGGGCATCACCCAAAGCTAGCAAAGGGAGTCTTTGTAGCAGCCGGAGCCGTCGTCATTGGGCAAGTTGAGCTCGGTGAGGGTGCGAGTATTTGGTTTAATACGGTGATTCGTGGTGACGTGAATACGATTAAAATTGGCGCTCGCACGAATATTCAGGACAATTCCACGGTGCATGTGACCTCAAAATCTGGCCCAACGAGTATTGGGGCGGATGTGACAATAGGTCATAATGCGGTCATTCATGCCTGTACCATCGAAGATAAGTGCTTGATTGGGATGGGCGCAATTATTTTGGACGGTGCCATTATTCGTTCCCGGTGCATGGTTGCGGCAGGCACTGTGGTGCCTCCTGGTAAAGAAATGCCGTCTGGTATGTTAGTTATGGGCGCACCGGCAAAAGTAGTTAGGCCATTGACTGCAAAGGAGCTAGAGTTTTTGGGGACTTCTGCACAAGATTATGTACAGACGGCACAAAGCTACTTCGTCCGAAAAGATTGAAGTTGGGCTCAGTGTTTAGTCGCGCGAAAGTAAAATCGATTCAATTTTGACTTGAAGGCCCATTTTCGTCGCCTTCACCCTCGTCCTCATCTCCAATTGAGTCGATATGGTCCATGAGTACGGCTTCATCGGCAATTCGACCAATGCCGGAATCTTCACAGAATGCCGAAATGGCGTCCATTTGCTTGTTTAGAGTGTCCTCGCTTAAGCCAAGACTCGTATAGGCGAGAGAGGATTCGCCATCATCGTTCATATTGGCACACGCCATGACTGTAATTCGGAATCTTGCGCGAAGTTTTTCCACAAGAATAGCCATATCTTTGCGATCGGTGGAATGGGCTCCGCCTTCATTTTCAAAAACGATCTTGACGACAGCAAAATACATATGACCCCTTCATGACGCAGACTCGTTTCAAAAAAACTTGGGATTTTTACAGCGCAATCTACTTGGTTAGTTTAGCGGTACACTAATTGGGGAGCTAAAGGCAAGGATATATTGATCCATTGCCATATTAATTTGCATTGGCCAGTGATTCGAAACCAGCGATGCATGGGTAAATTTGCGCCGCTTGGTGCTAGGGACTCGTCGCACAATTCCCACGAGTTTCCTCTTCTAGCTGCCACTTTTACCTGGCAAAAAACATCTTCAGGTATTTTGGGGCAGCGATCGCCGCTCGCCAGAACCTCATGGCGATAATGATCCGACTGAAGGATCATGCCTGAAGTTTTGCTTTGAATGGCGAGTGCGACTAGGAGTAGAATTGTCGAGCAGAAGAGGGAGGGGAGATTCATGGATGAAGATCTAGGTCGAGATCAAACTCAGTGGCTTCCACGCCCATTTTTGAGGCTATTTTCGTGACGCGATCTTTGACAATTGTTCCAAGCCACGTTACCGCTGAAATACTGACGAGCAGAGCAAAGCTGCTTACGATAATATATTCCATTGTCACGCTGCCGCAGGTGGAATTTTTGGGCAGATGAGTTCCGAGCTTACGGTTGCACGCTGCGAGCTGGTTGATAATAATTTTCATGAATCCTCCGTTGAATCGTTGTTTTGGGTTGGTGCATGGCGATGGTGCCGTCTTGATCAAGAGCAGCTTAAATTGAATATTAAGAATAGCTGGATTAAAAAGAGTTTTACCCTGTTAAAGCGTGCGGACGGTGAGATGTCTCGGACGGCCGCCTGTGATTTTATCTGCAGTCTTTCGCGGCATTTTTTTGTTTTATGCACCCCGCGTTTGCCACTTGTTCGGCCGATGGAAAATGCAAGTTCATATAGCAACTTTGTCTTTGCGGGTCTATACTCGCCAGACAAAGCTTCAGGGAGCTAAAAAGTGAATATTCGGCAGTTTATTCGGCAGTTTATTCGGCAGTTTGTTCGGCAGTCTGACCTCAAATTATTCTCGTAATTATTGATCAAAAGGAAATGACCCAATGACCGATTTATCATCATCAAACCACTCCTCAAATGCTTCCGTGGAATCTCTTTCGATTGAGGCGGCGTCCGACGCTGCATCCAGACTTAGGCAATCGATTTCTTCTGTCATTTACGGGCAAGACGAATTGATCAGCGAGACATTGGCGTGCTTTATTGCTGGAGGGCACCTGCTATTAACTGGTGCGCCTGGACTTGCAAAAACAACGCTTGTTCGCGTCTTTTCTAAAGCGCTGGGTCTCACATTTCGGCGAATTCAATTCACGCCCGATTTGTTGCCGTCAGATATCGTAGGGAGTGAAATATTAAATATCGATCCAGAAACGTCGCGTCGAAGCTTTGAATTTTTTCGCGGCCCGGTGTTTACCAATATGTTGCTTGCCGATGAGATTAACCGCGCCTCGCCACGTACTCAGTCAGCACTTTTGGAGGCGATGCAAGAGCGAACGATAACCGTGGCCGGTAAAAGACATGTGTTGCCGCAACCATTTCTAGTATTCGCCACGCAAAACCCCTATGAATCTGAGGGGACGTTCCCGCTTCCTGAAGCGCAAATGGACCGTTTTTTGATGCATTCATTGGTTGGTTATCCATCGGCAGAAGCAGAGCGAAAAATGCTGTCGACCCACGCCCATGGAGATTTGGTTGGCGAGAAACTAGACTGGACGAGTGAAGAGCCACCAATGGCTTGCGGAACGTTGCTGGGGGTTATGGAGCGGGCTCGTCAAGTTCGCGTTGACGATGCGTTAATTTCCGCGGTTACTGATATCGTGCGAGCCTCTCGACCAGAAGATTCTATGTGCCCCAAAATGGTCAAGGACGCTCTGTGGTATGGAGCAGGACCGAGGGCTGGGATAAGCCTAATTTCAGCTAGTCGCGCGTATGCATTAATGACCCAAAGCGAAGTGGTGCGCTGGCATCACATTAAACGAATGGCTCGTCCCGTGATTCGTCACCGAATTCGATTGACGGCCCACGCGGTGCGAGATGGAGTGACTGCTGATCAAATCGTGGATCAACTCCTTGACCGCGTTCAAGCTGATCGTGGCAATCTGGCATTGGGAATTGATTAATCAAATCACGAATACGGGCTAGGAATGAACAGTCATCTCAGTAAGAATTTCACGGTGGCAGATCTTCAGCCTGGTATACATGAGGATCTGGCATCATCGCGTTCGAAATCATCTCCTCGGATGCAAGGCTCGATGATGATGAATTTGCGACGCGTGTCACGCAGCCCAGAAAATTCTCGCCCATACGTTCACGGAGACCCAGTCCGCCTAATTGACTGGAAGGCATACGCGCGCACCGACGAACTAATTGTGAGAGAGCAGCGCGACGAGGCCTCGGCCAACGTATGTATCGTTGTGGACAAGCGTGAGACATTGAATTGGCCGACTCGATCCGCGCTCAAGGAGCATGGTGTGGCCGAGAATGCGCCCCAAAAAATAGAAACCGCAATTCGCATTGCTTTATATTTAGCTTACGAGCATTTGACTATTGGCGATGCGGTTACCATCGGTTTTGTAGACCATCGCGGGGATGTTAGCCGCGTATGGATTCCACGCAGCCCGACGGATGTTTTGGATATGTATCACCACTGCGTGAAGTATGATTTTTCGGAGGCACTTGATTCGTTTATGGTGGCCACGAATTGGGCGCCATCCGGTTTTAACAGTACATGGTGGTTGAGCGATTTTCTATCGAGCACGTCGCTTCCAGAAATTTGGGCGAATATTCGCGGCCTTTCGGTGGTGCATATTTTTAGTTGGTTAGAATCAACCTCCACTTGGATGGACGGGCCTACAACGTACCGTGATGAGGCCCGTGGACGCAAAATTTATCTAGGAGATCAGTTGCGGGCGGCCGATGTTTGGTCGAACGTGATTGAAGATTGGCGCAGCAAGGTCCAAAAATCTGTCAAAAACGCCGGTGGAGTGTACCTTGCCGTGGACGATCGCACGAAGGTTGGCGATTTTTTTAATTGGTTAATGACGGAGGCCATTCGCTGATGAATGTGATTCCTGTCGGTTTTCAATCTCTTTTTTCTTGGTCGGGGCTTTCGATTTTGGCGGCAAGCCTAGCGACGCTGTCAGTGATTGCTTGGCTAATTGTGCGGATTAGAACTCGTGATTTTTGGATGCCCATCATTCGAATTTTGGAAATACCCGCAACTCGCTTGCCGAGAATTGTCATCAAAAAGCCGCCGATGATTCCGTTCGTCGCCTTTGTTATTTCTGCTGTCGCATTGTCCATTTGGAGTACTAGGCCTCGGATTAAAGTCTTCTCCGAATTTGAACCCGGGATTTCTCAAATTCACGTATATGTCGATATGAGTCCATCGGTGTCAGCGCAGATTTCTTTGACCGAGCTTGGTCAAAAAGTAGTTTCGGTGCTCGAACAAATTGGCCCCAAAGCTCGCGTCAGCTTTGGGACGAGCCATGGTGACGAAGTCTATGAAATGACGACCCCCGCCGCTGCGGCCGAAGTGATTGTAGGCTTGGGATTTCATCGCGGGGGCGCAAAAATCGGCCGAGGAATCCGAGCTCAAGTCGGTCGTATTGGTGAAATTGACCAGTTATTTATTGTTTCAGATCGGGATCAACACAGCTGGGGTGGATTCCAATGGCAATATTTGTTGGTTGATGCCGATGTTAGGCATCTGGATGTCGAGGCGTCTTCAAACCGAGATTTCGTGTCAAATGTATTTATCCAAGATGCGCATTTCCTTAGCGCTATCGGCACTCGGACAATGGAGTGGGAGATTGAAATTTCTGAAGGCATTTTAGCGACCGCAGAATCAGGCACTTTGACAGCAACGTATAACGGTGAAACGTTGGGGTCTGCAAATTGGGAGATTCCAGCGGGAAAGCGCCACGCGACAGTTAGCATGGCGTGGCCGTCCATGCAAATCCCGCAAGACGGATCTAAACAAGCTATCGAGTGGAACTTAGAAGTTGTCGGGGGTGATGCTCTTTTAATGGATAATAAATTTCGCACACCGGTGATCGGTCGGCGAGATCGCGTGCTCGTTATCGGAGAGCCTGCAGGTGAACTTAATCTAGAAGATCCTCTCTCGGCGCTTGAAACTGCCCTCGGCGTATCGGGATATGATGTGTCACGGTTTGATCAGTTGCCACCAACGGCGCAGGGTAAAAATCCTGAGTACATGGCCGGAGCACAATTTATGATCGTGCTCGCTCCAGACGAATCGAGTGGGGATCCTTGGTGCCCGCAGGTTGAGGTTGGTCCTGTTTCGCCGGCCAGTAGAGTTGGACGGCGAGGGATCCCGATCTGGATCTTGCCAAGGTTGGCTGGGGAATCGTTTACGGCAACGTGCCGCTGTATAGCGCGTTATGGAGTTGCGATCACGAAGGATATGTGTGAAGAAAAACTATCACGTGAGAGGTGGATCGATCTGTTGGTGGGAGTAGGTGCAAAACAAATTGGTGGTGAGGTTGGCGCGGCACGTGAAGGAATCGCCATGCTGCTGATGGATCCAGTTAAGGGTGTCGATTTGACTTTATTTACCGTGCCGTTGCGACCAAATCCAAAGTATGGAATGACTTGGGGTACCTTTCCAATTCTCATTAAACGTTTGGCGGGTATGACTACCTCGCAGACGTCGGCAAATGAAGATTCGGTTGGGGGTGCCTGGTATAGACTTCCGGATGTGATGGAGGTTGCGGATAAGGACTTTGGGCCCGATGTGTCAAAGACTCTCGTTCTACGCGAAACAAATGTACCCGTGGGAGAAAGTATGCTTGCAGTAGTCGCTCCGTCCGATTTGCCGCCATCATGGTCAGCGTCTAGTGGGTCATCGCGTGGTCATGCTCCGAGTAAAAGAGATAGTGAAGATCCGTGGCCGTGGGTGCGACTTTTGGTTGGTTCAATTATTTTTGCCATGGTGGCAGAAATCATTTGGCTGGCGCGCAAACGGCGACTCGCACAAATTGAAAAGCAGGTGTTGAGGATTGTTATTGGCATGGGCTTGTTGATCGGGGCCAAACAGGCCGAGGCTCAAGTACACATTAATTGGATGAATACAAAGGAATCGACGTTGGTTACTTTTCAAACGCTCGCTCACGAGGTTTCGTCGCGGACTAGTTTTGAAATGGCAGCAAAGCCAGAGTTTTTTAGCGTCTTCGACGAAGCCGCGTCAGAACGCCCGTGGGTGTGGACAGCCTCCGTATCCAAGCTTGCTGATTCTGATGGTCGCCTTTCGAAGGTTGGTCGTCTATGGCTCAAACGCGGCGGGATATTAATAGTAGACGGACCGCAGCCAGTGGGAGTACTGGACAAACTTCTGGAGCCATTGATGCGTGGCACTGTCAATCCTTCCGGTTGGATGGGACTTCCTCCAGACAACGAGTTTATGCGGAGTTTTTATCTGCTCAATTCTTTGCCTAGCTGCAAGGGGCGAGGTTGGCAAATTTTTTCTTTCGATGGACGCGTGGCCGCGATTGCTACGCCTTATTCTCTACTTTCCTCGTTGCAGGATGGTCAGCAGAAATGGACTTGTGAGTCCGCCGTGCCTTACGAGCAGCAGGTGCGGATTTTTGTAAATCTGATAATGATGGCTTTTACCACTGATTATAAACGTGACCAAATTCATTTGCCTGAAATCTTGAAACGTCTGAGGGCGCCGCAATGAATATGGTGGCGGTAATTTGGCTATTTTGTGTCGTTATGATTACGTATTTTTGGATGCGAAATTTGGGATTTATTCGCGGTCTGGCCGCGGGGTTGTGTAGGCTCGTCTGGACTGCTCCTATAATTTTAAGTTTGTTTCCCGAAACTGTAACTAAAAGAATTCCTGGTACTGTGGCATTGCAGCCGGTTCATATTTTGGTGGATGATTCCGAAAGTATGGCACAGCCTGACCCGCCGCGGGGAACCGCCAAAGATCAAGTCAAAGATTTGCTTAAACGTATTGACGAAGTGTGTTTGCAATTTGGATGCATGCCAAAAGTAACTCAACTTTCGGAGCTTGCGAGTGATACAAAAAATGGTTTTACACCCCTCAGCCGCGTTCTGGAGCCGTGGCTGTACAAAACAGGCGGAGAACCTTGGATAGTGTTGTCGGACGGCGGCGATTTTCGGCCTTCACTCAGCTGGGATGATCGCTTGAGGGATCGAGGAGGAGAGGTCAGCACTCGTCCACAAAAAATATCCGCCGACAGCAATAAACGCTTGAAGACTCTTGGACTCATTGCGGGGTTTGGCTCACCTAGGGTCCCAGGATTTTCCGTTGAATCCGTTTCAATGGCGCCACTTGCCTTTGAGGGTAAAAACGTTCAGGTGACGGCGAACATTGAGCGGGTTCCCGAGGAGGGGTCAAAGGCGGCTCGTGTTCAAGTGCAAGTTTTGTTGGACGGCAAAGTTACGACCTCAGGAGAGGTTGAATTTGCTGCTGGCGCCTCCACTGGAAGCGTTGACTTGACGTTTGCTCCACCGAAACGTGGTCCTCATATCGTTGCGATCAAAGCCCTTGCCGTAGCTGACGAGCTCGATACTTGGGATAACATCCAGACTCGTGTTTTGGACGTAATGCCCAACACCGTAGGTGTATTGCATCTATTGGGTTCACCAGCTTGGGATGGCAGATTTATGCGGAGGTTTCTAAAAGCCGAGCCAAAATTTGATGTCATAAGTTTTTTCATTTTGAGAGATCCATGGGACAGTCAAAATGCGAGCGAACGTGAACTTAGCCTGATTCCGTTTCCGGTGGAGAGATTATTTACGGAAGAGCTCGTTAATTTTCGCGTCATCGTGATGCAAAATTTTACTTTGATGCGTTTTTTGCAGCCTGAATACCAGAAAAATCTCGCAAATTTTGTAAAAAATGGAGGCGGAATTCTATTTATTGGCGGTCCTCGTGCCCTTACAGATGCGGATGCGAGTAATTCGGCGTTATTGACCGACCTTCTTCCCTTTGAAATCAAGCCAGGCTCGCAGCGGGCGCCAGGCGGTTCTGCAGAGGTCGGAGTTGCCGAGGATACCACCGCTGGTATGGGGTCTTCTTTCGATGCGGAGTCTCAATTCAAAATAGAACTAGCGTCGCCAGATGCCCCGAAAAGGGCGCTGGCGAATGTTTATGAATCTTTGCAAGGCCTAGGCCCGCGTTTAGCGTCATTGAACAATTTAAAGGGCCTTCATCGAATGGAGGCGATTAAATTTCGCGACAAGGAGGTCACACCGCTATTAAATGCAAGATTGAAAGATGGCCGCACGGTGCCGCTGGCCGTTGCGTCGTACCCGGGTAAGGGGCGTGCGCTATGGTTGTTTAGCGATTCCATTTGGCGATTAGCCATGTCGTCAAATCCAGAAAATGCGCGATCTGACTACCATTCATTTATGAACAGTGCTTTAAGCTGGCTCACCGGTGGTGATTTGCGAGGAACGATCACAGTGCGAGATTTTAGAGTGGAAAAGCAAGGCGAGTTTTCCGATAAATTAAAATGGCAGGCAGTGATAAGCGGCTCAGCCGCTCGTTATATCAAATCAGCCACGTCCATCCGAATATCTGTGTGCGGGATCGGAGTGGGTGTAGATGGCGTTTCGTTTGGTGCGGCCTCAGGCGACTCTGTATCCGTTGAAGGTGAAATTGTTTCAAGTCTTCGAGATGGTACTCTTTGCGGTTTGAAATTGGACGTGGAACATCCGTCGTTTGGGAGTTTATCGGTAAGTGGATGGTCTATGATTCCCGAAACTTTGGACGACAGAAGCATGGGACCATCACCAACCAAATTGCGGCAACTATCTGCATTAACCGGCTCTACATTTGTCGAGGCCGACAGCTACCGTGCTGTGAATGTTGAACACTGGTTGCAAATCTGGGGAACTACAGATGGCAAATCCCTGCCCGATAAAATGAAGTCTGTGCGAGAATTCTATTGGCCAATGGACTATTCATGGCTTTGGGTACTTTTTCTGTTGTTGCCTGCAGAAGTGTTGATTCGAAGGTGGCATTTTCTAGTGGGTCAAAAGACTGGATCCTCTGTTTCGGAGCTCAAAGGGCAAGAAATTCGTTCCCAAGATTCCTGAAATTTGTTACCATACGTTGCTGAAGACATAGCTTTAAGGGGCTGACATGACTAGATTTTTTAATTCAAATCGGATTCAATTGCGGAAATTTCGGCCGGCAGGTGGACCCGTGCGTTGTGGTGTGTTGTTCACGATTTTTACGACAGCGCTGACGATTGGATTATCATCATGCATTAGAACTCAAATTTCAGAATTGAAATTCGGCATTAATCCTACGCGCACTGGATTTGTCCCTGCACAAATTGCCTTGGCACCATGTATTATTTGGCCAGATCGTTCGACAAAAATTAAGGGGCTTCCGCTGACAAATCGCCCGATTGCTGAAACAACCGCGATGTGCCAAGAGCTAAGTAAATACATGACCGATGGTTTTGACAATCAACCGTTTATGAAAGGCAGTACTCAAAAATTGACGGAAAAGCAATTTTCTGCCGGCAAACCTGTGCTTTCCCTCGCAGATTCGATCGGCAAAGAGTGGAAAGCTCAGTCTTCAGATTGTCAGACCTGTGAAAGTCTACCGCTGTTTTATGATTTGAGCATTAAGACCAGGCAGTCGTGGCAACTGTGGCTCAACGCCTTTTCAATTAGTACGAAGGGAGCTGATGCCATTTTGATTCCGTTTCTGCTGTCTTTAAATACGAGGACTGGCGATGACAGGGGAATGCTGCAAGCCATTCGCAGTGGCGCTGTCGCCATGTTGCTGGTAGACACGAACGACGGCTCGCTTATTTGGAGTGGGGGGCGCGAGACGGAAGTAGTCAACAGAGCGTTGAGCAATGTTACCACGGTTGCGCAAATAAAAATGCCGCCGCCGGAAGACTTGCAGCGGCGCCTGTTGACGGATGCCTTGTGGCTAGAGTTTCCTGGCCGACAGATATATCGGTAACTAATAATAAGGAATTTTTTTATGTATGATAGTGAAACAGCCTTGATTCGACTTCACGAAATGCGTCAGAAATCCCTAGAAGGCGGTGGGGTAGAACGAAATGCGCAGCAGCATAAGCGAGGTAAATTGACTGCGCGCGAGCGAGTCAATTTGCTACTAGACAGTGGTAGTTTCATTGAGCTCGACGCGTTTGTAAGTCATGAGTGTATTGACTTCGGCATGGGTGATAAAATATTTACGGGTGACGGCGTCATAACTGGGTTTGGTCGAATTGACGGCCGATTGGTCTATATATTTTCCCAAGATTTCACGGTATTTGGTGGATCCTTGTCTTCCACGATGGCGAAAAAAATATGTAAAGTAATGGATCTTGCTTTGAAGAATGGCGCACCGGTCATTGGCATCAATGATTCGGGCGGAGCTCGTATTCAAGAAGGAGTGGCAAGCCTGGGAGGCTACGCGGATATATTTTTTCGAAATGTTAAAAGTTCTGGAGTGATTCCTCAAATATCGCTTATCTGCGGTCCTTGCGCGGGCGGTGCCGTGTATTCACCGGCAATCACGGATTTCACTTTTATGGTGGACGACACGAGCCATATGTTTATCACCGGTCCTGACGTGATTAAGACGGTCACAGGCGAAGTAGTTTCATTTGATGATTTGGGCGGGGCGCGTACCCATACGTCGATTAGCGGTGTGGCCGATAATCGTTACGCCTCGGAGCCAGAGATGTTCGCAGCGGTGAAGCAATTATTAACCTATTTGCCGTCCAACAATCTAGATCCGACCGTGGACACCGCAGATCCAGGCACTGAGGCGCAGTATGCTGAAGAGCTGGAAATCGCTCGTCAGAAGATTGGCAAGATCGTACCGGCAAATCCTAATCTGCCTTATGATATGGGCGAGGTGATACGGTGTACGGTTGATCCAGGAAGTTTCGTGGAGTTGAAGCCTGAGTTTGCGCCTCATATTATCACCGCTTTCGCCAGACTAGGTGGCCAAGCAGTCGGAGTCGTCGGCAACAACCCAAATCACCTCGCAGGCGTTCTAGACATCAACAGTAGTGTCAAGGCTGCGAGGTTTGTAAGGTTTTGTGACGCCTTCAATATACCGCTGATTACATTTGTGGATGTCCCCGGATTTTTGCCAGGCGTCGCTCAAGAGCGAGGCGGGATTATTCGGCACGGTGCCAAATTGCTTTACGCCTACTGCGAGGCCACTGTGCCCAAGCTAACCGTTATTACGCGAAAAGCCTACGGCGGTGCGTACGACGTGATGAATAGTAAACATATTGGTGCTGACTTGAACCTATCTTGGCCGAACGCAGAAATTGCGGTTATGGGGGCTGCGGGCGCCTGCAATATTATTTTTCGCGCTGATATCATGGCTGCAAAAGATCCTGAGGCAAAACGTAAAGAGGTCGTGGCTGATTATGCCGATAAGTTTGCGAATCCATATATAGCAGCTCAAAAGGGCTACATTGATGCCGTAATATTACCAGCGGAGACCCGCGACTATCTTTGCAAGGGGCTCCGTGCCTCAGTAAACAAAGCAGAAACTAAGCCAAAACGTAAACATGGCAACATTCCGCTTTAACCATTCGGAAGGATAAATGCTCCAATGAGCTTATATACAAAAGGCCAAATCTCGAATGGCAGTCCGCGTCGAATAAAGCGACTTTTAATCGCGAACCGCGGTGAAATTGCCGTTAGAATCATTAGGGCTGCTCGAGATCTTGGAATCGAGACCGTTGCCCTTTACAGTGACGCGGATCAATTTTCGCTTCACGTCAAGTTAGCGGATTATTCGGTTAGGCTTCCTGGCAATACACCACTGGAGACCTATTTAAATGTGCCGGTTCTTATTCAAGCAGTCAAAGACTCTAAAGCCGACGCCGTGCATCCAGGCTACGGATTTTTATCCGAGAGTGCCGATTTTGCTGACGCCGTCGCCTCAGCGGGCGCAAAATTTGTTGGCCCATCAGCGGCATCGATGCGGACAATGGGCGATAAAATCGAAGCCAAAAAATTAATGAAGATCCATAAAGTTCAGTGTGTGCCAGGATCCGAGAACCCTTTAAAAGACGTGGATGACCTGCGTAAACATGCGAAAGAAGTCGGCTTCCCGATGATTCTGAAGGCCTCCGCCGGTGGCGGAGGGCGAGGGATGCGGGTCGTGCGCAATGAGGGAGACCTCGCCGAATCGTTTGCGGCGTGTACGCGTGAGGCTGCCAGTTATTTCGGAAACCCAGCGGTATTCTGTGAGCGTTATATTGAAAACCCGCGTCACATTGAGGTTCAGGTGCTGTTCGATGAGCACGGTAATGGCGTGCACCTATTTGAGCGCGATTGTTCTATTCAGCGGCGCCATCAAAAGCTAATTGAAGAGGCACCAAGTCTGTTTTTAAATGAAGTGCAGCGGGCTGAAATTGGCCGAAGAGCTGTGATTGCTGCGAAGGCGGCGGGCTACTCGTCAGCTGGAACCATCGAATTTATTTGCGAGTCTCCCGAGCGAATTTATTTTATGGAAATGAATACTCGTATCCAAGTCGAACACACTGTGTCCGAGGAAATTTCTGATATCGACTTAGTTCGCTGGCAGATATTGGTGGCGTGTGGTGAGAAATTGGCGTTTAAACAAGAGGATATTCACCTTCGTGGATGGGCCTTTGAAGCTCGAATCAATGCTGAAGATCCGGCCAAAGGTTTCTTGCCAGGGCCTGGCCGCGTCAATCAAGTGCGGTTTCCTGCTGGACCAGGGATCCGGGTTGATTCACATTTGTATTCTGGTTACGAAATCCCGCAGTTTTATGACTCCATGGTGGCAAAATTGATTGTTTGGGGGCCCACGCGCGACATCGCTATCGAGCGGATGCTCCGAGCGCTGTCAGAGTTTGAGATTGATGGCATACCGACAACCGCCAAATTTCATGAAGCCGTGTTGCGGCACCCACTTTTCCGTGCGGGAACTTTTAATACCGGTTTCATTGATCAGCAAGCGGAGTATTTTAAGGGTGCATTTAGTGCCGTCCCTGACGATCAGCAAACGCATGCCGCAATTCTTGCAGCAGTGCTTGCAGTGGAAGAGCTGCGGCGACCGGCCACCATGGTCAGCGAGGTAAAAGGTACTTTAGTGTCAAATCAAGAGCGTAGTTTATGGCGTGATAGAGCTCGCCTTGAAGCCACAAATCGCGGGGGTATTTGAAATGCAGTGGAAAGTTTTGATCGGCGGGAAAGACCGCATCGTCGACCTGCCAGATTTGATTCCTGACAATATTTCCTTTCCTGCAACTATCGACAATCACCCAGTGCAACTGCGGTGGCAACGGGCGACCCGGGCACTATTTATTTTGGATTCGAAAAATCTTGATTCAAAAGCAAGCGGCCCATGGGCATCATTGAACCTACGATCAAAAACAGTGTCTAAGTTTGCTGGTGAAAGTGATTTGATCATAAGTTCAGAGTACATGCCTGCGGGTGCCAAATTTCCGGTAATTCTGGACGCGACCGTGGCGCTGCACATTCCCGGCCAAGAGGCGCGAGAGGGGGCGAAGGCAAAGAAGCCGAAAGTTGTTCGCAGTCAAATTACCGGAAAGGTTTTAAAGGTCATGGCCAAGGTAGGAGACACAGTAAATGCCGGCGATGCACTTATGATTATTGAGGCCATGAAAATGGAGAACCGAGTTTTGGCCATGGCTCAAGGAGTGATCGAATCTGTAAAAGTATCGGAAGGTGAAATGGTTTCCACGGGGGCGGAGCTTGTTCGCTTTAAACAAGCAGCGAGTGATACACAGGGATGAGCTTCAAAGTACTATTGGATAAATTGGCCGTCGCGCTTGCCACCGGAGCGGGCAGTGGTTTTTCGCCAAAGGCTCCGGGGACGGCAGGGTCATTAGCGGCACTTCCATTGATTTGGTTTGCTCACCTATGTGAGTGGACAGCTGTTGAAATGTGGTGTGCGATCGCTGTGATTACGGTAGTAGGACTATGGTCAACAGACAGGGTTGAAAAACTTTGGAATACTCACGATGATCAACGCATCGTCATTGACGAGGTTGCAGGATTATTTATAACTTTGGCATGGTTTCCATTCTCATGGTTTTATGTTGTGGTGGGTTTTGCGTTGTTTCGATTATTTGATATTTGGAAGCCAGGCCCCATTGGATATATTGATGAGAAGGTGCCTGGGGCGATGGGAACTTTTTTTGATGACGTGTTAGCAGGGTTTGCGGCATTGGGCGTCCTATGGGTGATTGACATAATTCTAATCGGAATCAAATGACAAGAGAAATTCAGCCACTAAATCCAGCCCAGACCAATCTGATCACATCGGCAGGCTATGACCGCATGTATGCGGAGCTACGCAAGCTTTCCGATGAAGATCGTCCTGTGTTGCTTGTAGAGATCGCTGATGCAGCTGCTCAAGGAGATCGCAGCGAGAATGCCGAATACATTTACGGGCGTAAGAAACTGCGCGAAGTTGACAAGCGCGTCAATTATTTGAAGGGTCGTCTTGAGCGTGCAAAAATCATTGATCCAAAACTTCAGCCCACCGACGTCATCGGGTTTGGGGCGGTGGTGGTTATTGTTGGGGAGGACGGCGTCGAAAAAAAATGGTGGATCATCGGAGAGGACGAGGCTGACCCGTCAGCGGGAATTATAAGTTGGCTCTCTCCGCTTGGACGGGCATTAATGAAGAAGAAAATTGGCGATCACGTGGAGGTAGAAACTCCTCGTGGCCAGATTGAGTATCAGATACTAAAAATCACTTATTGAATGAATCATTGACGGAATCCATGCGTTGGTCTTTTTCTTGAAATACTTTAAGCATCCAAGTGTTTAAATCTCGCTCCCTAGTTGGGACCTCCTTGATGTCAAATCGTCGCATATGGACGTGTGACGTAAAGCCTCCAACGGTAAAGTATTCAATAGCTGTGGGAACTTTACCTTCATATTGAATCGTCACATCATAGACTGCTGTTAGACTTCCACTCAATCCGAGAAGACTTGCGTGTACCCCTTTGCTCCGAGGCACCAGTAGATGTTTGAGTGGTGGTAGGCCTTTACTAGCAGCATAAACTTGGCTTGCGGCCAATTTTTCAGGAGTGGCCCTAGTCCCCTCAGGAAATATCATCAGCCAAGTTGGTAATTTTCCGTTTCGCAAGCGGGCGAACGTAGCTGCAATGGAGTTTGAATCTTTAGCCCAATTTCGCTTGAGAAATACGGTGTTGGTAAACATGAGGCCCCAGCCGACGCCAGGAACATATTTTAGGATGTCTTTGGCAAACCATTTTACCCAGGACGAAGTGTTGGCTTCAAGGCTGATAGCCCAAATCAAAACTATATCAACGGCGGTTTGGTGATTAGAAAAAATCAAGGCGTTTTCTTGACGGAAAGCGTCACCCGTCATGACCATTCGATTGCCACAAATTTTGGTTGCGTGAATGGCGACCTTGCAAAAGAAATATTGGCAGCCCATATTGTAGAGTATGAACCAACGGCGGCTAAACGGAATTAGCACTAAACTAAACAGCTGAGCTGTGTTTATGACGATGAGTAACGTCGATATAAAAAAAATGCAGGCGCAACCGCGAAGGGCTCTTATCGAGGTCATTTCTTGCCCTTGGCTTGTCTTTGTAGATGCTCGTCCTCTTCCGCGTGGAGCTTGCGGAAGTGTTCGATGTGTGGATCGAGGTAAGAGATGACTTCGTCCACGGTATCTACGACCTTAATCATTCGCAGGTCGTCTCGACTCATGAGGTTAAGGGCCGCAGGTACTTCTTCAAGGTATTTTAGAAGAGGATCAAACATCGCATGCCCCATGAGAATAAAGGGCCGAGGTTTTATGTGATTAACTTGCATAAGCTGCCATGTATAGAATAACTCGAGAAGTGTCCCGATGCCGCCTGGGGTGATCACGACTGCATGGCTAATTCGCATAAACTCATCCAATCGTGACGAGAAGCGTTTGTGGTGGTGCTTGACATCTAGGTGGGCATTGGCATCTGTTTCAAAAGGCAGTTCGATTGGCAAGCCAATGGATCTGCTTAAGTTACAGCCTTCCTTTGCTCCACGATTGGCCGCCTCCATCAAGCCGGGACCTCCTCCCGTTACAATGTCGACACCGCGTCGAGCTAGCTCTTTGGCTAAGACAAAAGCTTGGGTGTAGTAGGGGCTGTCCGTTGCAATTCTAGCAGAACCAAAAATGCAAACGCGGTAAAAATCAGTCTCCATTTCCGTCAAAATGGAATCGATATCCGCTATGACTTCATTCAGCTGTTGAACCTTATTGCTTAACAGCTTTCGAATTTTCTTACGTCCAAGCATAACTGACCTCGAATTCTGAATATGTGTCTTCGGCCATTTTTGACGATTTGTATCATAATGTCAATGCATTATAAACATTTATTGATTCGACGAAACCGGTGAGTGCTTAACAATTCTGGGGAAGCTCCGATAGTGTTAAAATAAAATGGAATTCATTGATTTTGAAGGACCTTAAAGAAATTATGACAGCACACGTCGAAAGATTTTTACTCCCCATAATTTTTGTGCTTTTTGCCACCATCATTGAGGCGCAAGTAATTCTGGAAAAGGCAACGGCAACAAGTGGCCAAAAACTTGGGTTTCTGATTATGGGAATAATTGCGCAGAAGACTCCTATCAATAACGTTGCGTTGGTTAAAGTCATTAGCACTGGTGCAGTGGTAGCGGTCAAAATTGGCCTGATCATTGACAATAAATACAAGGTGACAGATGTCTCGGAAAAATACATTCGTGTTGTTACTCGAGAATCTGAAAAATACCTTGTGTACCTCGATAAATTCTCCTCAGATTTTGCGTCCGCCGTCAACCGTGTGCAGGGGCCAGCGGTAAATCCCGATGGGGAATATCATGAAGAGGGCTTTGAGCGAAAAAGGGGCCTTGTCGCCATGACTGGTGCATTTCGAGATAATTTGGTGAAAAATGAGCTCTCAAAAATACTTATGCAAGCAACGGCTGAGCCGGTGGTCAGCGGCGGGCAGATGATCGGCTTCAGGCTATATCAAATTGATGCAGACAGCATTTTTTCCAAGGCAGGAATTCGAGATGACGACATTATCACATCTCTCAACGGGATAAAACTCGCTAGCATTGCCTCGGCCATATCTACGCTCAAAAGTCTCAAGGATAGCACCTCTATCGAGATTGAGTATAAGCGTGCGGGTGTAGCAAAATCGATTGCCATCGACGTCAAGTAATTCAAACAGCAGTCAGCATCTCACGTTGACGACAGCAAAGTTTGTAATTCCGCCAAAAATGTTGCCGCCACGGCCCGGTCTCCAAATCTCTTGATGGCTTTTTGGCTCATTTCGATTCTCGTCCGCTGGGGATCCATCTTTACCAATCGTACGGCTCGATCCAGAACGTCAAGAAACGCTAGCCGATCATTTTCCGGAAAAATTCGCGTAGGATCGCCAATTACATTTGGAATTTCACCGGAATCTGAGCCGATTACCACACATCCACAGGCCATGGCTTCGATGATGACTCGACCGAATTGTTCTTTCCAGTGGGGTGCGGTGAGGCTGGGAACGATAAGTATATCGAGAGACTGGTAGAATTTGGACATTTCTGCAGCGGCGATCGGGCCGCGGTAGTGGGCGTTAACACCTAATTTCTTAAGTGCTTCAATCTGCAAGGTGACTTGCTGTTTCAGAGGTCCATCCCCGGCAATCTCAAGGGATGTATTTTGTAGTGTTAAGT
The DNA here is from genome assembly GCA_947476525.1 of Oligoflexales bacterium. Lineage (GTDB taxonomy): Bacteria > Bdellovibrionota_B > Oligoflexia > Oligoflexales > RGVZ01 > CAMDKS01. The sequence continues at coordinate 19,218 of CANJQY010000014.1, forward strand.
TTCGATTCCTCAGAGGCCCGCGGTAGGAGTCTAGCCATGCGTCTAGTATTTGTGAGATTCCTTTCTCGGGAAGCAAGCTTCCTGCATAGCCAATGGTTGTATTTTGGCGGCGGCTGCCCGTTTCTTCCGCAGGATTAAAAACCAGGGGGTCGAACCACATTGGCAGGTTGATGCAGCGTCCTTTGAAGCCGTGTGCACGCAACACCGATTCATGTTCGGTGCCTGCAACCAAGATTGCGTCGGCACATTTAAACAATAGTAATTGTGAAATTCTAAGGGGGAGCGGGAGTTTTTTGTGAATATTTTGAAAGCCGTAAAAAAGCACGCGAGGGCGCGAGCTCGAAAAAAATGTGTGAACTCTCGCCTTTAGGTACATCAGAAATGAGAACAAGGCGGTCAGTGAGTAAGGCTCTGCAAAGCAAAGAAATATTTTTGGTCGATCACCTGCGAGCCAGAAACCAATGTACTTATCAAGGTTCATGAACCAAACGGCTTGTGTATGAAAGCGCTTAACTGGAAGGACGACTAAGGGTGGGTTGCGTGGGTCATTGGCGGCACACGGTAGGTCTTGCATTCCGGCTTCGCGAAATTGGTCGGGAGCAATCATGGTTACGGACCAGGTCGACTGCTGCGCCAATTCTCTCCAAAGGCTTCGGTATCCTGCGACGACCAAACTTTGCCATTGAACCAGAAAATCTACGGCCGGTACGTTCGGGAGTAAATTTTGGGGAGCTGGATTTGGTAGAGTCCCAGGGGCGTTCATTTTTGCTCACGAAGTCGTGGGAGTTGAAGGGGCCACGAAGCTATTTGGCGGCAAATCCACTTGTTCAATAGCTTGTCACGTTCATCATTTGAGACGTAAAATAACTCTGGGCCGAGACTCGTTCGTGCACGAGTGCTTAAGTCATGTAGTGTAATGGCAGCACAAACGCTGATGTTTAGGCTTTCAACGATTCCATACATTGGAATAGTAAAGCACACGTCGGCCTTGTCCCGCCAGTCGGAAGTAAGCCCCTCATGCTCATTGCCAAACACCACGGCAATCGGGCGATCGATCGGCAAATTTTCCAGCGACACAGCTTTGCCGTGCGGGAATGCCGCGGCGATGAAATAGCCTTGCCTACGTAGGCCTTCAATGCACGCTTCTTCACTTTCGTGTTTGGTGATGTCGACCCATTCATCAACACCGCGTGCCACCGTTGAGGCATTGAATTTTGTGGTCAGGGAGACCACGTCAATATCTTGAATTCCGAACGCTTCGGCGGAGCGGATACAAGCACTGACGTTGTGAGGTTGATGAACATCTTGCACGACGAGCCGCACGCGGCGTGTGCGTTGTTCAGCTGTTTTGAGCATGCGCTCCCTGCGCAAGTCTGTCAGTTGAGGCGACAGTAACGCCCAAGCGTCGTTAGGAATAATCGGTTGGTTCACGTAAATTAGTGCTCCGCAGCTCGGAGGGCTTGCCGTTCCGCAGCCAATTCATCTTCGGCAGTAAATTCAACAAGCGAGCTGCCGATGCGAGCGAGTGCTTCGCCCACAACTGGGCCAATGGACAGCGACAAAATTGGATCATTTGGAATGGCGACTGGGCTTGATGTCAAAATCCAGGTGGCCATTTTTTTGAGGGCAATTTCCCAATTTTGGCTTCGTTCATCCGACATATCTCTTAGCCCTCTCATCGAGTGAAAAAGGGTCTCGTTTTGAGTGGAGCGTCGCCGAAGGCCGTCAACTGTTTGCGATTTTATGGTTGGGCGAGCCTTTAATTGCTTGAGCTCGAGCGCTTGTTCATTGAGTTGACTGCGAAGGCTGCGGTTTTCATCCTTAAGATTGGCGACGAGGGACTGGCTTTCGCCCGCGGTTTGTTGGTGCTCAGTGTTTTTGTTTGAAAGCTCTAAGACGGCAACACTTCGTTCATCCTCGATGGTTTCAAATAGTTTCAAAATGTGGTCTCTCTGCGCTTCGACGTCAGCAATTTTTTTATTAAAATAGGTTTGTTTATCGTCCAACGTCTTTTGGAGGGATGATGTTCGGCTGATGGCTTCGGCAAGATTAGTGGTGGCCTGTAGTTGTTCCTTGCGTCGATTGAGTTGCACTTGCTCAAGGGCGAGGCATGACGTTTTGCTATGCATTAATTCTTTCGTTTGGGCCGCTAACATCTTTGTATGTTTTTCTAATTCTGCTTTGAGTTTGTTGGCCACAGAAAAATAGTGGAAGCCGGTGGCACCCATGGCAATAAAAATGATCGCGGAAATAAGAGTGAGCATAGTTGAACCCCTACATTAGTTGTAAAAAAATGGCAAGGTACAGACCTGCCTGCGCTCGAAAGCATACATCACATTCGCACCAAGTCATACAAATGTTATTATCACCACTCGTCCAAATTCGGTAAGGACCCCATTTGTGCGGCAAATTTTGCCTAGTTCCAACTATTCACGAGCCAAACTAGGCATAAAAGTCTCGTAGCCAAATCGGCACATTAGGCGATAAAATAAACATTACTAGGAGATTGTGATTCCGCAACCCGAATGGATTGGCAGAATGGGTTGGCAAAGTGAGTTGTGCTTGAGCCGGAGCAGGTGAAAACGTGCCATTGACCGCCTAGGAGATCATTTTTCGAAGATCTATATCCTAGTGGGTCATTTCTGTAATGGAGCGGGTGAAGAGATTCGAACTCTCGACCTTCGCGATGGCAACGCGACGCTCTAGCCAACTGAGCTACACCCGCATTCTCCGAAAACAGAATCCTGTGAAACAGGAGCCATGTATTTAGGACAGACACGGGGAATGGTCAAGTGTTGATTTTGAATATTCTAGTTTTTGAAAAATTATTTTGAGCTAAGTGACAAATATCTGGTGCGGCATGCCTAATTTATACGCCAATTGAGCAAATTGTAAGGAGAGCCAATGGATATCTTAAAGACTGTGGGTGAATGGTTGAAGGGCGTAATGCCAGGGGATGCTGACGGCGAGAGCGGGGGCGCAGCTTCCGCTTTCGGTCGAACTTCGACGTCAGCTGTGATGAATTCTCGGTTGCAGACGTTAGAAATGCGCTATCAAATATTGGAGGACCAACAGCAAGTTGAGACGATATTTAAGCGTCTTGCAGTCCCATTGTTAGAACTCTGCGATACATTATCTAATTCCGCGCGGGTCAACGGCGGTGGCCGCGTAATTCTCCGCGAGCTAGGAACTACCGATGATCGCAGAAGCTATGTATTTATGAAGCCGATGAGTGAGTATGGCTGGTTAATGGAACGAAGCGGCGCGGGCTGGCGGACTAGTCGTGCCGAAAAAATAATTGGCGATAGTGTTTTTATGCGTAGTCACCAAGATCCGTGGGATGTTGTGACTGTGTGGAAGGATCCTCAGGGAGAGGGTCTCACACGGGTGCGCAGTCAGCGTTTTGGTGGTGATTTGCTCAGCATGCCAGAATACTGGCGTCGATTGTCTGAAGCTTTTGTCGATGTATTTACTGGCGGCCTGGAGCATTAGAGTGCACATTTTTAGTTTGAAATTTCGTAGCCTCATTTGCATTGCGGCCTCACCGAACTGGAGCATCGTGGCGTCCAAGTTGATATTCACGTTGATGTTCACGTTGATGTTCACGCTTGCGTCCATGTTTTTTCTAGAATCTAAAAGCGAAGCAGGAATGCTTGTGACAGCAGGTATGCAGTGGGCCAATTTCGTGTTTGAGCCTAAGGTTCAAGAAGAGACACCAAACTACTATGGTTATGGGGCGAGAACTAGTGCAGGCTACTCACTGGGTCAAAATCTTGATTTGGCAGTTTATGGGGAATACAGTCCAGGACGATTGAATTCAGCTTCGTCGTCTGGCTCTACCGCGGTGTTATTAGACTACGGCGCAGAGATTGGCGTTCGTATTTTACAGACAATGTATTTAGGGGCACGCGGCGGTCAATGGAACTACCGGCTCACAAGAAGGACGGCTGACGAGGAGGTTGGAGGATCATGGATTGGTCTAGGCGGCGCGGCCTCTTTTGGCATGCTTGTTCCGGTCAATAAGGAAGTGCAGTGGCAAGCGTCTCTCGATTTTGGGCAAGCATTGCTTAAAAAGCACAAATTTGAGGTTGACGATGTGGATAAAAAGGCTAGGGTTATTTCAAGGGCGAGCGTTACTATTTCATTCGTATATAATACTCGAACTACGTCTTCCACTTGGGGTTCAATTTTTAATTAACGCATTAAACTGAATTTAAGGAGATTTAAATAATGGACGGACAAGCACAAGAAAGTTTCGATATCGTTCACAAACTCATGGGGATTTCAGCCCTCGGCACCCAGTGGGTGTTGTGGTTGTTGATTGCGCTGAGCATCTGTAGTTTTGCGGTTATTTTGGAGCGGGGAATGTTTTTTTTCAAAATGAAAATGAACATGTTTGAATTTACCGAAAAATTGACAAAAAATCTTGAAGCAAATGATTGGGACGCAGTTAAAGCACTCTGCGAAACGTCTCCAGCATTGGTTTGCCAGACAATTTTGAGGGGGGTTGCTGCTCGCGGGAGAGGTGTTCAAGCGATGGAGGAAAGTATGAATGGATTTATGATTGGCCACCGTCAAAAAATGGATCAAGGCTTAGTCGTTCTGGGCACGCTTGGCAATAACGCGCCGTTTATAGGTTTGTTTGGAACGGTGCTTGGAATTATCATAGCCTTTCGCGACCTAGCGATGAATCCTCAAGGTGGAGCGACGGTAGTGATGCGCGGTATTTCTGAGGCCCTAATAGCCACGGCTGTAGGACTCATGGTGGCCATTCCTGCCGTCATTTTTTACAATTTTTTTCAGCGTCTTGTAAAACGTCACGTTAGTACGGCCGAGGCGTTAAGTCGGCTAGTGTTGTCTCACAAAGCTTAGGAGTTTTCTATGGTTGGTGGATCAATGAATCAAGATGACGATGAGATTACAGGAATTAATGTCACGCCGCTTGTGGACGTGATGCTTGTACTTCTGATCGTTTTTATGGTCACGTCAACCTATATTGTGCAGCAGTCGATCCAGGTGCAGCTACCGAAAGCCGATACTGGGGAAAATACTCCGCACACCAAAAATCTAGCCTTCGTGATCAATAAATCCGGCGCAATTTTTCTTGACGGCAAGATCATCCAACTGGACGCCATTGCCGACCGCGTGAAAGCTGAGCGGCTCAAGGATGATAAGGTGCAACTTCAAGCGTTAGTCGCCGCTGATAAAGAGACGCCACACGGTTTCGTTGTCGGACTCATCGACGCGGTGCGTCGGCAGGGCATTACTGATTTGGCGATCAATGTTGAAAAAACTAGTATGTAGTGGCTGTCCGGCGTTCCCTGGCTCTGCGTTGCTCGTCGCAGGACAATGCTCGCGTTAGTCACTTGATCGCCTTTATTTTCATTTTCGTTAGCGTCTCTAATTCGCGCAGTGCGTGGCCGGTTTCCACGGTAGCGAGGTCGATATTTTTAATGTGCGCAAAGTGAGCTGAAGCATTCAATTGCGCCATTTTGAGACGTATATCGGTAAAATCGATGATTAGTTGGGTTTGATCCTCGGTCTTTTTACTGAGGATTTGGCGATCTTTTCCGGTGATTTTTTGGAAGACAATGAGTGAGGGGGCATGTTTGGGGTCTAAGCCAAATTGCCTAAGAAATAAGCCAAGCTGCATTCGATGTTCATTTGTAGAATGGGCGTAGGTTTTGACTAAAAATGTTTGGAAGTCTTCTAACGAGTGAAGCCTGGCCCCTTGGAATAATTTTTCCATTTTGAACCGTCCAATCCAGAGCATGAGGATTCGAAATCTCTGTGCAGAGTTCTCGCGCATCGTTGCCTGCAAATTGTCGTCGCGCGTGATATTTCGCAGATGTTTTTTGCGCAGATCCACTTGAAGATGGGTATGATGTTCGACAGCTTTAGCATATGCGTAGCGGAGAAGCTCCCAATCAGAAAATGTGAGGTCAATCAAATGCTTCTTTTGACCGGCGATGGCTGCGTGTTCATTGAGGTTTTTCGGTTCAGTTGGCATGACTGAGTTGCCAGGAAATCTTTCATCAAATTTTACGACTAAAGATTCAACCCGCTCAGGATTGACGTACTTCTTGCGAGCGGCGAACTCACTGGCTTCCATGGTTTTGCCGAGGTTCACAATGTCCAACACGGTCGCAACTTTCACGGGTCATTCCTCCTTTTTTGGCTCTTTCGCTAAGTTTCAAACAATTGCCAAGTTCTATTCGTTCGTTGGCACCGCAAATGTCATCGACCACTTGGTTTGGAACTTTAGGGGTAGAGGCCTTTTTTCTTAGGAATTCGCAAAAAATAAAATTAATATATTTAATATTAGTCGGTTACATTTTTTTCGGTCGGCCATAAAGATTCCATGGGGGGCCAGAACTGCTCAAACTTTAGGAGAGATCGGGCGTTTTGGGTCGGTATTTGTCTCAATTTTGTGGGAAGAGCGTTTGATCGTAATAGCCTAGAATCCCGATGGGGTATATAGTGTCGGTCGCGCCGTCGGTTCTTGTTATGAATAGCGGTGGTAGTATCGCGACAAATGCTTCGACAGAGGATCAATCGATGAAAATACACGATGCTGTAAGCCCACAGATGACTCCTGAGATGTGCCGCAAATGGATTGACGAAAAAGTGTTTCCACTTCAACCGGAAACCTATCGTCATCAGTACCCAGGTTTTCCTGGTGCCGTGGGTCTTGAAATTGAGATGTTGCCCCTTTTTGATGAGCCGACATCGACGGCTCCGAGAGGTGTGCCTTTGCAGGGGCAAGCAGATAGTTTGGCGGCGTGGCTTCGGAAAATTTCGATGGCCCACGGCTGGGAGCGAATTGAGTCGGGCACCGGAGCCAACCAATGGTTGATGGGGGTCAAACTGGATCAAGGCGATAATTTGTCGTTTGAGCCGGGGGGGCAGCTCGAGTTTTCTTCGAGGCCGTACCATTGTTTGAGCGAAGCGATCAATCGAACCACCTACATTCAGTCGCTTCTTGACCGTGAACTGAAGCAGTTAGGGAATGTGTCGCTGCTTCAAGTGGGAATCAACCCCTGGCACAGTGTTGACACAATCGGTCTTCAAATGCAGAAACCACGATATTTGGCGATGAATGAATTTTTTTCCAGGATTAGCGAGTATGGTCCTAGGATGATGCGTCAAACATGCACGGTTCAAGTCAATCTTGATTTTGGTCGCGACGAGACGACGATGGCGAAACGATTTTTGGCCAGCATGTTGATGTCTCCAATCAGCGGTGCAATTTTCAATTATAGTGCGTTCGAGTCTGGAAAATTTACCGGCGTAACTGGCCTAAGACAACGCGTGTGGCGACATCTAGATCCTTCTCGCACGGATATTCCAAAGTTAGATTATTTATTAAAACGGCTCGATAAAAAGGCCTGCGTGAATACATGGTATGACTTCACGATGAATGCCCGAGTTGTTTTTTCGGCGCGTCAAGACTACCGAGTGATGCATGAGCCTACGACGTGGTCGCAGTGGATGGCGCACGGTATCGACGGCGTCAGGCCTGATGCCGGTGATTTTGAAACACATCTTAGTTTGTTGTTTCCAGAGGTCAGAGCTCGTGGATTTTTAGAGATGCGAAGTGTCGACTGTCAGTCACGTGTATGGCAGTTTGTGCCCGCGGGTTGGTGGACGGGGTTGCTCTACGACGATCTTGCGTTGGACGCCGTCATCGAGCTTATGACTCCACATTCTTCTAATCTTTATTCATTACTTCAAAGGGCAGAGACGGGTCTTAGTGATCCGACTATTGGCGCCTTGGCAATAAAATTAATCGATATTGCGATTGCAGGTCTTAAACGCCTGCCGGCATGTTATTTTGGCGGCGGTGCTTTGAAGGGGCTTGAAGTTTTTGCCGAACAATTTGTTCTGCGCGGACGCGTGCCAGCAAACGATATAATGGACGAGTACCGGGCAAGCGGCCGTCTTGATGTGAATTGTTTTAGGAAGGTGGAATCTCGCTGGAGTGACTTGATGGCGAAGGCCTCAGATCCAGCGCAGTCGATATAAAATTTTTGTTAAAAATGTAGTATTAATCATGTGATTTTGGGGTGGGATAAATGGTAATTGGCAATCACAACGAGAGAAATCAGCAATTTTCAGAGGACGATGGATCTAGCGCTAGTGCCGCAGGGATGTCTGATGATGGGTTGACTAGCGAACAACTGGCAACCTACATAGCCGATATCGCTCGCTCGGTGCGAGAGAATATGAATCACGGCGTTGATACGTTAACGCCATGGTTTTTCAACAACATGCCTTCCGTATACTATCAGACGACGCCAAGTGCTGAAAAGGTGCATCACTTGCAGGCGCTGATTACCAGTGATCTTTTTGAGACAAAGCAAACACTAACATTATGGGACAAAAATCGTACGCGGGTGACTTTCATTGGGCCAGGTGGTGACTCGAATATATTGAGTGAAGTGGCTTCCAGGGTCACAGACTTCAAAATGAAGATGGGAAGTTTGTATGTTAGTCGTGACGATAAATTATTTATCGCGAATTTTAGCCGTGCGGAGTATATAGCCATCGATCAGCATAATTCGCGCATCGTGGAGAAGTTGCGTTTGGCCCACGACATGATGTTAAACGAGTACCCGTCGGAACCTTTAGAGATTGACCATTACCTTGCGCATTTAGATAACGATTTTGTAATGTATTCGACACCGGCTAGAATTCAGTTAACCTACCGCATGGTCCGATATATGAAGCTTCATGAAGGGGCCCACACATTCTTTGAACCGGTGGCCGATCGGCTGACAGCACGTTTGACGTTGGGTCTCAAAAACGGCACTCCAGGCGAAGCCTTGGAGCAAATTTTCAATTTATTAAATCGTTACGGCGTAAGTTTAAGTCGAGCATTCGTCGTTTCGTTTCGGCGAGGATTTGATGCCCCGATTTCGGTTATTCACTTTCATATTGCGAGCAGCACGGGCGATAAAATAGACGTAGCATCTGTGCCGATGATCAAATTAAATAAAGCGCTGCGCACGATGGGTTGGGTCGATACGGATGAGTACTCTGCGTTTATGGCACCACAATTTGGGTTTTCGATCAACGCCGTAAACTTGGTGAGATCCTGGGCCACGTGGCTACACGTGATGCTTGGGAAAGAGAATGCATACTATTACAGCCACTATAAAATTAGGTCGACGTTTTTCAAGTGTCCTGAGCTGGTAAAGGAATTGGTGAATTACTTTCGCATGAAATTCGATCCGAGTGAGGCGGCTGCCCGCCAGGGCGGATTGTTAGCGGAATTGTCGCGAAATTTGGAACTTAAAATCAATGCAATGGAGGACGAAATTGAGCGAAACATATTCGCTCGAACGATCAACTTCATCGAGAAAACCGAGAAGTCAAATTATTTTAGTCAAACCAAAACCGGATTGGCCTTCCGTCTAAATCCGGACGTGTTGGACAAAAAATATTACCCAGAGCGCCCATTTTGCATTTTCTTTATCGTTGGCCGGGATTACCGAATGTTCCACACTCGTTGGAAGGACATTGCGCGTGGAGGCCTTAGAGTTGTTATGCCAAGAAATTCTACGGATTTTGAGGTTGCATTGGCGGGGCACTACGATGAAGTTTATGGTCTGTCCCATGCCCAACAGCTGAAAAATAAAGATATTCCAGAGGGTGGCGCTAAAGGTGTTCTCGTGCTCAAGCCTGGTGGTGACCGCATTTCGGCAGTGCGCGGTGGAGTCAACGCATTGCTAGATCTTTTGGTTCCAGACGATGAGTCAAGAGAGGCAGGTCAAGCCAATTTGGTTTCCTACTATGACAAGGATGATATTATTTATCTTGGCCCAGACGAGAACATTACCAATGAATTGATCGAATGGATTCCTGCGCAAGCAGCTCGACGCGGGTATCCCTATGCGGCGGCATTTATGTCTTCTAAGCCGGGCGCCGGAATAAACCACAAAGAATACGGTGTGACGAGTGAGGGCATCAATGTGTTCGTCGAGAACATGCTTAAATTCCTGAATATCGATCCGCATAAACAGTCTTTTACGGTAAAAATGACTGGCGGTCCAGACGGCGATGTTGCTGGCAACGAGTTGAAGATTCTCTTCCGCGAATACGGCGAAAATGCACGAGTCGTTGCCATCGGAGATGGTACCGGCGCTGCTTATGATCCCGATGGTTTACAATGGACGGAGCTGCTTCGCCTGTTTACGGCGAGCTACGGTATTTCTGAATTCAATTCGGCCAAGCTTCAAGGCAAGGGTGCCTTCGTGGTTAAAGCGGATACTCCGGAAACGATGAAGATACGCAACGAAATTCACGCAGTGGTCGATGCGGATATTTTTATTCCAGGTGGTGGGAGGCCATATACCGTAAACGACAGGACGTGGGAGCTTTTCATTAAGAACGACAAGCCCACTGTGCGTGCGGTGATCGAAGGTGCAAATATTTTCTTTACCTCTGGAGCTCGCAAAAAATTGCAGGAGCACGGTGTGTTGATGATCAAGGATAGTTCGGCCAATAAAACTGGCGTCATTTGCTCTAGTTATGAAATCATCGCATCGTTGACTATTTCAGACCGTGAATTTTTGGAAATCAAGCCAATTTATGTGAGTCAGGTTATTGATATTTTGAGAGTCAAAGCCGACAATGAGGCCAAGTTGATTTTCAGAGAGTTTGTGCGGTCGGGGCGGCGACGTTCATTGGTTGAGCTATCGATGGATGCAAGTCGCGTCATCAACGAAGTTACAGACGTTCTCCTTGAGGAGTTAACGCGCCGAGAGCGTGAGGTGGAAAATGACGAATTTTTTACCAGCTTGGTATTAGCGCATTGCCCGAAAATTCTGGTCGAGAAATATCGATCACGGATTTTAGAGAAGTTGCCATTGGCCCATAAAATTGCGACACTCGCCGCGTCCATCGCCTCGAGCATTGTTTACCGCGAGGGCCTTGGGTGGATAGACCGAATTCCGGCCAACCAGCGCTACAGCGTTTGTTTGTCTTACATGAAAAATGACCAGTTGCGGGCTGAGCTAGTATCTTCGGTGGCATCCTCCACACTAGCAAATAAAGACAAAATCATGTCGATTCTCGAGCGTAACGCCACCCGAGACTTGACCGTGTTAGGGATGGAGAGTCAATCCAGCCAATCCTATTAATCAGTTCCCTCCCTCGGGTCTTGTCGGCTTACCGAGTCGCTGGCGCTTTCGCGCCCGCGGCTGCCTATGAACTGATTAAGCTGTGGTTGCCGATGGTTGTCGTTTTTCGCTAAAGATTTATAAAATTAGTCCGATGCCTCCGCTGAAGTTCAAAGATTGGATTTCATGAAGGTTGCATGGACGCGTTTACGATACAACGGTCAATTTGTTATTGGCTCCATAAATCACTGGAGGAAATTATGATTACGGGAAATAAGGTGTTTTTTCTTAGTCGGTTATTGTTCATGACTGTATTGGCAGGCTGCGGCACCAAGGCACAAGACAGCACTGATCCCATGACCCCAACGGTAGCGGCCTCGACATTGGTTGCAGACCCGCAGTTGTCTGGAAGCATTGTCAACGCAAGTCATGGCGATGCGATTTCGGCAGCAGCCGATCAGAGTGCTTCGGGCGCAGGTTTAACCGATGGAGGTTCAGCCTACCTGATTAAAGATTCTGATTCGGATACGAGCACGATCACAAAAACTTGCGCAGTCTCTGGTGCCACCGCAGTGGTTTCGATCAACTCCACGGTGAACAGAGCCAAAACCGATACCAAAAAATCTGGTACCGTTACAGTGACTCGGACCCTTGCCGGAAGCAGCAAGGTAACGAGGACCTGGTCTCGAAGTGATGGAACCGCCGTTACCTGTAATACCGCCGCAACTGGCGCTAACGCTGATTTCAAGAACCCGAGTGGTCTGAAACTAGATTTGAGCTTTGAAAGAAGTCGTGACTCAAACAGAACGTACACGAGTACCCAGCTCACACGCACTTCGACAAAATCATTTATAGCGTCCGGAAAAAGGTCTACCACATGGTCTTCAAACGATACGGCTCTCGATACCACAACGACCTACGTACGAAACAAATCAATTGTAATTACTGATGTTAAGCATGCACTGGTGATGACAGATAAGGACGGCGCCACGGTCTCGTCAGCATTGACCATCAAAACAGCGGCTGATAAGCCGTTGGTGGTTAAAGTGGAACGAAGCAAGACAGATAATTCAGTGACGAGCAAAACTATCGTAAGCGGCCAAGTGGTTGTGACGAAGGACACTGACTCGACAATTACGACGACTTATGCAGATTTTAAATTGGGTTCCGACGAGTGTAAGCCTGTGAGCGGATCGGCGACGATTGTATTTACGGATTTAGCGGGAGCCGTTCTAAAGACTCTTGTGTTGGAAGCGGGCACTACGAGTGACGGCGAGTTAAAGGACAAAGACAGTGGTGTTGAAGTTGCAGGTTTTGTACTTGACGACTGCGACTCGGAAGATAAGAAAATCTAAATTATGGGACAAGCCAAATAAAAGTTGCCTTGATTGCGCATGACCGAAAGAAGGCAGCGATGCTTGATTTTTGTAAACGCCATCAGGGGTGTTTCGTGGATGGGTTCAAATGGATTGTTATGATGCCGGGTTATCTTGGTGGTCGTCCTGCGATTTATGGCAAGCGCATGTCAGTAGAGCAAGTCTTAGTTCTCCTCGCTAATGGTACG
>CANJQY010000015.1 GCA_947476525.1 Oligoflexales bacterium
CGACGGCCCCTTTTATGAAATCAAGATCCTGAAATTCGTCCATCACCAAGAGCATATCATATTGAGTGGCAAGTCGAGCGATTTCGTCAAAATAGTGTTCCAGTCGCAATGAGTCGGAGGATTGATCGTCGTTGGCGAATTTAAATTCAATATTACCGGTCATCGCCTCAAGTTCAAGTCTCGGACGAAGTTTTGCCAAGGTGGAGACGAGTTTAATGGCGGCCCGTTTCTTGGGAAACGATCTCGATAGGCCTCGTTCTAAAGCAATTCGAAGCCGAGTTTGCACCTCCTCTATCGAATCAACTCCTAGGAAATCGGCTTCAATGGCGACAGATTTTTTACTCTTTGCCAAAAATTTAGGAACGCACACACCTTTTACCAGAGATGTTTTTCCTGTATTGCGACGGCCAAATATAACGATGTGTTCGCCATTTTCAATCGCTTTGTTGAGAATGTCTCGTTCGGTGGTAAGATTACAAATAGAAGTATGGTCTAGAATGATATCGATAGGTAACATTGTATTGGGACTCCAAACAAGGCGAGATAGCGCCGGCAAAATAGCCACAATATTTAATATATACAGTTCATTACCCTGAGTCAACTTCTTGGAGTCCAAAATAGTGAGTCCGTTTTTTAGACTCGGCATTTGCGCAGGTTCACCTCAAATTTCGCGAGTGCGCCCGACAATGATAACAGGTATAATCAGGTATAATCAAATCAAAATTGTTTGTATGCCGCAGGGGAAAAATTTGCGGCTAGATGCCCTGCGAGGCCATGGAATCATATTGACCTGTATCCGGAATGCACTCCGGTAGAGGTCTTTTTTCCTAAAGGCACGTATTTTGTCGAAGGCGTCTGGAAAACGGCCTACCCACAGCATTCGTCTGCGGATCCTTACAAAGACCAATGGGTCGTGTTTACTTTGCCACGGGGCGTGGCGATTCGCGGAGGAGGCATGGAAGGCAGAGGGGCAAGCGCAATTTCTTTGATTAAAAAGAACGACTGCCTTCTAAACAGAAACTCAAGTGGAAGCCCTTCAGGCTCAAATAACTGTACAAATCCTCGGCTCGACAAAAGGACAGGAACCTACCTGTTCATGGCTGGTTTCGAAAAAATGACTGACTTCTGTGACTCCGCCACAACGCCGACGAATCCAATCCCTAAAAACCCCGGTGCGAAAAATAATCTGCTTTGCTCGGCAAGCTCTACTGAAAAACGCGCTAGTGGCGCCCAGAATTATTTTCAAGATATCGCCCTCATTGGCGACCGACTTGCAGTCGCCAATGACTGGAGTAACGGCGATCTAAAGACGCAAAGCACAGCCATACACACATATCGCTCCCGCGACATCCGTCTATTCAGAGTCAAGACTGACAATTGGTACCGGGCGATAAATTCACGGGAGGGCAACGGCGTATCAGTCGCTGCTTCGAAGATACGGAACAATTTCAAAGCTTCAATCTATCTAACTATGCCTTACTCTTTGCGCAATCCACCACCACCAGAAGTAGACAATTTCAACATGGGATACACCACAGCGAGCCGTCTGCCGATCGTCATTGATAACAACGATATCGTCAACGAACCAAGTTTCTTTACCCTGCTTAAGGGAAAGGGGGCGGCGCCTTGGGGCGCGTTGACCGGGGTGTATGTTACAGGCCACGTTGATACGGTCGGATGTTCCGACACTTCGATCATCAACAACCGTCTGACATACTCAAAAATATATTATGAGCAGCCATGCGCAAAGGTGTTGATCCAAGAAAATAGCGTGTCTTACACCGGCATGCCTATCCAGGTCGGATCCTATGAAAACAACAACGGACTCAACTATGCCGTAAGCGTTGCCATCATCGGCAACAAGATCCACAAGTCTGTCAGTGGGATTTTGATTCGCGGCTGCCAATACAATATTGGCACGGCCCGATGCATTGGCGATGATGCACACAATTGGCCGCTCATTGCGCCCGTAGTCCGAGACAACGTCATCGACACCTTTTTGCCGCTTTCAGGCGTAGGTTCAGATATTTGGGTAAATGAGATGGCTAGGTCGGGAAAAACGCTTGGCGGCATTGTCCTGGCGGATGTTAGCCTGGTGACAATCGACAACAATAAAATTACTGATCTGCGCATTGGCAGCCAGTCCTTTGGTATCGGCGTACAGAAAAGCCGATGGAATACGCAACATGCAGGTACAGTTTTACCAAATGGCACAGTTCTAACTAATCAAACCGCCAATTGCTACAAACCCATCACCCGAAGTCGTGGTGTAACAATAAGCCGCAATTCAATTTCTTATTCCACCCTGCCAAATGGCAACATTGGTCTGCTGGGCCTCAGGGACGCGCAGGGACCAAAAACTACTGCAGTTGGGGTTTATGTCGAATATTCTGATGACGTACTTTACACAAGCCCGGGGGCAATGGCGGGCGTGGCAATCAATCGAATGATTGACTCCACATTCAGATCTCCCGCACCCACTGGCGACTTCTGCTTCGCTCCTGCCACGGGTTCGAGCAGTGCCTGTCCTCGCCGCATCGATTCGTCGAGCTCGCTTATGTCACGAACCTGCAGTCCCACCCTGGAAGTTTCATGCTACTTTACAATTCCGAACACTCCTAGCAATGAAAATGCCGTACTATTGCGGGAATTCTATTCTGGGATCTGCACTTCGCGTGACGCATCCGATGAGGAAATGATGTTTCGGTAGACCAATTTTTACGAAGCACGCGAGCCAATGGAATTTTTGTATAGGTCCATGATCGGGAAGATTAAATCAAAATCGCCCCACATCAAGTCGCCATCTTTGAGGCTAAATTTTGTGAAGTGTTTGAGGTCCAGATATTTTTGAATATCTGGATGCAATGAATTCCTAAGAAAAGGTCAGTCTGAGTTGAACCAAATCTGCAAAAAAAATAGGTTGCCCACAATTTTGACATGTTACAATAGCCAAAGTAGAATGGGGATTGAATATGTCTGACGATGAGTTGTTTCAAAAATGGATATCTCTAGCACGTGATGACCTGAAAATGGCGGAAATATCTTAAGATTGCGAATGAGGTGAATTCTTATATTGAACCGATATCAATGTATTTTGATGAGCTAACTAATCCACTTAAGGGCTCAATTGAAGCTCAAGTATCAAAGAGCAACGAGTTAGTATATAAAAGTCGCGATTAAATTGCGGCACTACACGCCTGAAGTGGACGGTCTAATCACCAGCTTTAAGTTGGTAGCTTAATAAAGCGGTAGTACAGGTTGTAGAAAGGGGGGAATCTTGTCGCGAGATAATGCAAAAAACAAATTCAACATCAAGCTGATGTCGAGAACCGATAAGGTCGCCATTCTGCTCATTAGTCTCGGAGAAGACCTAGCCAGTGAACTTCTTCAAAAACTTCCAGCCGCAGAAGCAAAGCGTGTGCTACAAGCCATTTCTGGCATGAAAAATCTCGATGCCGAATGCATCGATGCGGTCCAAGAGGAGTTTCAATCTTTGCTCGTGAGCTTCAAGGCGCGTAGTCCTGATGGCGGTGAGACGGCTCGCCGAATTATTTCGAAAACATTCGACGCCGATGACGCCGCCAAATTCAATAGTACTCTCGCTCCCCCCTTACCGCCATGTTTTGAAGAAGCCGAAACTGTGGATGGCAAAACACTCTGGCAAATACTTCAAATTGAGCACCCGCAAACTATCGCCTTGATTCTCGGACACCTAAGCGCAAAAAAATCGGGAGAAATAGCGAGTCAAATGCCCCCAGGAATCCGTGCCGATATTTTATCTAGGCTTGCAAATCTTAGAGAAATTGACGCAAGTGTTCTCGATGACATCGACGCGGTCTTGTCAAAGGCGATCGAGGCGGCGAAGATTCGAAACGTAAAGCGCATCGGTGGACCGCGTAAAATGGCTCAGATTTTAGCCCAGATGGGGGCTCCGCAACGCAAAGAAATTCTGGAAAATCTCGAAGGATCCGCACCAACGTTGGCTGCGGAAGTTCGCTCTGGGCTCTTTACATTTGATGACATTCAAAAATTCGACAAGCAGGGAATAGAGAAGTTATTGAGCGTAGTCTCTCCAGCCGATCTTGAATTAGCGTTGCGCCGTGTAAACGGGCCATTAGAGCTTGCGATTTTTAGTGCTATGTCTGAACGTCGCGCAGCACAGTTGAAAGAAAACATCGCCGCTGCAAAACCAACGGCTGTCAGTAAAATTGAGTTCGCCCAACAAAAAATCGCGGCCATAGCCTCGGAATTGCTGGAAAGCGGCGACATTCGCAACCCCCTAGACGAAGTGGTCTAGAAATTTTTAGACAAGTTAAAACCAACCACAGGACAAACCACAGGACAAACCTCGGCCGACAATACAAAGTATTACCGACGTTTTTATCGAAGCACCAACTCGCGCCAGTCGAAGTCCCAATTTTTTGATTCTTGACCCCTCATTTTCTCCCAGTATCGTCCGATACACCAGCTACAGACTGGAAGAGGAATGACACCCGTGATACACGCTCCCAAACAACTAGCGATCACCGCCGAGGCCACCACGAAGCACTTCATGGCCACGTTGCCCGAGATTTCCCGTGGGAACATCTTAGCCTTGACGCTCTCTGCTTTTTTCCTTGTGGCGGGATGCCGCACAAGAGAAGTCAGCGTCATAAAAGAAGTGGTGACATTGCCAAAAAAGATTACCCCAGGTGTCCCATTGGAGATTGATAAAAAATTTATTGCCTCAACTAAATTTAATTTTCATGCCTATTTGGGCACCCTACAACTTTGGAGTATGGTTTCGACTCCGGAAATAAATGGCCAAATCGACCCGCGCATTACCCCCTATCATCTCGGTCAGTCCAAAGTCCTCGACGATAGCAGCCTTGCACAATCTGGCACAGCAATCAGTGCTTCTGTAACGGATAGAAACCTCATTTTTTCCGGAATACCAGGCACATCCTTGCTTCCCCTCCCGACAATCCCGCCTTCCAGCAACTCTGAAGGAAAACTAGACAGCAGCTTCGAGGAAAAATCTGTTGGGATTTTTACACGGCTTGACCGGCAATACGTCGATAGTCAACTCCTTGGAAATGATTTTTTTGCGAGGTGTCCAACTTCTTTTTTCGCCGATAATAGCCCTTTCGCGCAAAGCCTAAAAAAGAATTCGGGCGGCGAACATTTCTCCCTCGAAACCGGCGGCAGCGAGTCTGGGGTTGCTACCATTGATAAAATGATCATACGCCCCAATGGGATTACTTGGCTGGTTCATTGCACATATGCGCTAAGCTGGAGCGACATACCTACCACCAAAGTTATGGCTGAGTTAGAGTTCGAATTGAGACTTGATGCCGACAAAGTAATTTTTCCGCTACCCAAGACCCCCGCAAAAGATTTGGCAAGCCCACCATCTTCAATGGTTACCGAGGACGGAGACTTTGGTACGAGGTTTCAAAAAGACTACAGCGTAAAAAATCTCAAAGAGTCACCCATTTATCACTGGAACCCCCTCCGCGCACCGATCGTGATTGACGATCTAGACGACACTTCGGGCGAGCCGTTTGCAACGACTGAGCACGGAAAATGGCTTCAAGAAGGATTAAAAATAGCAACCGCAGACCTTCGCACCAAATTTCCTTCCTTTGGTAGCCGCATTGCGTTGCGATCAGAGAGGCCTGGAATGACTGGCACCATAGTCTTTGCTATAGGTGATCGCGACGATTCAACTGGAAGCGAATTAGTGCAATTAGACGACACCTCTGGAGAACTCCATCAGGCACGAATAATTATTGGAAAACGTTATCAGTATTTCGGCCACCCGAGGATGATTCAAGGATTCGCTGACAATGGACTAGTGGAAAACGTTGAACATGCCGTAAAAGAATCATTTCTAACTATGGTCATAAGTGAGCTAGGAGGGGCCCTCGGGCTTCGACCTAATTTTAAGGGTTACGGAGTTGCGGGAAATTGGGGCAACGACTTGCAGTCTGTCATGTCTTTTGTCGAGATGGCGATGCCCATGGAATTCCTAGCCGATCGCTTGGAGTGGAAAGAACACGACATTTTAAGTTTCAAAATTCTGTATGCCAATATCGATTCGGAAATACGCGTCGACCAAGCTGAATTGGTTTCCAAAGTTATGAAATTTTCTCTTTCGGGTGATGAGATGCTCGTACAAAACCGAGCGGCTGGACGAGGTCAGCCGTTTGTACAGGCTCTTTATTTTCTTGAACACACCACTCAACCGCAAATGGTTCGCTTTCGCAGCGAGCATGCAGACTGGAAGGCGAAAATTGCCAACATATACCTTGAAGCCTATGGGGTAGATTCACTCTGACCCGCTCACAAATGTGTCTAACGAATCATCTCGCCGCGGCCCATTGGACAAGGCGTTCGGATCATAGAACTCTCATGGGTAGTCGCCGATGGCGGATTCCTGTTGCTGCAAAAATAGCATTTGCGAGTGCTGGCGCGACGGGCGGAACGCCTGGCTCACCTACACCACCCGCGGCCTGATCACTGCTAATAATGTGAACCTCAATCACCGGCGTTTCATTCATGCGCATAACCTGATAATCATTGAAATTATTTTGCTGCACTTTTCCCAATTCATAAGTGATCTCACCTTTGAGTGCAGCCGAAAGACCAAAAATAATGGCGCCCTCGATTTGTGATTTTACGCCATCAGGATTGACTATCTGTCCACAGTCAAAGGCTACGACCACACGTAAAATTTTTATTTTTCCTTCAAGATCCACCCGTACCTCCATTGCCTGAGCACAGTAACTCCCAAAGGAAGAGTGCTGTGCAATGCCGCGAAATACGCCTTTGGGTGCAGCTCGGGACCAGCCAATTTCTGCGGCGACTCGGTCCATTACGGCAAGATTTCTGGGGTGAGCCGCTAGTAACTTTCTGCGATATTTATACGGGTCTTGACCGGCCAAATGAGCCAACTCGTCGATAAAACTTTCCACCATAAACGCTTGATGGGAGTGCCCCACAGAACGCCAAAAACCAACAGGCACACCAGGATCGACCTGGTGATAATCCACTTGAATATTGGGAATACGGTACGTTAGATCTTTGGCCCCTTCGGTCGCCGTGTCGTCAGCAATAAGCCCATGAAATCCACTTCCGACGGCGCCACCAATGCTTTTCCCAATACACACTGGGATCCACGCTGGCATCATCGCGCTCATCGCTTGAGGGATAAAATAGGAGAGGATGGATGGACTTACAATGAGATGCTTCCAGTATAAAGGCATACCACTTTTGTCAATGCCCCCTGACATTAGATTATAGCTGGCGGGTCGACAAAAATCATGGTGAAAATCGTCTTCACGCGACCAAATAATCTTCACCGGCGCAGGCACTTCTTTGGCAATCGTTACCGCCTCGGCCACAAAATCTGCAAGCAGCCTCCGGCCAAAACCTCCGCCAATACTTGTCGTGTGAATTTTAATTTTATCGGTTGAAAATCCTGTAATGTCTCGGGCAACTTCCATACACAGGCCGGGGGTTTGCGTCGGGGCCCAGACCTCACAGAAATCTTTAGTCACCGAAGCCACACAGTTTTGCGGCTCCATGGTTGCGTGGGCTAGGTAGGGAGTTTCGTAGACCGCATCAATGATTTCTTTGGAGGCTTTACCCAGTTTTGGAATGTTGCCTTCGTGGCGAATTTTTTTTCCGCCGTCCTTAGCGCCCGCCTCAAATTGCCCGCGAATTGAGGCTGAGGAAAGGGCCCCAAGTTCACCTTCATTCCAGACGACGGTCAAAAGTTCTGCAGCTTTTTTTGCTTGCCAATAGGTATCAGCCACGACGGCTAGTCCATATGGAAGTTTAATAATATAGCGCACGCCGGGCGATTTTTTAACTAGGGAGTCCTCATAACTTTTTACGCTACCGCCGATAAACGGGCAGCGAACAATGCTACAGGTCAGCATTTTGTCTAGGGCTGTGTCCACTCCATATTTTGTGACGCCGGTAACATGGGCCTTGGCATCCATTTTGTTTCTGGATTTTCCTACGTAGCGATAAGTATTTGGATTTTTAAATGTCGGAACCGGCACTGGAAGCTGGGCGGCGGCATCGGCGAAAGAAGCGTAAGACCCCCTTCTTCCTGAAACGTCATGATAAATGATGGCTGACTCCGCTCTACATTCGGCCGGCTCCACGTGCCAAATTTTTGCGGCAGCATTAATTAGCAATTGCCTGGCCGTGGCACCAATTATTTTGAGGGGATGCCAAGTAGATTTAATGCTTGAACTGCCACCGGTCATCTGAACACCGAGATCGGTAAACGTCCCGTAAATTCTATCGGCCGGAGCGGTTTCAATGGTGAGCTGCTCCAAATCAACATCCAACTCTTCGGCGATAATCATCGCCATGGCAGTAAGCACGCCTTGCCCCATCTCCGTTTTGTCGAGAACAAAAGTTATTCCCTTGGCATCAATTCTCAGCCATGGATTAGGAAACGAAAAACTGGGTGCGTCCCCGGCCAATGCGACACCGCTGGCAAGATCAATACCAACCGTAAGCCCGCTACCCACCACTGCGGCACCTTGAATAAAGGCCCTTCGCGACAAATTTTTATCCAACATGGAATAAACCTCTTCAATTGTAAATTATGGATTTTTCATGTTACGCGCAGCCGTGTGAATGGCCGCACGAATCCTCGGGTAGGTCCCGCACCGGCAAATATTTCCACTCATGGCAACATCAATATCCTCATCGGTAGGCGCCGGATTTGAAGCCAGCAATGCGGTAGCCGACATAATTTGACCCGCTTGACAATACCCACACTGGGGCACGTTGTGATCAATCCAGGCTTTTTGTACGGGCGATAAGCCATTGTTGGACAGTCCCTCGATGGTCGTAATACTTTGCCCTTCAGCCGCAGAAATTGGCACCACACAAGATCTGATTGGTTGGCCATTTAGATGCACTGTACAGGCGCCGCAAAGGGCCATGCCACACGAGTATTTTGTGCCGGTCAAACCTGCATGCTCTCTGACAAACCATAAGATTGGGGTTTCAGGGTCTGCGTCTGATGTTAATTTTTTTCCATTGATCGTGCAGGTAATCATACAGTTTAACTCCATTTACATCTATTCAGAGGTCTATTGACAGTGCTGATCAACGTCGCTTTGCATAAAATAATTCGTCATCTGGTCAAATTCTTGTGGTGTGTCGCAGTCGAGAGCCGCATCTAGACAGGGGAAAGAAATCAGGTGGTGCCTGTACTTTTCAACGACTGCCCGCGCACCGCGGTCACCCTTTAGGCTTAGAAGTTCCGGATAAAGGTTTGCAGAAAATATGGCGGGAACACCTGAAAAATTCTCATATCCAGTCGCGCAAATTCTTGGTCGACGGGTGTTAAACACATCAATCATTTGGAGAAAATGCTCCACTTTTATGAACGGCTGATCACACGTCATAATTAACGTGCCCGGGCTTTTGGACGATAGGCTTTGAATGCCCGCCGCGATGGACGAGGCCATTCCAGACTCATGATTTGGGTTATCTACGATTGTGATTGGCAGATCCTCAATTTCGTCTCGCACATAATTGCCGTCACATCCGACAACCACAAAAATATTTTTCTGACCTGCGGCTATTGCCACGCGAACGGCTCGGCGCACCAAACTTTCACCCGCTATTTTAAGCAGCTGCTTAGATCGTCCCATCCGAGAAGATGAGCCAGCCGCTAAAATAATAGTATCCATATTTTTTCCAGGAACGGAAAATAATCGCGATGTACCGCTCGCTCCAGACCAAAGCATTTGGATCTGGGCCGTGATCGATATGGCAACAGATTCGGGACCGTACCCTCCCAGGTCTAAGCCGATAGGTGAGTGAAGC
Organism: Oligoflexales bacterium; assembly: GCA_947476525.1. GTDB lineage: Bacteria > Bdellovibrionota_B > Oligoflexia > Oligoflexales > RGVZ01 > CAMDKS01. The sequence goes on from CANJQY010000015.1 coordinate 9,844, forward strand.
TTTTGTGCAAGCCTCTCTTGGGTGGCCATTGGCAGTTTTGCCATAAGGTCTGAGGTGCGTAGGACGGGACCAAGGATGCCGAGGAAATCCACGTTTTCCTCGGCCACGGCCTTCAAGATCTCAAGATCACGCTCAAAATTATGCGTCATAATCACGACTGCGGTCCATGCATTTGAGGCCGCGATTATTTCTAAAATTAATTGACGTTCAACGGTTTCACAAATCACCCTCACCGCACCTGGAAACTCTGATTGGCGAGCAAAAATAGGCCTATGGTCCACAATTGTAACTTGCCAGTCAAGATCACTCGCCAAGCGGCATAACGGCCTCGCATCGACACCCGCCCCAAAAATCAACAACCGGCGGGCCACCAGGTGATCCATTCTTGGCATCGGCCCTAGATTGTGTTTCTCTACAAACGCTTGGATACATGACTCTACAAGATTTTCTGCAACACAGTGGGCCGGATTTACAAGAATTAGGGCCACGGTCAGAGACCCCCTACAGCCCATTCCCGTGCCAAACACAATGTCTCCATCCTCATTAGTATCGTACGAAACAATTTTTCCGGATGAGTTTGTCAGTGCCGCCTCACCATCCTCAAAACATTCGGCGGCGTGCTCAGAAAGATCGGCCTCAAGGCACCCCCCACTCAAAAGCCCGCACCAGGTACCGTCACGAAGGAATACCATCCTTGCCCCAGCTTTTTGATACGTGGAGCCAGAGGTTGCGGCAAGGTATCCCAAAACAATTGATCTTCCAGCTGTCAGCTCGGCGTCTATAATTGATGCAATTTGCTTGCGAACATTCATTTGAGAGTCCAAGCGCCTGAGGCGAAATAACCTACAGCTTAGGTCCACATATTGGTGGCAATGCCAATTTTGGAACGCACCCTTGGGTAAATAAACACATCAGCAAGCTGACCTGTGCACAGTTATTATTGATGGGATTTGGCGTAACAGGCTGACTACCTCTTTTTTGACAGCTTTGGTTGGCGGCAATCCACTCACAGCTTCCTGTACAAGTGGCTTGGTTAAAGAATTGACTACAGTTTTCCGAATCGGGGATGAAAGGCTGCTTCGAAATCTCTTTGCACTGACTGTTCGTGGCGCTCCACTCACAGGTGGATGGACAGTCTGCTTTAACCTTAAACGGCTGACAATACGCAGCAGAACCAATTTGGGGAGTAGAGGCACGGTCTTCTAATTGTAGACAGTCATCTGATTTCTTCAGACACGATTCAGGACACTTATCTGGGTTATTCTTAAAACCGCCACAGTAAGCTGCTGTGCCTGAACATAGCGTGCCGACAACCGTGCAGTCAACCGGCGTGCAGGTCTCTAAAGTCAGAGTATTGCACTTGGGATCTGCGGCTCCACGCTTCGGTCCTTGCTCTGCCGGGGTTTCAGACTTGCAGGAAAAGGTTGCGCACACAACAGTCGCAGTTAACAGGCCTGGCAAAACTGACTTCATAATTGACCGAATGGACCTAGTTGCCTGACATTTCAATTGATTCATGACATGTATTCCTCACTGAGCTAAATTATTCCTCACCGCCCCGACCACCAAAAAAATCGTTGCCCTTATTATCAACAATTACAAACGCGGGAAAATTCTTTACTTCAATTTTCCAAACGGCTTCCATTCCAAGTTCCTTAAATTCTAACTGTTCTACCTTAATTATGCAATCTCGGCCCAATCTAGCAGCAGGCCCACCAATACTGCCAAGATAAAATCCTCCATATTTCTTGCAGGCATCGGTCACTTCCTGCGTCCGATTCCCCTTTCCCAACATCACCATGGAGCCGCCTGCCGCCTGAAATTTTGCCACATAGGGATCCATCCTTTGAGACGTCGTCGGCCCAAAACTTCCAGAAGCAAAACCTTCGGGCGTTTTAGCCGGACCAGCATAATACACCGGATATTGTTTGAAATAATCAGGCAGCCCCGCACCAGACTCCAAGATTTCAAGAATTTTGGCGTGAGCAATATCCCGAGCCACAATCAAAGGGCCATTTAGCATGAGCCGGGTCGCCACCGGTAATTTATCGAGGGCTGCTAACAGATCTTTCATCGGACGATTGAGATCAACCTGAACCGCACCATTTGCTTCTGCCGCCGTTGAGCTTGCGAGAGCCGAGTCTGGTAAGAATTGAGCAGGATCCACTTCAAGAACCTCTAAAAACGCTCCATCCTTCGTGATCTTGGCCTTCACTTGACGGTCTGCTGAGCACGACACACCAATTCCTATTGGGCACGAGGCTCCGTGGCGCGGAAGTCGAATAACACGCACATCGTGCACAAAATATTTCCCACCAAACTGAGCACCAATTTTTGTTTCGCGAGCCCATTTTTCAACGAGCCCTTCCATTTCAAGATCGCGGAAAGCTCGCCCTGCTGCGTTGCCAGACGTCGGAAGTTTATCGTAGTATCCGCACGACCCGAGTTTAACGGTCTTGAGATTCATCTCAGCCGAAGTCCCGCCAATCACTAGTGATAGATGGTATGGAGGGCACGCGGCCGTCCCTAACCCGCCTAGGGCTTCCTTTACAAAAGCCTCCATAGATTTTGGATTCAGTACGGATTTTGTTTTTTGGTAGATGTAACTTTTATTGGCGCTACCGCCACCTTTAGCGATAAACAGAAATTCATATTTACTCCCCGGCTGTGCATACAAATCGATTTGCGCCGGAAGGTTTGTTCCTGTGTTTTTTTCTTCGAACATCGTCAGTGGAGCCAATTGCGAATAGCGAAGATTTCGCCGGAGGTAGGCATCATAAATTCCTTGGCTAATGGGGACCTCGTCGTTAATCCCTGTGTAGACATCCTCACCTTTCTTGCCCATGACAATCGCGGTGCCGGTATCCTGACAAGAAGGAAAAATTCGTTCGGCGGCGATCACCGCATTTTTAAGGAGTTCCGTGGCCACAAAACAGTCGTTTTGTGACGCTTCAGGATCTTTCAATATTTTTGATAATTTTTCTAAATGAGAGGTTCGCAATAAATGCGAAACATCATCAAAGGCCACATCCGTCAGTTTTGCGATGGTCTCGGGAGAGATCGACAAAATTTCTCGCCCAGCAAGGTGCTCAACCTTGATACCGTCTTTAGTGATAAGACGGTATTTCGTCGAGTCGTCTGCCTTCTCGAAAATTGGCTGATATGAAAATGCCATGGGCAACAGTCCTCGCTAGTGAATTATTTTCATAATCATAGCATATAGATTGTAGCGAAAGTACTGCGACTGCGTCAATTGGCTACAAAATTCACGATCTTACCGGCCACGTAAATTTCCTTGCGAATGGTCTTGCCCTCAACATTACGCTGCACAGCCTCCAGCGCGCGAGCAGCCGCCAGAATCTCTTCTTGCGAGGCTGTTTTAGTGACTTCTAATGTGCCGCGCAATTTACCGTTGACTTGAATCGACAGGGTAATCGTATCGTCCACGACTAGTTTAGAGTCAAATATTGGCCACGCCACGAAAGCGAGAGTTTTTTGATGGCCCATTCGGCTCCACAATTCTTCGGCAATATGTGGGGCGAAGGGACTGAGGATTAATGCGAAGGATTCGCAAAGTTCCTGCGATAAATGGGTTTCTTTGTAGCAGGCGTTAACAAATTCCATCATGGCAGAAATAGCCGTGTTGTAGCTCATCGCTTCGATGTCATCGGTGACTTTTTTTATGGTTTTGTGCAAAACTTTTGTCAGCTCAGAGGACACGGCTGAGGCCGCAAATTTTTTATTGTCCCCAAACTTGAAGGCTCCATTTTCGTCCAAAAACAACCGCCAAGCTCGCCCCAAAAATCTGTGACAACCAACTATTCCAGCGGTCTGCCACGGCTTAGTTTGCGTTAGTGGACCCATAAACATTTCATAGAGGCGCAGAGAATCGGCTCCGTAGTCGCGCACGACGTCGTCTGGACTTACAACGTTGCCCCTGGATTTTGACATTTTCTCGCCATTTTCACCGAGAATCATGCCTTGATTCACCAGTTTATGGAACGGCTCTTTGGTGCTTACGACTCCGCAGTCAAACAGCACTTTGTGCCAAAACCGAGCATATAGAAGATGTAATACGGCATGCTCTGCACCGCCAACGTAAAGGTCTACGGGCATCCAATAGTCATGATTTTCTTTGCTAAACGGCTCTTTGGTGTTTTTCGGGTCGATAAACCTCAAATAGTACCAGCAAGACCCCGCCCACTGCGGCATGGTATTGGTTTCTCGCTTATAAGTTTTTCCATCTTTGGTCACAGAAATCCAATCGGCCGCCTTACTTAACACAGATTCGGGCGTGCCACTTGGCTTAAAATCTTCCAATTCAGGAAGTCTAATTGGAAGGTCGCTTATATCCACAGCTCGCACATTGCCATCTGAATCGTGGAGGACGGGAAACGGCTCGCCCCAGTAGCGTTGCCGACTGAACAACCAGTCACGAAGTTTATAGGTGGTTTTTTTACGCCCAAGATTTTTTTCTTCAAGCCACTGAATCATTGTGGCGATGGCGGCAACTTTATTTTTGCCGTTCAGGAATCCAGAATTTATTAACTCACCGTCACCGGTGTGAGCTTGCACATTAATATCAGACTCGTCGCCTCCTGAGAGCACGCGAAGAATTGGTATGTCAAATTTTTTAGCGAATTGATGATCTCTCTCATCGTGACCTGGCACGGCCATGATCGCGCCCAGTCCGTAATTTACCAACACATAATCAGCGACCCAAATCTGAATTTTTTCCCCGTTGACCGGATTGACCGCAAAAGCTCCAGTGAAAACTCCCGTTTTATCTTTGTTTTGAGCGGAACGGTCTAAGTCACTTCGATTTTTTGCCACCTGTACGTATTCCGTCACTGCTTTTTTTTGCGCTGCAGAGACAATGGACATGACTAATGGGTGCTCTGGGGCTAGGACACAAAAAGTCGCCCCGAACAGAGTGTCTGGCCTCGTGGTAAACACTTCAAAGTGTTTACCTGTGTGGCCTGCCACTTCAAAACGCACCTCAGCGCCAATAGATTTTCCAATCCAATTCCGCTGCATATCTTTGATCGATTCAGGCCAATCGACGAGCACCAAATCGTCAATAAGTCGGTCAGCGTACTCAGTAATTTTCAGCACCCATTGCCGAAGTGGCCTACGCTCAACCGGGTGGTCCCCGCGTTCTGATTTGCCGTCGATAACCTCTTCATTTGCGAGCACGGTACCAAGTGCTGGGCACCAGTTTACCGGTGCAAAGCTCTCGTAGGCAAGCCCACGCTCAAACAACTTCAGAAAAATCCACTGTGTCCATTTGTAGTACTCTGGATCAGTGGTGTTCACTTCGCCGTCCCAGTCGTAACTAAATCCAAGATTTTTTAATTGCTCCCTGAAACGATTAATGTTCTTGGCGGTGGTCTCCGCTGGATGAGTGCCAGTTTGAATAGCATACTGCTCGGCAGGTAGTCCAAACGCATCCCACCCCATCGGATGGAGGACGTTAAATCCACGCATGCGTTTAAATCGCGCGGTGATATCTGTTGCTGTATAGCCTTCAGGATGCCCAACATGCAATCCTTCTCCAGACGGATAGGGAAACATATCTAGGGCGTAGTATTTGGGCTTTGATTTATCAGGCTTGGGAGTTTTAAAGGTTTTGTTTGTAACCCAATAATCCTGCCATTTTTTTTCCATCTCTAATGGAATGTACTCGTTACCGCTCATACATTTCGTCCTTTTCTAGGCTTGCGCAATTTTGACACATGAGGCGCGGTGGAATTCGATTTTGTCACCCCACTCAATTTGCATAACGCTACGATTTCCATCTGCAGCGACAATGGCTTTTTCACAACGATTTTCTATAAATAATGCCCGATCATCAGCGTCGAAAAAACCAGACACCAAATGAACATTTTTACCTGGGGCACGGTAAATTTCACGAACCACAAATTGAAAATTCTTGTCGTCACGCGGCATAATGACACCTCCTGCCGCGCAAATTCCTGCCGTACTGCCTAGGGCGGTGCTAATCCACATCCCAGAACTTTTGTGCTCCTCGCGCCGACTTCCAAGGTTCAATCGATATCGCGTTGTCGCGGCAGGATTCGCGTTAGAGTAGAGAAAATCATTTAGTGCCGGCGGCGAAAAACGCGCGGCGGAACCATCAGCAGGCGAAATCTTTGCACGTAAGCGGCAGGCCCGAGTAAACTTCAACTGACCCTTGAGCATCGAATCAACCACGGCGTCCATCGTTTCAATTCCGCCCACACAAAGGTACCCAACACTAGTGCCCGAAGATCGAATGCCGACCAATTGAATTTTTTCCGATTCCACTCTGTGGCTAGCCGACAGGAGAGTTCCATCTCCGCCGAGAGTTATTACCATTTCCGTGTCGTCGTCGAGGCGCCAATTCTCGTCATCAACATTCACCGTGCGAAACGGGACGAACCGCGCAGTCAAAATTTTTTGAGCTTGCGCTACAGCCTCCTGGTGATCCGCGTGGCCCAGTTTAATTTGAGCGATATCAGATTCCGGTAAATGCCCATTTTGGAATTGAGATTGGTACCAGGTACCATGCCATTCCCAAGTCGTGGTCTTTGTGACGAGAAGTACCTTTGCCATATTGTGGATCAACCCCCAGCGTCATCTTCCGCAGGCCCATTTGAAGCTTTACCGATTGTTGTATATTGTGGGTTTTCCCAGATTTTACCTTTTTCCTCAAGATTTTTGCGAGTGGTGGCCTGAAGAGATTTCAAAAGAGAGTTTGCCGCGACGGCAGACGCCGACTTCGCTAGCTCTCTTTGCTTTTTGTCGTCAAGCTTGGCCTCATCAGGCACAACGCGAGACTTCAATCTCAGTATAAACTTAGCACCGCGCACATCGAAAACCTTACCTGCGAGATCTCCAACGTTAGCCAGTTGCGCGACGGCATCGACCATATCGACTCCGCCCCCAGCATTTGGCAGGCTTGCAGATCCCGATTCGATATTGCCAGTAGTTTCCCACTTTGCCTTTAGGGATTTTAACCGGTCGTCGATAGATTTTCCAGCTTTTAGGTCCGCAAGGATTGCATCCCCCATTTGCTGAAGCAATGCGGGAGCGCCTTCTTGTTCCAATAACTTTGTCGCAATCGCGTTAGTAGCCTGCTCCAATGTCGTGGACTGAGCCGCTTGCTTTTCTTCAACTTTGATCACATGAAATCCGAATGGAGATTCCACTACGGCACTAATCTGGCCTGGAGTCAGGGCAAAGGCCGCCTCTGAAAACTCTTTGGCCATATCTTCACGTGCAAAAAATCCGAGGTCCCCGCCCCGAGTTTTTCCGGAGGCTTCGTCGGTGAGTGAAGATGCAATTTTTGAAAAATCGGCTCCTGGAGCCGAAACTTGTTTGAGGACTTCTGCTGCCTGTTTTTGGGCGTCGGCCTTACTCCTAAGTGCTCCAACCCCAGACACATTGCGTGCACCAGTGAATGAAATTAAAACATGCCGAGCCTTCACTCGCTCTTTAGTATTGTAATCGGAAGGGTGACCCTCAAAATATGTTTTCACTTTAGCTTTGCCTGCGTCATTCAGAAATTTTGCGAGGTCTGCAGCTGCAACCGTAACTTTGACCATGGATGCATCTAATTTTAAAAAATCGGCCTCCATTTTTGTTTCCTTAAATCGATAATTCAGTGCTGCAGTTTTTCTTGACACATAACTGACCTCACTTACAAATTGTTGCAGCGCTTGATTTGTAAGACTTCGACGCACGTCACTATTGAACGTGGACTCTGTGTGCTTATTTGACCGCAGGTAGTTTTCAAACGCCACACTACTGAATTTACCACTTTCATCTTGAAACGCTTTGGCATCCTGCAGCACGCGAACAACATCATCATCTTGCGCTTCGATGCCCGCACTCAACGCCGCAATATTGCTAATTCGTCCATCGACCAACTGCTGCATGACGTAGCGAGGAATTTCCCGTTTAATAGATTCGAAGCCGTCTTGATACTGAGATTGGAGACGCTCGCTCATAGCGCGATATGAGCGCTGAAATTCTGATTGAGAAATTTTTTCACCCGCCACTTTGGCGGCATTCCCTGACAGCATTAACGTGTCTCCTTTTGGGGAACAAATACCGAAAAAAGTCATTGCCACTACAGACAGCCCCAAAAGCAAATAGGCTCCTGAATTACGAAACAATTTTTGGCGGTCCATATCCGAAATCGATTTATCTTTCCAACGCAACATTTTAGTCTAGCCTCCCTGAATTAAAATCTTATGACGCGAGCAAATTCAAATTTAACATTAATTGGCAACATTGATTGACAATTTTATTGACATCAAAAGTGCCTGATTTTACTGGGTCTTGTCTAATACAATATGTAAGGCACCGTTTTGCACAGATAACAGGCAGGCTTCGTTTCAAGATTTTTTGATCTCGTCGGGGAAACCTATTGCTTGTCGGGCCTCGATGGGGTTTACTTTTAAAACACTTAAATATCCGGATTTACGTCGGGCGACCTTTGAATTCTGCGATTACGAGTGTGGATAGTTCTGTGGATAAGTATTTGTTCGAATTCACTATTTTTCAATATGCCCAATGATTACGGAGGCCTTTATGATTTTTGATTGGTTCGCGGGACTTTTTTCAAACGATCTCGCCATTGACCTTGGAACAGCAAACACACTTGTTTATGTCAAAGGCATCGGTATTGTCACCAACGAGCCCTCTGTCGTCGCCGTTCAACGCGATGCACGCGGCGGCAAAAAAATACTTGCTGTCGGTAAAGAAGCCAAGGAAATGCTTGGCAGGACGCCTGGATCGATCGTGGCCATTCGCCCGATGAAAGACGGCGTTATCGCAGACTTTGAGATTACCGAAGCGATGCTTCGTTATTTTATTGAGCGCGCCCATAATCGCCGCACGATGGTTAAGCCAAGAATTATTATTTGCGTTCCTTATGGAATTACTGAAGTTGAAAAACGCGCTGTTCGCGAATCAGCCGAATCAGCCGGTGCCCGTGAAGTATACCTCATCGAAGAGCCAATGGCGGCCGCAATCGGCGCAGGCCTTCCGATCACCGAGCCAAGTGGAAGTATGATTGTGGATATTGGCGGCGGTACAACAGAAGTTGCCGTAATTTCCCTTGCTGGCATTGTTTACTCTAAGTCGGTTCGAGTCGGCGGTGATAAAATGGATGAAGCCATCGTCAACTATCTTAAACGTAAATATCAACTCCTTATTGGAGAGCGTACGGCAGAGCAAATCAAAATTAAGATTGGTACCGCATACCCTGACGAAAACATTCAGACTATGGCCGTCAAAGGCCGTGACCTTGTCGCCGGAATACCTAAAACCATTGAAGTTAATAGCGAAGAAATTCGTGAGGCGATTATGGAGCCTGTCAACACAATCGTTGAAGCCGTTCGTGTGGCCCTCGAAAAAACTCCTCCAGAACTTGCAGCCGATATCGTGGACAAAGGAATTATGCTCGCCGGTGGCGGTGCGTTGATTCGCAATCTAGATATTCTTCTTCGCGAAGAAACTGGCTTGCCGATTATGATTGCTGATGATCCGTTGTGTGCAGTGGTTCTTGGCTCTGGAAAAGCCCTCGACCAAATTGACATCTTGTGCCAGGTAACTGTTCAGTAAGTATTTAAAAAAAGATCTGCAGATTAGGGGCCGAGGCGGTGTAGACTCGCTTCGGCCTTTGCAGTTAGATCCAAATTAGTTCAAATCAAAACTGAGGATTCGAGGATGAATTCTTTTATGAGTTTCCATAATAAGACGACACAGGAGCTGTGAGCGCATGGACCTAAATCGACTTCGCTTTTGGGTGTTAATTTCGGGTATATTCGCCGCTCCATTGCTATTTTTTTCCACTCAATTTTCTCCCTGGAGTGAAGGACCTGTCTCAAGAGCTGCCATCTTAATTCAAGACATATCGTATCCCTTTGCGTGGGTCTGGCATGAATCCTCTACCGGGCTTGATAATGCGTGGGAACGGTATATTAATTTAAGCGGAAAATCCCACGAGAATACTTTGCTCCAGGCAGAAAATTTAAAATTGAAGTCAAGTCAGCTGAACTATGATGAGCTACTCATCGAATTGAATCGCCTGCGAAGCCTCGCCGGTTTCACGCAGGTAATGACCGATAAAATAGTCGCGGCAGAGGTGATCACAGGACAAAAAGCACTACCATTTCGCACGATCAGAGTCTCAAAGGGCAGTGACGCGGGCGTAAAAATTGGTATGCCAGCCATCGCAAGCGCCGGTGCTATTGGCCGTGTAATTCGTGTCGGAGTATATTTTTCAGACATCCAGCTCCTCGTCGATTTCGACTCAAACATCGACGTGTTTGTGCAACGCAACCGAATTCGGGGCGTTCTTGGCGGCTACTCCAATGAAAGTTGTCGTCTGAAGCTTCAGCGAAGTTCCGAGGTCAGAATTGGCGACACGCTAGCTACGTCAGGTATTGTTGGTAGCTTTCCTAAAGGCATCCCAGTCGGGAAAATTGTGCGAATTAGTTTTGAATCTGACGATGTGAGCCAACTTATTACTGTGGCTCCGTGGGTCGAGCCGCACCTCATTGAGGAAGTTATCATCTTGTTGCGAGAGGACCCTGAGCTTGGCCGAATTGCTGAGGCGGGTGGCGCCGATTGGTTTGACAAGTCCTTAAACCCAACCTTAAACGAAAAACGAACTACGAAATAGGCTTCACACAGTGAACATCAACTTCGAAATGGAAACTCCATCTTTCAGCACCTCGGATGACCACCGTCGTGGATGGTGGCCAATTCGCCCAAATACCGGGTTTTATTGGGCCGACATGCTGTGGCTAGTTGTCATCGGTACGATTGATAACCACGTATTTCCATCGTTAACTGGTGGGATCCTTCCGTTTTCGCTCTTGACTCCGTGGCTCGTCCTAACTTTTGTCGTGGCACCAGCTCCGTTGTCTGTGTCAGCCTTGCTCCTAGGCTCTTTGATCCAAGAAACGAATGCAGGGTGCCCCCGCGGCATGTATTTGACTGCTTATTGGATTATTTTTGCGATTATAATGCTGTCCAGGAAATTGTTGTCGTGGCGGCACGCGGTACCATGGATAGTTACGTTTTTCATTTCGTCCTTTTTTATTTCAAACTTTGAATCATTAATTATTTTGTTAAGGCAAGACGGTGCGCAGTTAGATTTCTTCTATTTTGCGAAACAACTACTGCGAGTAAGCTTCTCAGTCATCGTAGGAATGGCCTTGGCTTATCCGTGGATGCTGAGGTTTAAGGGAGAAACAACTCCCCCATGAAAAAAATGTCTCGCTCGCCACATTTGTTAATTGAAAGCCGTTTTTTTGCTGCGAGCATTGTCATCGTGATTGCGGCTTTAATCCTGTGGCTTAGGCTGTGGCAATTACAGATTTATCGCGGCGACTACTACCGCCGAATCTCTGAAAATAATCGAGTTCGAAAAATTGACGTACCAGCTCCCCGCGGCATTCTTTACGACGCATGGGGCAAGATTATTCTCGGCAACACCGCGACCTCGGAGTTGATCGTAGTGCCCCAATACATGAAAAATCAGGAAAAAACTTTTGACGTATTGGCCCGACTTCTGCATCAACCTGGAGATTTATTTAAGCGAAAGTATAAGAGAGCCAAATCTCTTCCAAAATTTATGCCCATCACCATGATGCGAAACCTAAGTCTGCATGAAGTCTCCATCATCGAGTCCAATCGCCTTTTTCTGCCTGGCGTCGAGGTGCGCACTACGGCTCGTCGTGAGTACAACACCGGAACGTCCCCACATACACTTGGGCACCTAGGCGAGTTGAGCCCGAGTGCCATGGAAGAATTCAATGCAAAGAATAAAAACAATCCCTACTCGATCGGAGACCTCGTCGGGAGGTCTGGACTTGAAGCTCGCCTAGAGCAATATCTTCGAGGGCAACACGGCTACACCCTTATTCAAGTGGATGCGTTTGGCCGCGCCTCCAATCCCACTGAACATGAATGGGATCTGCCTTTGGAAGCGGCCAAACCCGGTTCAAACGTGCAGCTAACCATTGACCTTGAGCTGCAGGAAACCGTCTCTAAAGCATTTTCTGGAAAAAACGGCGCTGTCGTCGTCATGGATCCTAACACAGGCGGTATCTTAGCCCTGACGAGCCTGCCTAGTTGGGATCCTTATATGTATCAGCGCGGCCTTAGCCCGGAAGAATTTCGCGCCATGACCCTTGATCCGCTCCACCCATTTATGGATAAAACAACTTCCGGAGAATTCGCACCAGGGTCAACCTACAAAGCACTTGTCGCCCTGGCCGCACTTCAAGATGGGATCATTACTCCAAACAGATCCTACATTTGCAATGGATCGTTTTCGCTCGGATCACAGGCATTTGGCTGTTGGAAAAAGGGCGGCCATGGGACTGTGTCCCTTCACCGTGCCCTCATGCAATCATGCGACGTTTACTTCTATCACGTGGGCATCGAACTTGGTGTGGACCGAATCGCCAAGTATGCTCGTGATTTTGGTCTAGGCTCAAAATTGGGTTTAGAGATTAATATGGAACGTCCCGGCTTGGTTCCTACTCAGGAATGGAAGAAATCCACCCACAAAGAGCTATGGGCGGCCGGTGAAACACCCTCCGTAGCTATAGGCCAGGGTTATAATTTGATGACTCCACTTCAGTTAGCCGCCCTTTACTCAGCCATCGCCACTCGCGGGAAAGTTTGGAAACCTTATATCGTCAAACGCATCTCAACTCCCGCAGGAATTACTCTCGACGAGAGAACTCCGACTCTTGTGCGGACGATTGATTCCGTTTCCCTGGAGAATTTTGAGCTGGTGCGTTCGGGCCTTGAGGCCGTAGTTATGGACGATGAAGGAACCGGTAAAAATGCCCGTGTCCCTGGAGTGCGTGTCGCCGGAAAAACTGGATCCGTTCAAGTTGTTAATTTGAAGAAAAATAAAAATCAATCTGACGTTTCTATTTTGTGGAAAGAACACGCATTGTTTGCAAGTTTTGCCCCGGTGGAAAACCCAGAGGTCGTCGTCGTTATCATCAGCGAGCACGATGACAAAGGCGGCGGTGGCGCCTCGGCGGCTCCAGTAGCCGGGCAAATACTTAGATCTTATTTCGATCTTAAAAAACGGCGGGCTGGACTTGCAATCGGTGCTGCCGTGACTCCAATTCCCACATCACAGGAAGGGGCTGAGCATGATTGATTCCAGAGACCAGATGGTGGGCGTAGGCGCCATGGCACACGCCCCAGTTCTGCTTGTGCCTGGGCAAGCCATTCGAGAACCAACGCTTATCTGGTCGAAAATTCTGATGACCGTACTCTTTCTTCTCATTTCGATTGGAATGACCAATCTCTACAGTGCCGCTGCGGGAACTAGCCTTTTTTGGTCACAACTAAAAAACCTTGCACTCGCATGCGTCGGGTTTTACGTCTGTGGGTGGATTATTTCGCCACGTTTTTATAACTCGTATGCCTACTGGATCTACGGCGCAGTTTGCGCGCAATTAGTGTTAGTCGATATCATTGGCGGTATTTCCATGGGCGCTCAGCGCTGGTTAAAAGTCGGACCCATTGTTTTTCAGCCGTCCGAACTCGCAAAAATAGCCGTGTCTATTATCGTTGCGAAATATTTCTATACATCGCGGCTCTCCCAGCCATATACTTTACGCGATCTGCTTCCATTGTCTCTGATAATTGGGGTGGCCTTTCTCTTGATTTTTGCGCAGCCAGATTTGGGAACAGCCGGGGTTTGCGCGCTCATTATGACGTGCCAATTATGTTTTATTCGCATCAACGGCCGAAGCCTCGCCATCGCTGCGACCGGTGGGTTAACGGTCGTATTGGGTGCCTGGTTTTTTATTCTCCGCGACTACCAAAAACTGCGGGTGCTCAATCTGATTAATCCCGATATGGACAGTAGCAATACCGGATATAATGCCCTTCAGAGCTTTATTGCTATCGGAAGTGGTAAATTTTTGGGGAAGGGATTTATGGCAGGCACGCAGACGCAGCTGCAATTCTTGCCGGCTCGGCATACAGATTTTATTTTTGCGGTTTTTTCTGAGGAGCACGGCTTTCTAGGAACAAGCGTCGTGTTTATTTTATTTGTCACGCTGATCTATATGGGGCTGGCCATTGCAAAAAATGGGAAAGACGTATTCGCGTCCCTTTTAGCTGTGGGCATGACTGGAATTATTTTTGTGTCGTTTGCTATTAACACTGCGATGGTGCTTGGACTCTTTCCAGTAGTGGGGGTACCACTGCCGTTCTTTTCCTACGGAGGGACGGCCATGATTGTGTTTTGCGCCGCCATGGGAATACTGGTTAGTATTGAGAGAGAGAGTCTGGATCTTTTCCGCAAAGTGTCGCCATTTCAGCGAAAATCAGCTAACAGCAGATCGTCAAAACAAAGATCCTAACGACCGTGTTTTCGACAGGAAGCGTCACTTAAGTTTTACATCGTATAGAGACACTTGCCCCATATTGTTTAGACAATCATAGTCTAAGTAACCGTACCCTTGGTCGCCCCATGAGTCTCCCCAAGAATTCTTGACAATAATTTTTTTGCTCGCATCGTCATATCCAACCAACGAATACGCATGGCCACCAACTGAGTTTCCGTTACAGGTAATCTTACCGTCTCCGGCACCATTCCAAGAATCGTCGACATCGCTACCGATATAAAGCGGTCTGCCGGCATCAAGTTGCGCTTTTATAGCGGCAATATTTGTGGGGACATCGGTGGGACTCTCGATTTTTAGCCCGTCAAAATCCATGTTTTTGGCCGCTTCTAAAGCTGACTCCAAATACGGTTGTTGCCCTTGTGCCGACCAAATTTTCCAGGCATCGTATTCGCCCGATTTGCCACGCATTAGTGCCATTGTTCCAATCGTGTGTGCTAATCCAAATGCTGTACAGGCTCCTTCTGACCCTTGATTTTGAATTTTTGTTCCATATTTTCCGACCATAAAGAAGTTGTAGCCCCCCGTCAAATTGAGTTCTGAAGAATCTGCCAATTTAGCCGTTTTGTGATTAGTGCTTCGCTTAAACATTTCGGAACTGGACGGAAGCGTTTGAAAGTAGCGTTGACAAACAACCAATTTCATTCCCACTTTTCCGTCGCAAGCATTTCCTGTTGGTCGACGAGGCAACGCGCGAGGAGGAACGGAGGTCAAGCTTGCACCACCTAAACCACTGACGAAAGATTCAAAGAGCTTATTTAGGTCACTAAATGACGATGCTAGTGGGTCTGCACTGCCCGTGGTCGAGCCTCCGGTGGTCGAGCCTCCGGTGGTCGTGCCTCCGGTGGTCGTGCCTCCTCCACCTGGAGCGTTTGAAGTCGGGTCACCAGTATTTACGTCCCTACCTTGAAAAATGGACAATTTTACGCTGTTAGCACTATCGGCGTAGGAGTTAGGTCCAGTGAGACCGCCTACGATACCGAATGTTTTTCCAGCAGATCCACCAAGGGACTCTAAGTTGTCAGCGACGCTTCCGCTTTCCAAATTCATGGCGCCGGTAGCTCGGCAGGTGACAGTGTCCTTCGCATTCATGGACCTGAGCATCCTATTTATTTTTCCACAGTCTGCACCGAGGCTTGCGACGAATTTTGGGGTCGCGCCATGGCCATCTACACTTGCGGCGATCAACAAGTTTCCGAAATTTTCGGTTTCCGTGGGCAATCCTTGAATCAGGCTCCTGAGAGAGCGTTTAAATAATTTTTCTAGGAGCTCTACTGAATAGCGGTCAATAAAATTTCTAAGCGGTCTATGGGCAATTAAATGCGCAAGCAAATCATCTGTGACCGGAACGTATCCGACGTCAATCAAGGCCATCAGGATATCCTGGAGTTCCAAGGCCTCTTTTTGCAGAAGGGCTTTTAGTTCGTTAGGCCGTTGAAGATTAGACTGAAAATCGTGAATTCTTTGGCCTTGCTGGATGAGATACTCGGTGAGCATTTTCCGGTATTGCTCCGGCAGTTTGGCCATTGATTGGTCATTTAATTGTGAATGAACTTGATAGGTCGTACCACCTGTCCGAGAATTTTCAGCGCTTACGGGAAGTGCTCCCGTAAACCAATTTTGGAGTAACAGGAAGGACGGCGCTTGACCGTTCAATATGCTTTGATCCAATTCGGATTCAAGACCTACAAAAGACTTATTTTTCGCCTTTGGTTTATTTTGGCAAGCTGATGCTCCCAGAAGAACAACAAAGGCAATAATAATGTATTGACCTAACTTGAATGCCATAAACGTCCCCCTTTTTCAGCGTTAAGTAAGCCCTCCTATCGGTAAGAATTTGGAAAACTTTAGTAAATTATCCGCCACGAGTTTTACACCAGTAATCTCGTACACTTGAAATTCAGAAGTCCCGCTTAGACCGGGACGTAAACGCCTGAATTTCAACGTATTTAAGAAGCAACCAGACATGTTGGCCGGCTGGCCAATTTAATCCTTGACACCTTTCGGGCGGCGTGCGAGAAATCCACACCGAGTAGATCATCGGGATTGAGCGGAGGATTTTTAAGGCACGTTTTGCCCTAAGGTTCACGAGTAACTATTTGCGGGAGGTTTAAGTGTATAAATTCATACCTATGCTTTTGATGGTCAGTGCTGCCACTTCTTGTGGTTTGAAGCATCAGATGGCACCAAGTGCCGTCCAAACGAGCGAGATCGCTTTGACCACAGGTGAGGCCTTTGATTCCTTGCGACTACGGACCACGAATCAACGTTGCATGAGCTTTACCGAGGAGGTGCAAGATGGGTTATCGGAGCGCACTGGATTCATTCGCAAAATAGACGATGCCCGTGAGACCTCTCGAAATATTGGTTTTGAAATGAGTGGATCGTTCACCTACGGCCTTGCCAAAGGCGACGCTAAGGCCAAACTGGTCGAGGAAGGAAAATCATCAGAGCGCTCGCTTGGATTTATTGCGTATACCAAGATCATCACCAAGGCCTCTAGAGCCATGTCACCTGAGCTCCTAGGAACCTACAGTCGCGAACGTTGCGGGGATGTTTATGTTGCGAATTTATACTACGGTGCAGAGATGAGTGTGCTCGTTAAAATGGCGTTTTCCACCTCGAAAATGCTCCGCAAATTTGATGCTTCTGGCGGCGCAGCCTATGGCAGTCTCGCTGAAATTAAGGCAAGTGTTTCTAGCCTCGATGAGGAGTCAAAAAAGCACTCCTCCATTTCAATTCAATATAGCGCTACAGGGGAAGCCTTGAACGACGTCCGCCAGATATTTTCTGGACGAGATGTCGTCACGTGCTCCCTTGAGATTTTTGCAAATTGCGAAGCGCTGTTGAGCAGCATCATAGACTATCAAAATGGTGCGTTTGCGCAAAATGCAACGCACTCTAGATCGGTCATTGATTTTGATTTAGCGCCATATCCTGGTATTTCTAAAATTCAAGACCCCATCTGGGAGGCTAAACGCGAACGCTTATCGCTGATGATCGAAGATTCTGAAATGGATCTTGAACGCGCAAAAACACTCGTTGGTTCTTCCATGCTACCACCTGCCGAAGTCGAGGCCCTCGCCCCCATCCGCAACAACATCTCATTTAATCTTGGGAAACTTAAGGATAACGTCGTAACCTGTTTTGACTCGCCAGAACTTTGTAATGAATCTCCAGAACTCAGAGCCTATGATCGCGATGCGCTGAAACATCGAACCGTCGAACGCAGTGTAGTTTTTTCCGTCAGCACCTCCGGCGTTACTCAATGCTTTGAAAGCATAAACCTCCTAAAAGCTTCAACTTGTGAGGCAAAGGGCGTCGATATGCCTGGTGATCTCGATTCCTATTCGGTGACCGATGGTACGTTGTCCCTGAATTTTTGGGACACAATTTTCATTGGTCGAAGCTGTGATGGCACTCTCGAAAATGCGATTTGCCATTTGCAAATTCGGCTCTGAGCAGATTAAATAATTGTCTGGCCTGTACCTGCCAAAGAGTATTCGCACGTCGAATTATTCGGCGTAAAACGCCAACGATCAGCAGTAGTGGATATGGAGACGAATAGTACGCCCATAGGTCTGATAAAAGTTGACTTAGAACGCGCATAGCGAATTTCAGCAACAAACAAAGTTTTTTGACATGCTCCTCCATGAAGCGACTCATACGAGAGAGAAATAAAATCGACAATGAAATCATAAACATTGATTATTGCGGCACTACAAGGCCCAGACTCGGGTCGGATCGAATTAATATCTATTAAATACCGTTGGTTAAATGCGTATTGCCACACTAGTAAATGAGACATCTGTCCATTTTACTCGTTAATAAAATGGACAGGTGTCCCATTTACTAGTATTCTAAAACAACGTCATTAATGGGATACTGACGATCTAAGAAAGGCTGTTTATATGAGATATATTCTCGATTTTGTAAATGAGTCTTTGGAAACAAGAGCCGTTTTCATTGGTGGGCCAAGGCAAGTTGGTAAAACAACGTTGGCACTTTCACTGATTGCGGCCGATGCTGATGCAAAACATCCAGCTTACCTTAATTGGGATTACGGCCCCTCGTCAGATAAAATTCGTAAAACTCAATTGCCGGCAAATCAGCCCATTTTGGTTTTTGATGAGCTTCATAAATTCAAAACGTGGAAGCGCTGGATCAAAGGCGTCATCGATGTCGAAAAAAAACATCGAAAAATTATAGTTACAGGCTCTGCGCGCCTAGATGTCTACCAAAAAGGCGGGGATTCCCTTTTCGGCCGATACCGGTATGTGCGGCTGCATCCATATTCTTTAAGGGAGTTAAATTTAGAGGATTGCGAAGTCGCGTTGAATTTACTGTTTAAATATGGTGGTTTTCCTGAGCCACTTTTTCGCGAAAACGAAAGGCAGCTCAAGCTGTGGCAAAAAGAGCGGATTCGCCGCATTATTCGCGAAGACGTTAGAGAAATTAGCCTAATTCAAAATCTTGCGGCACTTGAGTCACTTGCCGAAATTATGCCCGAAAAAATTGGCAGCCCGTTATCGGTAAAAAGCTTAAGTGGCGATATTCAAGTAGATCATAAAACCATGAAACGCTGGATTCAAGTGCTGGAGTCCATGTACTTTTGCTTTCGAATTTCCCCGTTTGGTTCAAGTAAAATTAGAGCCGTTAAAAAAGAGCAAAAACTATACATGTGGGATTGGTCCGTAGTCGATAACTTAGGGGCGAGGTGGGAAAACTTAGTCGCGTCGCAACTTCTTAAATATTGCCACTGGCTTGAAGATTCTGACGGAGATTCAATGGAACTTCTTTTTTTGCGCGACGTCGATAAGCGTGAAGTCGATTTTGTTGTGATAAAAAACAAAAAGCCAATTTTTGCGGTTGAATGTAAAAGCGGCGACAAGTCGATTGGTAGCAGCCTGCACTATTTTGCGAGCAGAACAAATATTCCCCAATTTTATCAGGTTCATCGGGGTACGGCGACGTATAGCACCGGAAAAATAAAGGTCATGCCGTTTATTGATTTCTGCAATGAATTGAAAATGCCGTAGTTGGCGGACTGCGTCCGTTAAAATATTCCTGATAGCAAATGGACAATCGTCGAATACCAGCGACGTCCAGGGGGACAACTCTGTTTAACACCTCTGATTTGAGACTTCGATGAAACCTATCGCAAATTCCGTTGCACCATTTTTGGTAGAGTGGCTGGCCTGGTGGAGCTCGCCAGACAACGATATGGGCTTTGAGGAAGGCTGTCCAAGTTGGAGGTGTAACGCGAGTTTTTGGCGGGACCATGCCATTTTCAAGTAGTATCCGTTTGACGGTCTTCTTGTGTACATGGATGCCAAG